>NZ_JBHUKY010000021.1:0-461486 GCF_042684125.1 Paenibacillus rhizoplanae | reverse complement strand
CCTTTTCGTTTAACATAAGACACCGCGCTTTCCAAATAAAGTTACCTATATTATACCAGATTAACGCAGTGTCGTGTGAAATAAAGACTTTTTCAACAGTCTGAAAAACAGCAACTACTGCATCGGGATAGGCCGCTACGGCATAATATGCGAGAAATTAAGTGTCATTTATCCAACTGCTGCCCCAACAAAGTCTGTTCCTTCATCAGCAAGTGGATGAAATCCACCTATTATCCGGCCGCTGCTTAGAGCCATACAAAAAGGAGGATCGCCGCCCCCGGCAATCCTCCCCACTCAATTCATCCCCACTAATCCAACGCTACACCCAAACCTCATTCGCCGTCTCAATCACCAGCCGCAGCTTATCCCACTGCTCTTCTTCCGTCAAAATATTGCCTTCCTCCGTGGAGGCGAAACCGCATTGTGTGCTTAGGCATAGCTTGTTGATGTCTACGTATTGTGCAGCTTCTTCAATACGCGCGATGAGCTGCTCCTTGCTCTCCAGGCCACCATGCTTGGTTGTCACCAGTCCCAGTACAACGAATTGGTCCCGGATGAAGCGCAGCGGCTCGAAGTCGCCGGAGCGTTCATTGTCGTATTCGAGGAAGAACGCGTCCACGTTCGTATTCGAGAAAAGCTCCTCGGCGACCGGCCCGTACCCGCCGGCGGCGAACCAGGTGGAGCGGAGATTGCCCCGGCATACATGCAGGGCAATGGTCATGTCCGCCGGGCGGCCGGCAATGCTCTCGTTGATCAGCCGGACGTAATCTTTTGCCAGCTTATCCGGGTCAACGCCCCTGCTGCGCAGATGAGCACGATGTCTGCCGCTGCACAGCGTCCCCCAGGTGGTATCGTCCAGCTGCAGATAACGGCAGCCGGCATCATAGAAGGCCTGAATCGCCGTCCGGTACACCTGAATGATGTCTCCGTACAGCGTTTCGGTATCGGAATAAATCTCGTTTCCGTTATACTCCTGCACGAAATGGAACAAAGAGGGGGAAGGAATCGTCATTTTGGCCAGCGTCTCTCCGGCCATTTGCTGCAAGGTGCGGAATTCCTCGACCATAGGATGGTCTCCGAAGGCGATTTTACCGGTAATTCTAAAGCTCTCAGCGCGGTTCAGCTGTTCTTTGGTAGCGCCGGGAGTACCGCCAAGAGTGATCTTGCCTGTCCCCTCGATCCCGAGGAAGAAGTCCAGATGCCACCAGGAACGGCGGAATTCACCGTCGGTCACAGCCTTCAGCCCAAGCGCCTTCTCCTGCTGAAGCAGCTTGCCAATCTCAATATTCTCAATCTCCGCCAACTGTCCCGCAGTTAGTTCACCTTCTGCATGCAGGCTGCGCGCATTCTTGATCTCCTCTGTACGCAGGAAGCTCCCGACAATGTCGTAGCGGAAGGGTGGTGCGTTTCTAGTCGATCCGATAACTGGACTGCTCATACGTCCCTCCTGCTCTTATAGTAAGAAAGATTCAAGCTCGAAAACATTACCCGACACCAGATCATTCAGAATATCGATATATGTAGACATAATCTCACTCGGTTTGCGGTCCTTATGGGCAATCCAGCCGACTGAGAACACTTCCTTGCTGTCAAAAGGAATCGTGATCAGCCCGGCGTCGTCAACCTCAGAGGCCATAATCCCGGTCCCTACGGTATACGAATCGCTTCCGAGCAGCAAATGAGTCAGCGTGGCCCGGTCGGTCACCTTAATATTCTTCTCAATCTGCGTGAAGCTAAGCATCTCCTCCGAGAAATGCAGCGAATTGTTATCCCCCTGCTCAAAAGTAATGTAAGGATATGGATGAATGTCCTCCGCCGTGATCCACTCTTTTGCAGCCAATACATGCCCTGCCCGCACATAGACATGCGGATTCGTATTGAACAGCGGAGTGAACTTCAGGTTCCCGTCACTGAACAGCTTGTTCATGATCTTATAGTTGCTCTCATTGATATACAGAATCCCAATGTCGCTGCGCAGGGTACGCACATCCTCGATGATCTCATAGGTCTGCTTCTCTCTCAGGCTGAAATTGTATTCCTGCACCTTGCTCTCCTTCATCAGCTTCACAAAAGCATCCGTAACAAACGCATAATGCTGTGTAGATACCGAGAAATAGATCGGGCTGCGCTTCTTGCCGGTATAGCGGTTCTCCATGAATTCGGTCTGCTCAATAATCTGCCGGGCGTAGCCCAGGAATTCCATGCCTTCCGCAGAGATACTGATCCCCCGGTTATTCCGTTCAAAAATCGTGATGCCAAGCTCGCTCTCCAGCTCCTTGATAGCATTCGAGAGGCTGGGCTGCGACACAAATAACCGTTTGGCCGCTTCATTCATAGAACCGCTGTTCGCAATCTCAATCGCGTAGCGGAGCTGCTGCAAAGTCAAACCTTTTCCCCCTCCGATCAAGGACTTCACCTGGCAGGTTCAGCAAAATAAGAATTTACTTGTTATCCTAGCACACCTGCCGCGTCTGATCTACTATAGATTATTGAAGCAGGCTGCCTAGCGGATGTTACTGGCTGCGCTTCTTGCCTGCGTCGATCTTAGACGGGTCCAGCCCTTCCCAGATATTCTTGATCTTCGCGTTCTCGGGGTCATCGAATACCAGGAATGCTGTTGGCAAGTAACGCTCCCCATACTGCGAAGAGGGCTTGTTGACAATCTCATTGTCCTTCACCAGCACCGTCGAAGATCCCCCGTCCAGATTGGCCGCGATGACCGCACCATGCTTCAGCATGATCTGCTGCACATCATACAGGTTCGCCCCGATGCTGTAGCCCGGCTGCCGTCCGTCAATGACTACGAAGATGAGCGCACCGTCCTCCCGTTGGCCCATTGCTGTTCTTGGCGCGATGCCCCAGCCTTCGGCGGCATTCTTAATCTGGCCTTTACCGTTCACAATAATCCGTGGCTGAAAAGAAACCGCCTCCTGCACCCCCATCTTGCTGAGCTGATCCAGAGTGTAGTTACCGGCGACCATTTTGCCTTCCTTATCGATGCCGACAATCTGCGTGGATTTCTTGCCGCCCAGTCCATTGTAGAACAGCTTCCCTTGCGAGATCACCAGCCCGATCGGCTTGAAGCCATTGCCCTTCCAGTTCGGGTCGGCGAAGCCGCCGCCGTTGACCCCGGCGATAGCCCCCGTCCGTGCCACCATGCTGGATACCTTTTCTCCGGAGCCGATTTTGCCCGGTACACCCAGGCGTACCTTCTTGGGGTCGTTCACAATCATGACATAGCCGCTATAGCCGCTGCCCGTGACTTCTTCAATCTGGACGAGCGGTGTATGCTCAGCTTCCTTTACAGGCTCAGGCTTGATCTCATGGGTATCAACCTCGTCGCCCATCTCCTCGAAGCGCTTGGTATAATCACTGACGCGGTGCTTCAGTTCCTCTTCGCCGATAATATATTTGGCCCAGTGCCGGTGTTGAGTTGTAATCAGCGTATCTGCGATCAGGAAGCGCGTATTCTTGGCCGACGGTGCGAAATAGAGCCAGCCTCCGGCTGCTATAACTAGAATGAAACAGACCATGAACACCCTGAAGAGTGTACGGAAGAAACCTCTTTTCTTGCGCTTCGGCGCTGGCTTCTTCTTCTTGCGGACAGTAGAACGTTGTGGTAAAGAGCTCACTTCTGAAATCCTCCCTAACATACTGATAATGGTTAAGTCTACAAACTCACAACTTCCATGATAGACGAAATCTCTGATTTAAAAGTTTCAGTTTGTTTAACTCTGTCCAGAAACTGTAAACTAGTAAAGTTGCTTCTAATTTATGGTAGAGTGAAGTTATATCCTAAGCATAAGGATACAAAGGAAAAGAGGAGCTTGAATGCAGTAGCTCAGGGCGGACTATATCAGGATTTAGAGTGGTTGCAGCACGTGAAAAGAGTTTGTTCCTCATGTTCGCCGCTTGAGTTATCTTTGAATGCTCCGATAAGTATAGGAGATTCTGTCATAGGTTTAGGCGTTCGTTCGCAGCATTTATCAGAGTTACATAACAGAGTTGTAAGAGCCGTTTCACCGTCACCAGAGCTTATCGCCCGTTATTTTGAGCTGGACAGCTACCTTCCTCACCTAACCTTAGGACAAACCGGCTGGGGTATGAACGGCTCTGAATTAATAGAGATGCAAGCACTCGCACGAACAGAATTAAAACCATTTCGTAATATAAGGAGGGTTATAATGAACGATTTTCTAACTGAATTTGAACAACGGATTCGCGAGGGCTTTGTGGCTGACCTTGAAGCTATTTTAGAGGAAGTAGCACATGAGAAGGTATATGTCTGTGCAGTCGGGACGGATAGCGACTTTGTCACTCTGTTCCTTGCTGTCAATACAGAGCAATCACTTGCCAGACATATTGCCGATATGACAAGTGAAGGCTTATGTGATGATGCTGAAACAGAGCTTTATTACAAATGGGGAATTTCCGAATTTCAATATGGAGAGCATTCGCATTTCAATCATATCAGCCGTTTTTTATATGCAGAGGATAATGTATACCAATATAAAGATGAAATGGTCAAAATCATTGCCAAGGTTGTTAATGAAACCAAGGAAGATTTATTCACAAAATATAATCAAACCAAAGAGGACATTACCTTCTTTGTATCCATGACCGACGATGGGCTGGCTGAGGAATTAGAGAATGAATCGGTGGCGCTTATGACAAATCCTCAATGGGTTCCTGACTTTTTGGCACGCTATGATGCTGAAATCTAAAAAAACCTAATAGCGGCAGCCCGGACATTAATATCCCTGACTACCGCTATAGTAATGGTAATTCGTGCTCTACCTTGATTTTGTCAAGTATAGCGTAAGCTCATCATCCACCCGAACCTGGCTTCCAGGAACAGCGGGCAGGTTGTCATACATGAGTCCCCGGCCATCCGGAATGTAGCCGCGTTTGGTCTACAGCCGTTGTGCAGTACCGTAGCTGGCATACAGTCCAAACCCAATTCCAATCGTATCGAATGTAGCGAACACTTCTGCTTCGAGGGCTTCCATCAGCACATTCCCTATGCCGCGTTTTCGTAAGGTAGAGATCACATCGAGATTCTGAATTTCTGGAATATGATTTTCTGCAAAATAAGGATAGTTTGAGGTATACACGATATGTCCCCAGCCTGCAAACTCATCCTCACGAAAGGCTACGAGCGTAAGCCGCTTCTCCCCTTCGTTTTCCTTCCAACACTGTTCAATATACGCTAACGGTTTGCTGACATCATGCGGGGCCAGCCCTTCATGTATCCATGTAATGTCCTCGGACTTCATCCGGCGGACCCTTATAGAAGTACTCATAAAGTCAATCATTCCTTTCCAGTTGCACTGTGCTTTTGAAAAAAAGCCGCGCATCTCTGCACGGCTTCCCCCACTTGTCCATTCTGTGCGTGTTGCACTTCAGCATGTGGACGAACAACTCCTAACCCTTAACGGGTTAGAGTGCCAGGCTCACCCGTGTCTGCCCACACCGCCACCGCTGCTTGCACTGCCGCCGCCCCCGGAGTTGCTATCATCGTCGTCATCGTTGGAGGAATACCGGCCGGCTCCCCCGCCGCCGGAGGACCCGCCACCGCCATGATTTCTGTCATCATCATCATCGTCGTCACGCGAGGAATACCGCCCCGCTCCCCCTCCGCTCGAAGAACCACCGCCCCCGAAGTTACTGCCCCAGAAGCTGCTGGAGCTGGATGAGCTGCTCCCCGAGGAGGAGTGATGGTGCGGCCGCCGGTATCTTCTTCTCTGGCTGTAGCCATAACCAGGCTGGCCGGTCCAGACGCCGTAGCGCCGGATATTGCGCGGGTTATGCGGATTTATCCGTGTCCCGTAACGGGCAACATAACGGTTGCGCGAAGCAGCCGCGAGACTGATTAGTGCGACAAGAACCAGGAAAATCCCGAGAATCATCATCCCCTTCGATCTGGAGACAGGCACCAGCTCCACTGGTTCCTTCGCTGTCACAGGTGCTTTGCTGACGGTGGAGGCTGCTGCGGATGCGGAGCTGCCTGCGGCTTTTCCCGAAGCAGCATCTGCCCGGGCCAGGAAGAAGCTGTAGAAGGCATTCGCTGTCCCCGTTGCGCCGCCTGCGTAATCTTTTGCCGCAAATTTTGGCTCCAGCACCGTATTCAGAATCCCGCTGATCCGGTCATTCGTCAGCACTCTGTCGATCGACTTGCCCTGTAGCACATGATAGTTATCCCCGCCGATATCGAGCACCAGCATCACATCCCTGGGTCCGGCTGCAACACCGGCGAACTTCGCATAGGTGTAATCCTGCAGGCTTTTGCCGCCAGTATTCTTAACAGTTACAACATAGATTCCGCTCCCGGTGGTAGCCGCGTAACGGTTGCTAGACTGGTTCAGATAATCCTTGGTGACTTGCGGGAGGACGCCGGCATTGTCCGAGACATAGCTTCGGGTGCCTAGTGTTTCCGAGTAGCTTCCGCCGAGCTTCTGAATGAAGGAGCCATAGGTTTTATTAGCACCGGCGCTATACTTCTTGGCAGCGAAGTCCGGCTCCAGCGATGCCGAGAGAATCTTCGAGATTACACCACTGTTCAGCTCAGTCTCCAGTCCTTTGCCGGGAACGGCCCAGTAATCATCGTCCTTAATGGAGAGCAGCAGCAGCAGTCCATTGTTCTTATCCGCCGAGCCGACTCCCCATGAATTGAACAGCGAGGTCGCATATTTCTCCATAGAGACGCCGTTCGTCGAATTCACCGTAACCAGCACTACCTGCGCCCCGGTCTCCTGATAGAGCTTCACCCCATAGTTGACCATGTAATTCTCGGTCTTCTCATCAATTACGTTCGCAAAGTCATTCACATAGAATGATTCTGAATGTTTCGGAACAGCAGCCTCCGCCCGCCCGGGTGCCAGCGGCAGCAGAAGCACAATCATCAGGATGGCGGTAAGTGCTGCTTGTATACTTTTACGATTCATAGTTACCCCTCCGGCTTCTCAAATCTCTTCTATTACTATATCGGTTACGCACAGGATGGACGTATAGTTCCATCTCTCTTATGTGTATGTCCGAATCTAGCAAATATTCGAAAGAGACCGCCGGGCCCTTTACTCGTTGTTGAACCGGTCCGGGTGAGAGCCGAAGCGCTGATCGCGGTTCAGGCCGTTGATCCGGCTGATCTCCCCTTCTGACAGCTCGAAGTCAAAAATATCGGCATTCGCAATAATCCGCTCCTCCTTGACCGACTTCGGAATCGTCACGATTCCGTTCTGCAGATCCCAGCGCAGGATGACCTGCGGCAGTGTTTTGTTGTGTCGGGCTGCAATATCGGCCAGGACCTCATTATCCAGCAGATGCCCTTGGGCCAGCGGTGCCCAAGCTTCAATCTGAATGCCCTGTGCCTTGCAATATTCGCGGAGCTCAAGCTGGTTAAGCAGCGGATGCAGCTCCACCTGGTTGACCATCGGCTTAACGGCGGCATCTGCCAGCAGATCCTCCAGATGATCGATCTGGAAGTTGGATACCCCGATGGCACGGACTTTACCGTCCGCATACAGCTTCTCAAGAGCACGCCAGGTGTCTTTGTATTTGGCCCGGATCGGCCAGTGTACCAGATACAGATCGGCATAATCCAGTCCCAGCTTGCTTAAGCTCTGGTCAAATGCAGCCAGCGTAGAATCATAGCCCTGCTCTGTATTCCATACCTTGGTGGTGATGAACAGCTCCTCACGCGCAACTCCCGATTCACGGATAGCCTGTCCGACCCCTTCTTCATTTCCATATACGGATGCGGTATCAATACTTCTATAACCGGCCTTGATGGCTGCTTTGACCGAATCAATAACCTCCTGGCCCTCTTGTACCTTGAAGACGCCCAGCCCGAACCATGGCATTTCTACACCGTTAGCTAATTTCGTTGCCGATTTAAGATTCATCATGATCATACTACCACCTGTCTATTGGATTTGTTTTGTTAGCTTATCTAGAATAATGAAGCAGGGATCAGCTTGCGCCCGCCTTTGATCAGGGTCGAATCCAGGGCATCCCCTTTATCTCCGCCAAAATACAGCTGCCAATACACGCCGAAGCGGATGCTGACATCATTCTTGACCAGCTCCGGCGGCGTGACGATCAGCCACTGGAACTTCAGCGCCTTCGAGATCTCGAAGACCGGATCAAGCACGTTATTCGAGACCATCTCACCGAACGGGTTATCGTACAGGAAGACCGTCCAGCCTTTATTTTCCCGGTTAACACGCTTATGGGTCATAATCATCATCGCCACCAGCAGCTGAACCGACTGGCGCTGTCCGCCGCTGCCTACCGCCTCATCCAGCGCGCCGCGGTTGATGACCTCCCAATCGGAATAATGATAGTCCTCGGGAGCGGCATACAGGAAGTAATTCTCCGTCACCGGCTTATACACCTGCAACACCGGGAAGCGGTTCTGCAACGCCGCGTACACCATGCGTCCATCGTTAATCAGCTCTCTGACGGCTGAAGCCGGAACCTGCTCCATCTTCGGGAACCGCTCCAGCAGGCTGCTGATGCAGCGGTTGAAGTATTCGCTGACCAGCGGTTCGATGTCATCGGTCGTTCGTGGAACATTAATATTCTTGTAATTCAGCTTAACCAGCGGGAAGGCATGGCCGTTCTCATTGTGAATGATCATCCGGCGTTCCATCCGCTTCAGAATATCAACGATTTGCACCACACGCTTGGCTGCCCGGCCTACCCACAGCTTGCGGGACAGCTCCATATCCTCTTTATCGCTGCGGATGCTCTCCATCTGATCACGCGAGCTCTGAAGCATGGAATCCAGTACCTGCAAGGCGATAGCGAAATCATCCCAGTGAACATTGTTCAGGCGTTCCTGAATCTTGGTCTCAAGCTCCGCATTCCAGCCGGACTTGGCCACCTTTCCGCTT
The DNA here is from genome assembly GCF_042684125.1 of Paenibacillus rhizoplanae. NCBI lineage: Bacteria > Bacillati > Bacillota > Bacilli > Caryophanales > Paenibacillaceae > Paenibacillus > Paenibacillus rhizoplanae. Next base: position 452,592 of record NZ_JBHUKY010000021.1, on the reverse strand, counting down.
AGCTCAGTCTTCTCTTCCTTCACCTTGCGGGAGATATCTGCCCGCTGGCTGCGGCTCTCCTTGCTGCGCTGCAGCCAATCCTCCACCAGCGTCTCGCAGCTCTCCCGTACATTCAGCTGCAATTCTTCCGGCACCTCCCGGAGCGGCACACGGTTCTCGACATGGGTATCCATGATCCGGCTCTGATTGCCCAGAATGAGCAGCCATTGATCCATGGCAGCCAGCGCCTGCTTACTGGTATTCAGCAGATGCTCATTCTCCCGGACCCGCAGACTGATCTCTTCCTCCTTCTGTTCCAGCGACTCATGCCACAGCTCTACCGTCCGTTCGTGCTTCTCCTTGATCGCCTTCTCGGACTTGCCCAGCTCTTTGCGCAGGCTGTCAAGCTCGGTCTGGCAGCGGATGAAGGAATCACGGAGCTGTTGGTAGTCCTCGTCCAGAATCATCGTGTCGCTCTTCTGGCGGACTCTGGCGGACTGAATCATATCCGGTGACTCCTGCGGCTCGGGGGCAGACGGCCATCTAGCATCTACCTGCTGCACAGCAGCCTCCAGCTCGCCCAGTTGTTCTCTGGCTGCTTTGATCTGGGCTGTTCTTGTGCGGATCTCCAGCTCATTCTGGCTTAGCGACTGTTGAAGACTCTCAACCGTACTGAGCAACTGCAGCAGCTTGTCCTGTACCGTCTCATTTAGTACTTCATCGGCAGCAGCTTCATCTGCCTTAGCATCCGCCTCAGCATCAGCACCCTGAACCTTCGCACCCGCAGATTCACCGGGGAACTCTATATCCGGGAACCAGTTCTGCAGCCGCGGGAATACGGAATAACGGGCATCCCCGATCCATTTCTCGCGCTGTAAGGCCAGGCTGTCCATCTCCGCCTTCAGCCGGGTGAGTTGCTGATCCTTAACTGTAATCTCTTTGCTCAAATTATTCTTCTGCTCCACAGACTTTTGCTTGTCTGTATAGTTCAGCTCGTGCTTCCGGCTCCGCTCACTCCACTCCCGCAGAGCCGCCTCCCGGGTCTCCTGCTCGGACTTATCCGCTTCACAAGCCGACAGGTCTCTGGAAAATCCAGCCAGAACCTCATCATAGCGTGCCTGTTCTGCGTTCATTTCATTCAGCTGGCTGCGAAGCTCCTGCAGCAGGGTCTCCGCACTCTTCTGTCTGCTCCGCAGACTTACGGTATGCTCGCCCTGATGCAGACGTTCATATTCCTGCCGGGCGGATCTCAGCTTGGCGAGATACGCTTCCTCCGCCTGAAGCTCCTCCTCCTGCTCGCGGAGTCTGGAGGCCATCCCCCGCTTCCACTCCTGAAAATGATCCGGCTGCAATATCATCTGCGGCCCTTGATGCGCCAGCAGCAGGAAGGCGTCTCTACCGCCCTCCGCCATCTCCTCGCGCACGAAGATCGGAACCGGAGCCTTAAGCAGAAGCTCTTTAAGCAGCTCCGGCTGCAGCTTAGCCGCTTCACGCTTCGTGACAATCAGGCCGTAAGGAAGCAGCGGATGGCGTTCCAGCTCCTCCTCGCGGACCAGATAAGGCTGATCGTTCAGATACATGGTGCCGGTCATGGAACTAATCTTGAGGGCATCCAGCCTATCCTTCACCGTTACAATATCATGGTTAGGCAGCCAGTAGGCTTCCTGCTGCAGCTCAACATCCAGCAGTTGCTGATAATAATCCCGCCGCAGCCGCTTCGTCTGCTGCTCGGTATCCTCCAGCCTGCGGATGAACCGCTCCTGGATTAGAGGCTTCGCTTCGAATAGAGCTGTCGCGCCTAAGCGCTGATGCTCCTCGTACATCTCCAGCAGCACTACGAGCTGTGACCAGAGCTGTGATTCCTTGTTCATCTGCGCTTCGATTCGCCCGGTCAGCTCCTCTGCCTGAGCTTCGGCCCCCAGCAGCTTCTCAGCCAGCCGGGTATACTGCGTATGCAGGAGCAGCTTCTGGTCTTCAGCGGTCTTGCGCTGTTCGTTCAAGGCATCAATCTGCTCAGCCAGTCCTCTGACCGCAATCAGCGTACGCTGAAGAGCGGCTCCCGGTGAGTGGGCGGCTTCCTGCCCGTGGCGGGAAGCGAACTCGCCCAGATCCTCTGTATACTGACGGATCATGGCTGTTAATTCCTGCAGCTTCCCATCCAGCCTGCCAAGCTCAAGCAGTAATTCCTCTCTGCCCTTGCGCAGAATCTGCTCTTCCGCTGCATGGGACTGCTGCTGTCCGCTGTAGAAGAGGCTTTTCGCCTGCCATAGCCGGTATACCTGCTCCCACTGTACCCGCAGCTCCTGCTTGGCGCCTTGAATTACCTCTTGGCGTTCCTTCATCGCAAGCGACCCTTCGATGGCTTCAATCTCCTTCTGCCACTGCTCCATCTGACGGAGCTGTAGCTTGCGCCGGGCCAGATAATGGGCGACCTCCAGCGACTTCTCTCTCTGCTTCGATTCTTCCAGACGCTGCTTGGCCCGTGTCTGATTGTCCGAGACCACTCTGAAGTGCTCCTGCTTGCCGTCATGCTCTTCCTTCAGCCGCAGATAATTCAGATTATCGCTCTCGAATCTGAGCGTCTTCGCTTCCAGATAATGTCCGGCCTGCTCTTCCGCCTTTCTGCGGCGCTTGTCTTCCGCCTGCTTCAGTTCATCATGAATAACGGTATAGAGCTGTGCTCCTAGCCGCTCGGTCTCCCGGAAGCTGAGGTCCGCCTCCGTTCCGAGTTTCACCGCTTCATACAAAGGAGCCGCTAGAGAGGTGAACTCGGCAAAAGCCCGCTCACGCTGCTCCAGCATTGGCAGCCGCTGTGCAACCGTAGCGGTATCCACGAACATCCGCTGAAGCAAGCCTTCATCCTCGCCCAGGCTCCCCCCCATACTGGAACCGATCTCCGGGATAATCAGCCGCTCGAAGAGATTATGATTGGTGAAGGCGTCATTTTTCTGGAAATAGCCCTTGATGCCGCCCTCTTCACCGTTGATTCTGCGCATATTACGCCATTCTTCGATATGGATATCATGGTCAGCCAGGTAGGCATAGTATTTCTTCAGATCGGAGCTGCTGCTGCCGTAGACGTTAATCTCACCCCGCCGCTCCCGCACAAACTGCTGAATCGCTTCGAAGCTCGCGGGACTGTTCAGCTCATGATCATATAAGGGCAGGGTGGAGAGTGTAAGCTCAGCCGTCTCCTCATATTTCAGCAGCGCGTACAGCAGATAATCCACTTTGATCTCAAGCTGGTCCATGGAATGTTGGGCAGTCATCGCGATCCCGGTGGTGATATACTCCGTCCGTTCCTTATCGTCGAGCCGCCATTCGATGGCTACATGGAAGGTGTAGGGCTTCAGCTGTTTTTTGTGATTATGAAAAAAAGCCTCCACCTGGTTCTCATTATTCTTGCCCCATGCGGCTCTAGGCATCAGCAATTGGAAAATCGATTGCAGCAGAACACCCTTCCCCCCGCCGTTCATCAGCGTAATCAGGGTATTGGCCGGGCCTTCTTCATTACACATATCGAGGATCATATCCTCATATTTCTTCAGCATCTTCTCGTATTTGAGTCCGGCGATGCGGATTCGCTCAATGCGCGGCATGGGCTTCACCCTCCTGTCCGCTGAGTGTGCGGCCAACCAGAGCCTTCAGCTCTTTGTACCGGTCCACATCGTGGTAGAGATAACGCATCCGCTCGTACAGCTCTTCACGGGGGAATATCCGCTTCTCATTCTCGGAGATGAACACCAGATGCTCTTCCTCCAGCAGCTTCATGCCTTCATGAATCAGACCGATCCGTGAACCGGCTCCCCGGCTGAGCGAATCGCCTTCCTCCTGGCTCTTGGTCTGCATGTAGAGGCTGGTCCACACCTTGTGCATCGCCTGGATATCCAGGCGCCACTGCTTGCTAAAGCTGCCCTCCTCATCCATCCCAACCCAGGTCTGGAACAGCTCGGATACCTGATCCGACAACTGAATATAGGACATGCTGTCCTGTCCCGGCTTGAAGTGCTGCTCATCCTGATCCATCTCCGCCAGGAAGACAAGGATAATAACGTTAATGATATGCAGATGTGTCTTGCGCTCAATCCGTGAATATTTATTGCGCAGCTGAGTGAAGTTACTGGCGAATCCGGAGCCGATCGGACTCACGAGCAGGTGCAGGCGGTGACCGGAATTCATAATCCGGCAGCCGGCTTCTTTGGCTACATATTGCAGGGCATCATAAGCAGCTGTATCCTGCAGACATTCGGCAGCAGCGGGATCATCCAGCGGCATCACCTTGCGGCGAAGCAGGTCGAAGAACAGCCGCGATGCCTGCTGAACTTGCTCTAAGGAATAACTCATATCCGTATCATCTCACTTCTCTACTATATTAATGGTATAAGGGCTGATCTCAAGGCCGGGCAAGCGGATACTCCCGTGTTGGCCCGGACGGATAGTTGTACGCAGCAGCTTGCCACGCAGCGTCTCAAGCTCAGGATGTTCGGCCATCAGCCGCTGAAGCAGCTTCTGGCATTCGTCCGCCACGCCGTGGCCCTCTGCATCCTGCGCCTCAACAGTAATTACGGTATGGAAAAATTGCACCCACAAATCCACGGCATTCGGGCAATCCGCCCAGCGCCGCTGCTCCTGCAACGTGAACGCCTCAGCAGTGAAGGTGAAGCAGCCTTGCGCAGCCACTCCAGCTATGACGGGCAGCCACAGCTCGCATACCTCAGTCCAGGGAATGCCTTTAGGTACATAATGGATGTCCTCATCTTCCCCGGGTTCATCCAGCGCCTCCTGCGTATCCTCGGGCAGGAAACCGACCTCCTGCTCTTCCCAAGCCCAAGCCAGCGGATAGATGAAATCCTGACTGGGCGAGAACAGCCCGCTGATCAGGCCCTCCAGGCTATCCCCGTCCCGCAGCCCTTCCGGCTTCACCCATTCCTCCCACACATGGGTGCGGAAGTTGAAGCCCGCTGCTCCCCAGAATAATTCCGGGAAGTTCAGCCGCAGATTCGTCTCCGCTTCGAAGATGCTCAGCACGACCTCGGCCAGCTCATCATGCACCCGCCGGGACAGCTCCACCCGCTCGGAGAGCTGACGCAGCTCATTGAAATCAATGACATCCTTCTCATCATTGGCCAGCCGGGCCAGCGAACGGTGTATATTATCGAATTGCTTGCGTTCCTCGTCAAATTGTTGGTGGATCTCCTCCAGACGCTCATGCCGCTGGGTGCCGTATTCGCTGAAGATATGCTTCGGATTACGGCGCAGCGCATTGCGGTACTCCTGCTGCTGCTGGGTCATTTTGCGCACACGTGAGATCAGCTCGTTCACATCCTGCATCGCCCGGGTAACCCGTCCATGCTTGATATGCATCTGAATCTCCAGCAGCTTGATGCTGACCTGGAACTCGTCGATAATCTCATGGCTCATGAAGATCAGCTCCATCGCATACTCGGAGAGCCGGTAAATAGTAGTCCCGTTCTCCTCCCAGCTGATACGCGTAGCATCCTCGTCCACGGTGAAATACTTGTATTTCTGGACCCCGATCTGCCGGGTGTGGTCATCATAATAATGGGCCTCGAAATCCCCGCCGCTGCCGCTCCACAGCAGTCCGTCTACCAGCCGTTCGACCGATTCCGGGCTGCCCAGCTTCGCTATGCCGAAGCGCTCAAGCGAGCTCCAGGCCAGATCCACCAGGTCCTCCCTCGCCCGCTGTTCATTCGATTCCAGCTCCAGATAATAGACCTGCAGCAGCACACTAAGCGCAATCATTTCCTTATACGGCTGTAGCTCACCCAGATTCATGCCTGCGCCCAGACTCCATAAGGGGTTCAGCCGCTTATTTCGTTCTCCGAAATCATTCCAGTTCATCCTCTTGCCAACCTCGCCATCACTTCATAATTTAAGACTTCCTGCGGAATCCTCTTGTTCTCAGTAAGCAGGGTATTCATACACAACAGTAGTCCCGGAATAGCAGAGAACTCCTGACGCACCTGCTCCAGATGAGGCAGAGGACAGTCAGTTTGTTCTTTCACATAATCGTACGACCGAGTGGCGTTGCTGAGCAAGGAACGATACACTGGCAATGCCAGCTTCAAGTTCAGCTCGGGATAGCTGAGCTTCAGATTGCCGTAGATTTCCCAGCCTTTCTTGTCCATATCTCCCACATAGAGCAGCTGCGCTTCACACAGATCGATCCCCCGTTCCTCCAGATAAGACAGACTACTGACGATCTTCCAGCCTTCGCCGTAGATCAGCATGTCCGGCTGCAAGCCGCATACTGTCGTACCTTTCACCATTAATCTTTTGGCAGATTGATAGAAGGAATGGTTCTCTGAAATAAGGATACAAAGTATAGGTCTATCCGGCACCAGATGTGCCTCGAAATCTTCACGTACAATCTCGGCACGGAGCAGTTCTAAGTTCATGCCCAGTCTGGACAGAAATTGTTTCCCCTCCGATTCTGCCAAATATTTCTCCTGATCAAAAAGCTCCAGCGAGCGCTCTTCCCGAGTAATCGTCTCCCTATTCTCTGCTGTTCGCAAAAATTCATATATCCGTTCTATGTACTTCCACGTGTCCACCGTCTGGGCTTCAGGATGATTCCGGTAGTAATCCAGATTCAGCCCTTTCGCGCCGATGACCCGCATCATGGCCGTCTCGCTCCATCTAGCCGGAGAGGAAGGAGGTGCAGCGAGCCAATAGGCTTCTTCCAGATGGGTAGAACTATACTTTGTCTTCTTTATAATAGGGGTCAAATATCCCTCTGTTAATAGTCCTTCAATTCCTCTGACAAACGCTGAGAGTCCACCTTCTTGATAATAGTCTGTATTATAAGCAAAAGATTTCGTAACTGCTTCTTCCAGCTTCTTAATCCTGACTATGCTTCTGGCTGTGTGAGAATTTCTAAACTTGCCTTCTAACACTTGCTTAATAAGCTCTTTCATCCCATCACCCTCACAACATAACATAAACCCAAATCCGCACCGCAGGGTGAAGGAAAATGGGAATGTATGTTTCTATTCTCATGTCATTCTATTATATCAATCTTTCATAGATATGGCTATTTGCAAAATAAATAGAGGAGCCCGCGCAGGGACCCCTCTATGTTAAAGCGCTATTTGTATTTCTCATTCACTAGATATTGCAGATTCTTCTTCACCGCAGGCCATTCCTCATCAATAATACTGTACAGCATATTGTCCATAACTGTACCGTCAGCGGTGATCCGATGCTTGCGCAGGACGCCCTCCAAGGCCGCTCCAATCCGCTCAATGGCCCGCTGCGAGCGCAGATTGTCACTGACAATGGAGAAGTCCACCCGGATCAGCCCCAGCACCTCGAAGGCATATTGCAGCAAAAGCAGCTTCGACTCCGTATTCACCGCAGTTCTCCAATATTCCGGTGAGATCCAGGTGCAGCCGATCTCTGCATTACGATGCCTGCGGTCCAGATGCATCAACCGCGTAGTCCCAACGATCCGGCCGGATGGCTGCTCCACCATCACATAAGGAATCTCCTTGCCTGCCGCCTGATTCGCCAGAGCCGCCTCCACCAGTTGTCCTGCCTCTTCCTCTGAGCTGATCCGTCTCCAGGTGTACTCCCAGATCAGCGGATGGTGCAGCAACTTCATAAGCTCAGGCTTATGCTCCTCCGTCAAAGGCACAAGCCGGATTACGTTGCCTGCAAGCTGGCCTGCTTCTATTGCTGTCAACTGACTTCCCCCTATATCTTTTTACCTATTATACTTTTCACCTTTTATATATGAAGCGATTTATTCCCAGCCGTCAATCTTAGCTGTCAGTTGCTGAATGAACTCCTGGGCGTTCAGTGTGAATAATGTGTTCTCCGCACGGCTTCGTACCGAGATTGTTCCGTCATTCTGCTCCTGATCTCCCAGCACTAGCATATAAGGGATTTTCTCCAGCTGAGCTTCACGGATTCTGTAGCCCAGCTTCTCATTCCGGGAATCTACCTCCACCCGCAGTCCGGCTGTCGCCAGTTGTCTTCTGACCTGCTCGGCATACTCGTCATGAACCACAGAGACTGGCAGCAGCTTGACCTGCACCGGAGACAGCCACAGCGGGAACGCTCCGCTATAGTGCTCTGTAAGAATACCCATGAACCGGTCAATGGAGCCGAACACCGCACGATGGATGACAACCGGACGATGCTTGTTGTTATCTTCGCCAATGTAAGTCAGGTCGAACTTCTCGGGCATCTGGAAATCCAGTTGAATTGTACCGCATTGCCAGCTCCGCTTCAGGGCATCGAGGACATGGAAATCTATCTTCGGTCCGTAAAAAGCACCTTCTCCCGCATTCACCCGGTATTCGATTCCATTCTTCTTCAGCACCCGTTCAAGCGACTCCTCCGCCTGATCCCAGAGCTCTTCGGACCCCATATAATCCTCCGGGCGTGTAGACAGCTCGACCTTGTACTCGAATCCGAAGATGGAATAGAACTGATCGATCAACTCCAGCACCCGTGTAATCTCAGACTCAATCTGCTCCGGCAGCACGAACAAATGGGCATCATCCTGGCAAAAAGTACGGACCCGCATCATCCCGTTCAACGCGCCGGAGGATTCATGGCGGTGAACCTGGCCGTATTCCGCAATGCGGATCGGCAGATCCCGGTAGGAACGGCGGCTGTTCTTGTAGATCAGCATGTGTCCCGGACAGTTCATCGGCTTCAGTGCAAAATCTGTCTCATCCACCTTCGTGAAATACATCTCATCCTTGTAATGATCCCAATGTCCGGATTGCTCCCACAGACGGCGGTTCATCATCAGTGGTGAGCGGACCTCTTCATACCCGTCGGCACGCTGCAGCTTGCGGGAGAAATCCTCCAGCGCTGTGCGGATCAGCATCCCTTTGGCCAGGTAGAACGGCATGCCCGGCGCCTCCTCGGAGAACATGAACAATTCCAGCTCCTTACCCAGCTTGCGGTGATCCCGTTTCTTCGATTCCTCCAGCAGGTGCAGATGCTCCTCAAGTAGGGCTGTGCTCAGGAAAGCCGTGCCGTATATCCGCTGAAGCACCTGATTGTCAGCATCCCCGCGCCAGTAGGCACCCGCTACACTAAGCAGCTTGAACGCCTTAATCCGGCCAGTGGAGGGCAGATGCGGCCCTCGGCACAGGTCCGTGAATTCACCTTGCTCATACAGGCTAATTACTGCGTCCTCCGGCAGATCCCGGATCAGCTCCAGCTTCAGCGGCTCTTCCAGCTGTTCAAAGAACTGCACCGCTTCCTCCCGGCTCACCACCCGGCGCCGGATCGGCAGGTTCTCCTTGATGATCTTCCCCATCTCCCGCTCAATCGCAGCAAGATCCTCGCTGGACAGGGGCTGGGCAATATCTATATCGTAATAGAAGCCGTCCTCAATCACCGGACCAATGCCCAGCTTCACGTTCCGTTCTCCATAGATCCGTTTGATCGCCTGGGCCATCACATGGGCTGTGCTGTGTCTGTGAATCATCAGCCCGTCGCTGCTGTCCGCTAACACGATCTCCACGAGGCTGTCCCCTTCAACCGGACAATCAAGGTCAACGAGTCTGCCATCGATTTTGCCGGCTACTGCATTCTTTCTCAGACTTACGCTAATCGACTCCGCAATCTGCGCAATTGTGGTGTTACGCGAATACCTCCTATTTGCTCCATCCGGCAGCTGCACTTGAATCTCCATGATTATGGCCTCCATTTCTTGAGTTTATATTAGTATATTTGAACACAAAAAAACGCATCTCATCCCGGAAAGGGACGAGTGCGTCTTAAGCTCGTGGTTCCACCCTAATTCGATTATACGTCACTTCACCTCCGGCTGTTCGGCGGAAACGTGATCAGTATAATCCTCATGGCATCCGTTAACGGGGATGGGGCGGTGACATTTACAGCCTCGCTAACAGCAGGAGGGTTCAGTATCACGGCTATAGAGGGGTAACATCCGGCTGGTCTCTGTAAGAAGCTCGCACCTTGCACTTCTCTCTCTGGTCAGTCCTCACGGGATATCCTGTCTCTGGTCATTGCCTTAGGTTTAGTGTTGCTGGTTACATAATACGCGCGGCCTTCGTCAAAAGTCAATACCGCGCAGAAAAAAACTTGAAATCCGCTTCCCGTTTGATCGCTTAATTCTTTAAACTTTTAGTCCCTTAATCCCGCAACCCATGGGCCTTACTCATTGAGCTCATTCCGCTGCAACCGCAGAATAATATCCTCCACACTACTCACCGCAGGTGCAATATAATCCGCTCCGGCCGCCGATAATTCCTCCCCGGAACCATAGCCGAACAACACGCCCACTGAAGCTACACCGCAGGCTTTTGCCCCGATAATGTCATGCTCCCGGTCCCCGATCATCAGCGACTGCGAAGCAAGAAGATTATTCTCCTCCAGCACATGCTGAATGACCTCACGCTTCTTCGAACGTGTTCCGTCAAGATTGCTGCCTGCCGCATACTTGAAGAACCCGTCCAGCTCATAATGTCGGAGAATCTCCTCCGCAAATACGATCGGCTTGGAGGTCGCCACATACAGCTCGAACCCCTTGGCTCGCAAGCTCTCCAGCAGCTCTGGAATGCCTGGAATGACATGATTCTCGAACATCCCCAGCGTCCGGTAACGCTCCCGGTAGAACTCCACCGCCTGTGCCGCTGCCTCCGCCGTGAAGCCCTGAATTTCGATAAAAGAATCATATAGCGGCGGGCCTATGTACGGAATCAGCAGGTCAGGATGCTCCACCTCGATGCTGAATTGGTTAAGCGCATACTCCACGCTTTTGGTAATACCTTCCTTGGGGTCAGTCAATGTGCCGTCCAGATCAAATAAGATGTGCTTCAAGCTGTCCTTCATCTCTCCCGGATGCTCCCCTCTTGTGCAATTGCTATCTATCATACCTTTCTTCCTGTTTATTTTCCATCCTCAGGATGCTATAATTCAGGGCAATTCAAGGAGCAGGAGCTGGCGGCTTTCATTATGGAGGATGCGGCAATGGGCGCAGGAGACTTTACAGGCCGCTTGCTGTGGAGCAAAGCCGGGGCGTATGTATGTGTTCTTTTCTCACGTGATGGAGGTCTAATCTGGTCTGTAGATAGGCTGGATGAAGAAAATTTGCGGATTTCGGTGTTTCATAGCGGGGACGGAACGATGGCACATTCACTAGACTTGGAAGATCCTTTCGGTGACAGTGCCCTGCGGCTGATGGATATCCCCGGGTCGGATGCTGTAACGCTGGAGCTTGCGGCCGGTCAGGATGGTATATCCGTGTATGAATTGTCTATTCAGCAGGACGGGTTATGCAGCCGGGAGATGTTCCCGCAGGGATGTTATCTCTCACCCGCTTGGCATCCTGACGGCAGTCAGCTGTTCACCTTGGAGAATGATGCGCAGGTGTATGCCTGTTTCTCCTATCCAGCCTTGGAGCTGCTAGAGGAACAGGGCCTGAACGATGGGGACTACGATGATGAGTATGAGGAAGAAGACCATTATCCGGGGTATGGCATGCTCTATCTTCAGAACGGTCAAGTCATCACGCAAAATACGAATGAGCGGTTCTTTTTGTTTGATCCTGAAACGATGGAACGAATCGGTGAATGGGCTTTTGCCGGATATGAGCCTGTGCCTGCGAGTGTGGTTTTCCCTTCGCTGGGTGATGATCCTTCCCTGTATTCCCAGCTTCAATCGTGCGAGAGAGTCGGCAGCCTGCTTATATTCAGGACCGGCTCTCTACACGATATCCCTCATTTGCTGATGATTGAGGAAGCTGCGCTGCAGGAAGCCATCGGCTCCATGCTTACCAGGCCACGCGGATAATCAGGCCCTTGGGGTCACCGACTTCCAGATAGGCTGCCTGGCCGTTAACATCGTCATACGGGAAGCCATAGGCCAGGCCGCTGATGCTGTGGTCATGCCAGAATTTCGCATAAAAGTTGGCGGGAGCCGCATTGTAATAGTTCGCTACGTTGTTCCAGTTACTAGTGGTGTAGACATGGCGGTTGATCGCAGCGGAAGTAGCGGCATCAATTAGCGAACCGTCATTGCGCAGAATATCCTGGGTGCTATAGCTGGAATATCCTGCGAAGTAATTCGCGTTGGCCCCTCCGGCTCTAAACGATCCATGGACCGGAGCAATAATCCGGTAAGGCGCCTGATCGGTGGCAAGAGACTTGAAGGCGGCAGGCACTTCATTCTGGTATTTGGTGAAAATGCCGGCGCGTGTCTCTGATTCCAGCTCGCCTACGGTCTTATCATAGCCGCCCGACAGGCCGACCAGCCGGTGCTGGATCGGGAAGCCGAAGGCATCTACGCGTGTCGTATTGCCGTGATAGCCTGTAGCATCTACGGTGAATTCGACGAAGTCGAAATAGAGATTACGGTTAGGATCGGTCGGGTTATCAATATCCGGCCCGGCAAAGCCGTCATCATAAGTCTTGATGTACAGCGGTGTGCCGACACTGAGGAACATGCGGCCGGAGGTGATTTTGGGCAGCGTTACCCAGGAAGCCTGATTAATTGTGTGATAGATGTTGGCATAGTTAACCCCGTTCTTGGTCAGATGGCCGGAGGCATTATTAAGCGCATTGGAGATGGGTACCAGATTGCCGCTGAGATCCAGATAACTCCATTTGCCATTGACCGGATTGATGCCGATCACACCCCAATATATCTGGTTGTCGGGATAGGCTCCGCCCGTTCCGTTCATGACCTTGACGGACACGGCCCCACTCGGCGGGGTTGGAATCGAAGAGGCGGCAATGGAATAGATCGAGCCGGAAGAACCGGAAGGCGGTGTAGTAGGCGATGCAGTCGGCGCTGTTCCCGCAGTATAGGTGAACCATCCGGTGTCATAGGCCGGCGTTCCATTGTTGTAGGTGAAGAAATAGCTAAGCGCTGTGCCGCTTGCAACGCCGGTTACCACCTGCTCATAACGTGCTTTGCTGTTGTTATACGTTGAGCGGAAATTACTTTGAGTCCCGGAATTCACCTTGTAATGGACATCCACCCAACTGGTATTTACTGTGGATTTGAACCAGATCGTGGCTGTAGTGCCCGACAGTTCTACCCCCTGGGTATAATCGGCGGCGGCAGCCTTGGAGCCAAACATGGGCAGGCAGGAGAGCAGAAGCACGAACACAAGCATGGACATACGCCATTTTTTGGGCATCATCATATTCCTCCTGAATTATAGTGGTACTGCTGTAATCATTACCTTGAACCACAGGAAGCTAACGGCCGTTCAGTATTCAGTAGCTGCCTCTCTGAGACCTTCCCTCCTTTCCTCCGGATAAGAGCCAGAATTGCCTATTAATGTATGCGTTTACAACTATCATTATAGTAGCGCTTTTCACCATTTAGTAGGCTTGGAATTTCGGATTTAGGTTCCCATATTTTGGTTTTGTGCTGCGAAAATAACAAAAAGCCCATAATCCCCAGACATCAGGTGGTTATAGGCTTTTCTTCGTTCAATATTCCGTATCTGCTTCTACCAGTGCTGCGAAATAAAGGTATCCCGCCCGGACTGCTCGCGGTCCTCTTTATAGTGCTTCGGGTTCTTCTTGTGATAGTCCTGATGATAGTCCTCGGCCGGATAAAAATGAGGCGCAGGCAGAATCTCCGTCACCACCGGAAGCTCAAATCTGCCGCTAACCGCCACCTGCTCCCGGGAAGCCTGCGCAGCCAGCCGCTGCTCTTCCGTATAATAGAATACTGCTGTGCGGTACTGGGTTCCACGGTCCTGGAACTGTCCGCCGTCATCCGTCGGGTCAATCTGCGGCCAGAACAGCTCCAGCAGCCGTTCATAAGGGAACAGCTCCGGGTCATAAGTGATCTGAACCACCTCATAGTGACCGGTTGTTCCGGTCTTCACCTGCTCATAAGTAGGGTTCTCTATCGTTCCTCCGGCGTAACCTGATACAATCCCGTGAATGCCGGGCAGCTCCTCGAACGGTGTAACCATGCACCAGAAGCAGCCTCCGGCAAACATTGCCTGTTCCATAGCCTATCTCCCACTCCCTGTCTCTCATGTGCTGACTCTTGTTAAACCCTGTACTTGAAGATAATGCCTAATGGTCTGAAAGTCAATTTGATCGCTAGGCCTGCCCCTTAGATAAACTCAAGAAATAGAATGTTTATTCTATTGATAGTTCAGAAAGAGAATAATTAAACTTCAAGTGTGTTCGGAATGGAAATTCCTTTTTGCAGAATAATGACTAATAAATAGCTTTCTTATTGTCTATTTCACCACAAAATCTATCTTTTTGATACTTGAGAGTAGAATACATATTCTGTGAATTGACAATTCCTTGCAGGAGTTGTACTATTCTATAGAATGATTTTTCCGTAACGAGGTGTAATGATGGGTAAACGCGATGATATTCTTCAGGCAACCCTTGATTTGATTACTGAAGAGGGCTTACAATCTGTTACTTTTGCTAAAATATTCAAAAGAGCCAATGTCGGCTCCAGCACATTCTACCATTATTTCGAGAACAAAGAGCAACTGGTCAATGAGCTGTACCTCAAAGTCCGCATACATAAAAATGAGTTCGTCATGAACGGCTATGACTCTGGATTAACGATCTATGAGCGTGTGAAGAGCCTCCTGAAGAATACAGCCAACTACTCGCTGCACTACCCCAAAGAGGTTGATTTCACTGAGAACTATTGCTCCTCACCCTATATTTCCGAGGATTTGCGGAACACGCCAGCCCCCTCCACCTTAGAGATTTTCTCCATCATTGAAGAAGGTCAGCGGCAGGGGATCATCCGGGAAATGAATGTATGCCTGTGCTATCAGCTGATCTACGGGATATTGACTGCTGTGATCAAGGGCTATTTGGATGAAAAGTACCCGCTTAACGAGCAGCAGATTCAGCAGACCATTGAAGCATGTTGGCTTGCGATTAAGCTATAGCGGCTAACACAAGTGGAAACGGCTTTGCCGTCCTTTTAAAGGACGGTACCGTTTCAACGAGAAATAGAAGGATAATTTATCGTGTGCAACCTATAAATTCTATATTTCAAAAAGGGCTATCCCCAAGCAGAACCTCTGCATAGGAGACAGCCTATTCCGGCATCAGCCGGCTCAAGAATACTAGACCTGAGGGACCAGATTACGGCTCCCCGAGGACTTATAAATCTCTGCAATCAGTGTGAGCGCTTTGATGCCCTCAGCACCGTCAATCCAGAACCTGCGGCCTTCACGGATGTGGGCGTAGAAGTCATGAATTAACCGTGAATGCCCGGTGCCCCAGTAGGATTTCCCGCCGCTGCTGATGTTCTGCGGCTCACAGAGCAGCGTCTCGTGACCATCCTTCCACAGATAGAGACTGTCCCGGCGCTGCTGCAGGGTCCCTTGCTCGAAGACCAGCTCCAGCTCCACCGGCGAATTGGCCTGATAGGCATTGGTTCCGTAGAAGAGTCCCCGTGCCTTGTTCTTGAAATCGATACACGCATGTGCGCTGTCCTCAACCTCAATGACATCGTTCAGCACATCGGTGCTAACACTGCCTTTCACGGAATCAATGTCACCGCCGAACCATTGCAGCAGATCCAGGGTATGGATAGCCTGATTGATCAATACCCCTCCGCCTTCCGTAGCCCAGCGGCCTCTCCATGGACTGTGCGTGTAATACTCTTCACTCCGGGTCCAGGTCACCAGACCCTTCATGCAGAGGAGACTGCCCAGGCTGCCGGAATCGATCACTTGTCTGATCCGCACCGAAGGTTCATTATAGCGGTTCTGGAACACTACACCCAGCTGACCCGCTGCATGCTCCGCCGCCTCCTGCATCAAACGGGCCGAAGGCACATCCAGCGCCATGGGCTTCTCGGTTAACACATGCTTGCCGGCCTTCAGCAGCTCTACCGCCATTCCGGCATGCAGATGATGTGGCGTGCAGAGATGGACGATGCCGATATCTGCACGTTCCAGCAGTTCCCTGTAATCTGTCAGGCCTTCACATTCGTAATCCTGAGCAGACTGTGCTGCCTGAACAGGGTCACTGTCCACCACGGCTACCAGCCGCGCATTCTCTATCGAAGCAATGGCTCTGGCATGCAGCGGGGCAATCGCCCCACAGCCGATAATCGCTGCTCCATTGGTATTCATCTTAACCACCTTCCGATCTTCTGCTAGCTGTAATGCAACTATTTGAGCGTATCCGGGGTCAGATTCACCGCTTGCCGCTGCGCCTCCAGACACAGCTCAGCAGCCTTGAACGCATGCTCCTGCGTCATCGCCTTCTCCGTCCGTTCCAGGCAGTCCAGAATCAGCTCGCCGAAGAACGGGAACCCGATCTTCCCGGCCACATGCTCATAATGCTCTCCCTCGCCGTCTACCCAGTAGACATGGTCCGGTGTGCTGGAGCGGCCGATATCGCTGTATTTGCGCAGTTCGATATAGCCTTCCGTACCGAGAATGATCGTCCGTCCGTCGCCCCAGGTCCCGAGCCCAGCCGGAGTGAACCAGTCCACGCGAAAATACTGTGTAGCCCCGTTATCCCCAACCAGCGTAGCATCACCGTAATCCTCCAGCTCGGGGTAGGCCGGATTGTTGTAGTTGGCGACCTTGCTGTGCAGTACCTTGGCATCACGGCAGCCCGCATAGAAGAGGAACTGTTCAATCTGATGGCTGCCGATATCACAGAGAATGCCGCCGTATTTGTCACGCTGGAAGAACCATTCCGGCCGGCTGGGTGCATTTAACCGGTGCGGACCCAGTCCCATGACCTGAAGCACACGGCCAATCGTCCCCTGCTGCACCAGCTGACCGGCATAGACAGCGCTCTCTACATGCAGTCTTTCACTGTAATACGTCATGTATTTCTGCCCCGTCTGCTCCACCTGAAGGCGTGCTGCCGCGAGCTGGTCCAGAGAAGTGAACGGAGATTTGTCCGTGAAATAATCCTTCCCGTGTGCCATCACGCGCAGACCGAGCGGACCGCGCTCCGAAGGAACGGCCGCTGCTGCTACGAGCCGGACCTCAGGATCTTCAAGAATCTCTTCAGCAGAGCGTGCGGCTCTGACGCCGGGATACTTGTTCTGGAACGCTTTTACCTTCTCGGGATCAGGATCGTATACCCACTTCAGCTCGGCTCCCGCTTCTACCAGCCCGTTGCACATCCCGTAGATATGCCCATGATCCAGTGCCAGCGCGGCGATTACGAATTCACCCGGTCCCACCACTGGCTTCGCCTCATGTACCGGGGCATACATCATTCCATCCTTGCGGCTCATGCTTGCACCTCCAATCTGGAATGCAGATGCCGGAGGCTGATCTCCAGGCTCTCGAACGGATCACGCTGGCATACATCCTGCTCTACGATATGCCATTCCACACCCGTCCTGCGGCAGGCATCAATAATCGCTCCATAATTCATATTGCCTTCGCCAATCTCAGCGAACACAGCCTTACGGTTTAGAATAGTCATATCCTTGAAATGCACGGCCTGCATTCTGCCTTCCACCTTGTGAATCCACTCTACAGGATCTCCGCCCCCCGCCTGAACCCAGTATAGATCCAGCTCGAACCCGAAGACCTCCGGATCACTGTCCTGCAGCAGCACATCCATGCCGGTCAAACCGTCAAAACGTTCAAATTCAAAATCATGATTATGATAAACGAATTGCAGACCATACTCTTCCTTAAGTGTACGTGCAATGCCGGAAGCCAGCTTGGCGAAGGTGCGGTAGCCCTCCTGGCTGGTCTGATATTCCGCAGGGAGCGAGCCAAGACCGATGTATTTGCAGTCCCACAACTTATGCTGCGCAGCGAGCGCATCCAGATCATTCACCATCCGGTCCCAGGGAACGTGTGTCGCACATATTTTCAGATTAAATTCATCGGCATATTCCTTCACCAGCCTAGGGTCCATGGGACCGATCCCGGAGATCTGGACAGCCTGGTACCCGATGCTGCTCACCTTCCGCAGGCTCTCCCGCAAGGCTTCCGGCGTCTGGGTATATTCACGCAGGGTATACATTTGGGCGGCAATCGTTGAACGGTTCATTGTATTCATCCACTCCTAGATAAGTTTAATTGGCGTAAGAGAGTAAAGTTAATCTAGTGGGTACCCGATACATCAAGGGCTTTCTGGCTGACCGGAGCTTTCTGAAAAGTCGAATTCTCCACCTGCTCCATCAGCTTCTCATAGAACAGCTCGCTGTCGATCGGCAGGTCCACCCAGTTGTCGGTCCACGCAGACAGATACATGGCATTGGACAGGGTCAGCCCGTGAATGCCCTCTTCCCCCGGAGCCAGCAGCGGCTCATCATGCAGAATCGCATTGGTGAAGTTGCGCAGAATCCCCTTATGCTGCTCTCCATTCCCGGCTTCCACGGGAATCTCGCATTTCCAGCATTCCGGCGCTCCGAAGCCCCCGGTATATTCCGCATTGAACTTCGGCTCAGGGGTGCGAAGGCGGAAGAAGGTCAGCGTGCCGTCTTCGATGACGATTTTACCGTTGTCGCCTGTAATCTCGAACCGGTTCGTCCCCGGTGCTTCCCCTGTAGTCGTGATGAACAGCCCGGTTGCGCCATTCTCATACTCCACGTAGGCGGTCACATCATCCTCAACCTCAATATTCCGGTACTTCCCGAACTGGCAAAAAGCGCGTACCCGCTTAGGCATCATTCCGGTAGTCCACTGCCAGAGATCAAGCTGGTGCGGGTCCTGGTTCAGCAGCACTCCACCGCCTTCCCCGCCCCAGGTCGCCCGCCAGCCGCCCGAATCATAGTAGCTCTGAGAGCGGTACCAATTGGTGATAATCCAATTCGTGCGCCGGATCTCTCCCAGCTCCCCGGACTGAATCAATTCTCTCAGCTTCTGATAGAGCGGATTCGTCCGCTGGTTATACATAATGCCGAATTTGCGGTCAGACTTCGCTGCGGCGTCATTCATCTCCTGTACTGCCTTCGTATAGACACCGGCAGGCTTCTCGATCAGAACATGCAACCCGTAACCCAACGCTTCAATCGCCAGCGGCGGATGATCATAATGCGGGGTGGCAATCATCACCGCATCAATGATCCCGGACTTGAACAGTTCCTCCGGCGACAGAAAGCGCTGCACATGATCCGGCAAATGCTCCTCTGCCCATTCCAGCCGCTCAGGGCTGATGTCGCAGACGGCGGTTAGCTCGGCCCCCTTAATATCACTCAGCAGACTCTGTGCATGGGTCCGCCCCATACCCCCAACGCCAATAATTCCATAACGTACCTTATCCATCTCCCATTCCCTTCCTGAAACAGTTTATGTTATGAGGATAACCCTATTTGCCGGTGGTGAACATGACTGTAATTAAGGTATATTTGTATAATAATAAGATGTATTGGATAAATGGAAGCGTTATAATAGATTTATATCCTTAATGGAGGAGCCCAGAGATGAATATGATTGCGAACGGCAATTTGACCGGACGCCTGCTGCACAACCTGACGGTTACCGTTACCCACGCCCAGTTAACCAGCAGATACCCAGGGTGGAACCGGACGAATGAGACCCCTGCCTTCAACCGGCTGTATTATATTGATTCCGGCGAAGGCAAGGTGATTATCAACGGAGTGGCGTACTATCCGAGACCCGGACAGCTGATGATTATGCCCGCAGGCTCCACCCAGACCACGGATACTTCACGTGATGATCCTTATACACGCTACTATTGCCACTTCGATGCGCAGATCGGGGAATGGCCGCTGTTTCATTCGGCGAATAAGCTCTATATCTGTGATGTGCCTGATCCGGAGGCCACCCGGACGATGTTCGCGGAGATGATTGAATGGTTCCAGGATACCGGCTTCCTCGCTACCCTGCGGACGCAGGCCGCGCTGCTTACGCTGCTGTCCCTCTGTCTGGAATCGGGAGGATATAGCAATTTCCTTGACGATCTGACGCATACGAGCGACCAGGGTAAGCTGGCAAATGTGCTGGGCTACATCGATCAACGGTTAATGCGGCCGCTGACGGTGGAGGAGCTGGCAGAGCGGGTCCATCTGCACCCGAACTATTTCATTCCCTATTTCAAGAAATTCATCGGTGTTCCGCCGATGCAGTACGTCCAGCTGAAACGGATGGAGCTGGCCAAGAGGCAGCTCTCCTACACCGATTTCAGCATCTCCAGTATCGCCGAGCAGGTCGGCATGGAGCTGGCCCACTTCTCCAAGGTGTTCAAGAAGTCGACCGGCGTATCCCCGTCTGCTTACCGGAGCAGTACGAGGTAGGGGGCTAATTAGTACCTAAGTACGATCAACATTAGCAGGTTTGGATGGACGCTTCCGCTTTTCCACGTTGCCGAGATTCGATGTACCATTCATCCATTTATACTGCGAGTTAATCCGTTGCTGGACCCGATTGTTATGCATCTCCCTCCGCCTGTAGGACAACAAGTGCTGATCCTGACTGTTATGTGGCCCCTTCCGCCTGTGTGGGGGACATAGCAGTTGGATTTTTGTAGCTTAATTTTCCTGCTGGAGCTGCTTGATCGGGACTAAGTGGAAATTCGGCACTTAATTCTGCTGGATCTCCTGTTAACCCCCATTTTCAGTGGGATTAAGTTCGGTTTTTCCAACTAATTCTCCAGATTCAGGGTTTGCCGCGGTATTCGATGACGTTTATCCAACTAGCTTCCGCCACACACCACCTCACTAAGATCAGCATGCCTTCGCTCCCCTTGCAAGCCATATACAACAAAAACAGCAAGCCTCCACCCTTTAGGAGTCTTGCTGTTTTTGGAATGGAACACCTTAGACTTAAACAACGGAACGGGCGGACGCCCGCCTACTTAATCCCGAAATACGCATCTGCATTGTTGTAGCATATATTCTCAATGGTCCGGCCGATCAAGGCATAATCTCGCGGCAGGTCTCCCTCTTCCATCCACGTGCCGAACAGGTTGCAGAGGATGCGCCGGAAGTATTCATGGCGCGTGAAGGAGAGGAAGCTTCTGGAGTCAGTCAGCATGCCGACAAAAGGACTGATCAGCCCGATGCTGGAGAGTGCCTTCAACTGCTGCAGCATGCCCTCCTTCTGATCATGGAACCACCAGCCGGAGCCCATCTGCACCTTGCCCTTGATGCCGTCCCCCTGGAAGTTGCCGATTGCGGTGGCGATCATCTCATATTGCGAAGGGTTCAGCGTGTAGACGATGGTCTTCGGCAGCTGTCCGCTGGCATCCAGCTCATTCAGCAGCGCGTTGAGGCTGCGGGCCATATTGAAATCCAGAATAGAATCGAAGCCGCTGTCCTTGCCGATGGCACTGAACATCCGTGCGTTGTTGTTGCGCAGCGCTCCGATATGCAGCTGCATGCTCCAGCCCCGCTCATGATAGAGCCGGCCTAATTTGATCAGCGTATGGCTCTGGAACTTCTGTTCCTCGTGCGGGCTGATCTCTTCCCCTTTGAAGGCCCGGGCGAATATGTAGGCCGCTTCATGCTCTGTAGACTGGGCATGCGGCAGCTCGCCGAAGGCCTGATCTGACAGCCGGCAGCCATGCTTATGGAAATAATCGATCCGCGCTGTCACAGCCTGGAGGAACCCGGAGTAATCGTGGATTTCAAGACCGCTCGCCTCACCAAGCAGGCTCACGTATCCAGTGAACCCATCATCACGGATATTCAGTACCCGGTCCGGTCTGAAGGTTGGCGCAACCACCGTCTGAAGCGCATGATCCTTCTTAAGCTGAATGTGATGCTCCAGTGAATCAATCGGATCATCCGTTGTGCAGACCACATTGACCTTGAGTTTTTTGAGAATTCCCTGCGTAGTCAGTTCATCTCCCTGGAGCTGCTCATTGCAGCGTTCCCATACACTGTCCGCTGTCTCCTTGGAGAGCAGCTCGTCGATCCCGAAGTAGCGCTTCAACTCCAGATGGGTCCAGTGGTAGAGCGGATTGCCCACCATCTCAGGCAGGGAACGCGCCCAGATCATGAATTTGTCTTTGTCCGGCGCATTCCCGGTAATTAGCTGTTCGTCTACGCCCAGCCAGCGGAGCGCCCGCCACTTGTAATGGTCCCCGGATAAGGCAAGATCAGCGATATTGCGGAACCTGCGGTTACTGCTGATCTCCTGCGGATTCAGATGACTATGGAAATCATAAATCGGCATTGCGGCGGCATAATCGTGATACAGTCTCTGTGCACTTGAATTTAACAGCAGCCAGTCGTCATGAATAAAAGATGAGGTACTCATATTGTTCTCCAGCCTCTCGTCAATGATATTGGCGGGCCACAGATACTGTCCGTAAGCGGACAGCAGTTGCTTCTGCCCATTCGCACTACCATACTACCATACTTGTATGGTAGTATGGTAGTGCTTACAAAATCGATAACAGGAGGGTTACACGATGGAATACACTATCGGTACACAAGCACTCTCCACTAGGGACATCGTGTATCGTTCACTGAAGAATCAGATTCTGCTGCTGGAGCTGCCGCCCGGAACGGGGATTTCGGAGAAGGAGATTTCACTGAAGTTCAATGTCAGCCGCACCCCGGTCCGTGAGGCCTTTGTCCGTCTGGCCCAGGAGGGCCTGCTTGCCGTATATCCCCAGCGGGGCACGGTCGTCTCCCTGATTGATTCCGAGCTCGTGGAAGAAGCCCGCTTCATGCGCGAGCATCTGGAGCGGGCGATCATCCGGGAAGCGTGCAGCACCTTTCAGGCCAGGAATCTTATTGAGCTGAAGGCCAATCTGGACAATCAGAAGCTCTGCATCGAGGACCAGGACTATAAAGAAATGTTCATGCTGGACGAAGAGTTCCATCATGTGATTTTCATGGGCTGCAATAAAAAGAATACCTGGGAGGTCATCCAGCAGATCAAGGTTCACCTGAACCGCAGCCGGATGCTCAAGCTCACGGCGGATCACAACTGGGAGCATCTGTACCGGCAGCATTATGGTCTATATGAAGCCATTGAGCAGCATAATATTCAGCAAGGGGATCAGATTATGCAGGAGCATATGGCCCTGACGATCGCCGACCAGGAGATGCTGATGGAGAAATATCCGCAGTATTATAAGCAAAGATCCGCAGACTGATATAACCTGACGCACGATCATACTTTCACCAAGAAGGGTTGGATCACTATGTCCGAGTTGGCATTACAGCCTGCACTGGCAGGCAAAACCGCTGTAATTACCGGAGGAGCCGGAGCCCTCTGCAGCGCCATGGCGCTGGAGCTAGCCCGTCAAGGCGTGAAGGTCGCCATCCTGAACCGTACGGTGGCCAAGGGAGCTGCTCTGGCTGCACAGATCACTTCCGGGGGCGGCCAGTCTCTGGCCTTGGCCTGCGATGTTATGGATGCCGGGAGTGTCCGGCAGGCAGCAGAAGAGATTCTTAAGCAGTGGGGTCCTTGCGACTTGTTAATCAACGGAGCCGGGGGCAATCAGCCTTCGGCGATCACCACTAAGGATACCTTGGAGCCGGGAGACCTGGAGAACCCCGATGTGGTTTCCTTCTTCGATCTGTCCGTAAGCGGCTTCCGCACGGTCCTCGACCTGAATCTGACTGGAACATTAATTCCAACCCAAATCTTCGCCAAGCAGATGATCGGTCGCCCCGGAGCTGCGGTAATCAACATCTCCTCCATGAGCGCCGCTTCACCACTCACCAAGGTTCCGGCTTACAGCGCGGCCAAGGCAGGCATCAACAACTTCACGCAGTGGCTTGCGGTGCATCTGGCTGAATCCGGCATACGGGTGAATGCTATCGCCCCAGGCTTCTTCGTCACCGCACAGAACGAACAGCTGCTGAAGGACCCGAAGGGTGAACTAACCGAACGTTCGCTCAAAATCATCTCCCAGACCCCGATGCGCCGCTTCGGCACACCGGAGGATCTGCTCGGCACCTTGCTCTGGCTGGCCGATGAGCAAATGTCCGGGTTTGTGACCGGCATCACCGTGCCGGTGGATGGCGGGTTTATGTCCTACTCTGGCGTGTGAAGGCATTCTGCAGCGGGAAACCGGCATTTAAAAAAACTGAACCCCGTCCCCAGGGTTCAGTTCCAATTAATTAAGGCTATGCGCTTCAACCAGCACACCATCCTCCAGATGCAGTACCCGGTCACACCAGTCCAGCATCCGTTCGTCATGAGTTACCATCACGGCGGCCTTGCCTTCGCTCCGCACCTCGTCGGCGATCATCCGCACGACTTCGCGGCCACGGCTGTAATCCAGGCTGGCCGTTGGTTCATCGGCGAACAGAATGGCTGGCTTGTTCATCCACGCCCGGGCAATCGCTACCCGCTGTTTTTCGCCCCCGGACAGCTGTTCGGGGTAATGGTTGCGGCGTTCCCAGATCTCCAGACGCTTCAGCAGATAGGCGGCGCGCACCTTCGCTTCCTTTTGGCTCAGCTTAGCCAGCTTTGCTACATAGAGCAATTGCTCCTCTACCTTCAGGAACGGCAACAGCTGCGCACTTTGGAACATGAAGCCGATTTTTTTCAGCCGCAGCTCCGTCAGTTCCCCCTTGTCCTTGTCACGCAGCGACTCGCCGTCGAGGAGGATCTCTCCGCTGGTGGGCGTAAGCAGCGCACCGGCTGCGGAGAGAAACGTGCTTTTCCCGGAGCCGGATGGTCCCAGTACTGCTATGAATTCGCCTTCGTTCACCGTAAGGTCCAAATGGTTCAGAACGGTCATCGCCCCGTCCCCATCCCCGTAAGTCTTGGTTACCTGCTTCATCACTAATTTCGCACTCATGCTCCAGTCCTCCCTATCGCTTCCAAGGCATCCACCTTGGCTACTCTTGCTACCGAAATTAACGAGCCCAGCAGGGACATCCCTATGAACAGCAGACTGGTCATCGCCATCGTCTGTCCATCCAGCTCAAACGGCATTGTGTCGGGCAGGCCCATATTCATCCCAAGCGTAAGCAGAATGCCCAGCGCCAGACTGGCGACAGACAGCAGCATCACTTGACCGACTACACTCCAGGCCAGATAGGACATCTTGGTCCCCATCGCCTTCAGGATACCGAATTGGCTGGTCTTCTGGATCGTAATGACATAGAAGAATACAGCAAAAACTACTGCAGCAATCACGAACAGGAACACTATCATCATCAGCAGCGAATTCTGCTCGGCGGAATAACCGGGAACACTGGCGATCCCCTGTTTTTGCGTAATTACCTCTACGGACTGCTGCTGATCCGCAATCTGCGCAGCTTGAGCCGCCGTTATATCCAGCGCGATAACATTGTAAGGGGCATTGGCATTGCCTGAACCGCCGCCTCCCTGAACCGCTCCTTGCTTCATCGCCTGCCAGTCCAGCTGATTGATATAGACCACCGGAGTATGGCTATAGGAGCTGTCCTTCACGAAGCCGGTAACCGTCCAGCTCATGCCGGAAGCCTGATCACGGATCGTACTGCCAATGGTAACGCCGGACTGTTCCAGCTTGGAGTCTGCAACCGCGCTCCCTTGAACCTCATTGGTGAATCCGGCGCCTTCCGTTACTTCAGGAGCCAGCATCCCCGTCATATCTACGGCAAAAAACGTAATATCCGCTTTAATGTCTGCACCGGCAGCCATAATT
Organism: Paenibacillus rhizoplanae; assembly: GCF_042684125.1. Classification (NCBI taxonomy): domain Bacteria; kingdom Bacillati; phylum Bacillota; class Bacilli; order Caryophanales; family Paenibacillaceae; genus Paenibacillus; species Paenibacillus rhizoplanae. The sequence goes on along the minus strand of NZ_JBHUKY010000021.1, from coordinate 427,099 downwards.
GTACTGGTCTGTACCCCCAGCGGAGTCGCATTCGCCTCTCCGGCTACCGACCGGGCAGCTGCAAGCTCCGTATCCGTTAACTGTGAACGTCTGAAGGTATGATCCGCGTCGCTCTGCACGGCAAAGTAATTGGCGGGCATATTTTTCAGCGCCGAAATATTGGCATAAGCAAGACCTCTGGCCAGGCCGGTGACGAACAGCACCAGGAACGAGACCAGCAGCATAATCACCATAATGAGACTGTAGCGTGCTTTGGAGTGCCTCATCTCCCGAATTGCCAAGAACATATAACCACTCCTTCTAATCTGTATATCCACAGTTTAGAGAGTGAAGATGAACGGAGTATGAATAGAGAATTACACTATATAGATTGAATATAGACGCTTCTAAAAACAGATGGCAGGCGCAACTGCGGGGAATATTGGACTTACGGCCGCTGTTGTTCCCGGATTTCTTGATTTATACCACTATCCGTGGTAGAAATCCGGTAACAAAGGCGTACGCTATCGCTCCTACAGTTCCAAATTCCCCTCCGTTGCTTTCATCTATTTTATGAAGGACTAATCAATCTATATCGTTAGGATGGCAGGGCAGAGTGACAGTGAACGTAGTTCCTTCTCCTACTGTGCTCGTCACCTCGATGGTTCCGCCATGCGCCTGGACGATCTTTTGAGCGATTGCCAGCCCCAGCCCGCTGCTGCCTGGCTCACGGGAGCGCGACTGGTCCACTTTATAGAAACGGTCGAAGATCATCGGCAGCTGCTCCGCCGGAATGCCCGCACCGTTGTCGGTCACCGTTACAATACATTGCTGGTCCTCCACATGGGCTGCGATACTGAGGGTCCCGCCCGCCGGGGTGTATTTGATCGCATTCGTCACCAGATTCATCCACACCTGATAGAGCAGATTGGCATCGCCCGCAAGCGTGATCTCTCCGGCATGGAGCCGTACCGCAAGCTCCTTCTCTGTAAGATGCCACTCCATAATCTGAATCACCTGGCGCAGCTGGGCACGCAGATCGAAGCTTCTTTTCTGTAGGGCATGCTCGTCATAATCCAGCGAGGACAAGGTGAGTAGCTGCGTGCTGAGCATGGACAACCGCCGGCTCTCATCCCCGATAATGGACAGATACTCCAGACGCTGGGCTTCCGGCAGAGTACCGTCCTGGAGCGCATGGGCGAAGCCCTGAATAGAGGTTAATGGCGATTCAATCTCATGCGAGACATTGGCGACAAACTCCTGTCTTGCCCGGTTCGTGCGTTCCAGTTCGCGGCTCATCGTCATGAAGTGGGAAGCCAGTTGGCCGATCTCGTCGCGGCGTGCGGTGTAGAGCTTGATGTCGTAGCGTCCCTTGGAGATTAGGAGCGTGGCCTCGGTCAGCCGGGTGATCGGCCGCACCACGTGAAATACAGTAATCAGCATGAACCACAGGCTTAGCAGAATAATGACCCCAATGATCACGACAAAAAAGATCCGCAGCTCCCCGAACTGCACCTGGGCATCCGGACGCATGAACAAGGCATAGGTCTCCCCGTTAATATGGACCGGCACCCCAATGGAATTGCTGAGCTGATTATCGAAAAAGCCGGTCACGAACAGCTGGCCGGGGAAATTCCCCACCCCATGGTAGATCTCCCCGTCCAACACCTTGCGCAGCGCCTCCTCCTTGAGGTCATTTTTGCGGAAAGGCAGGCCGTAGAAGCGTTCCTCTCCATCGGCATTGACCAGATACATCTTGTACCCCAGGGAAGCCGTACTCAGGAGATATTCTTCCACCGCATCCGGGTGATCCTCAATAAACTGCTGCAAACCTATAGCCATCCGGGTCAGCTTAGCATCATTTTTCGGCTTGATTTGTGACTGGTAATACAGGTTGGAGACCAGAAATCCCAGCACACTGCTGATCATAATCACCGAGCAGAAGATAATACTCATCCTTACATAGAGCGATCTCATGAGTTCACCATGTCCACTTTGTAGCCAATTCCCCGGACCGTGCGGATGATAAAATCGTTCTGGTATTCGCTGAAGCGCTGACGCAGGCGCTTGATATGCACATCCACCGTCCGCTCGTCCCCTTCGTAGTCCGCTCCCCAGACCAGCTCAATCAGCTCACCACGCGTGAACAGGCGTCCCGGATATTGGGCCAGCTGGGCCAGCAGCTCGAATTCCTTCACCGGCAGCAGCAGCACCTCTGTCCCGTCACTGATCTCGTAATTCTTACGGTCGATCACCAGCGAATTCAGGCGAATCCGGTCATCTGAGGCGATGGAATAACGGCGGAACAAGGCCTTGATGCGAAAGAGCAGCTCCTCCGGTTCAAAAGGCTTGGTCACATAATCGTCCGTCCCGTGCAGATACCCCTGCTCCTTATCACTGAGCTGCTGACGGGCCGTCAGCAGAATGACGGGAATATCGTAGTTCTCCCTTATGTATGCACACAGCTCCAATCCGTCCATATGCGGCATCATCACATCCACCACCGCCAGATCGACCGTCTGCTCCTTCATGCGTGCCGCCGCTTCCAGCCCGTCTCCGGCTTCTATCGCTTGATATCCCTCTCTGGTAAGAACATGCCGCAGCAGCGTGCGGATATGAACATCGTCGTCGGCTACCAGTATCTTTTTCAACTTACATACGCTCCCTCCGGCTTGCCTGATCAATGTCATCATACTAGCAACAAACCCTGCTCAAAACAATAGGACTCCACACCAACAAGCTCAGTTAGGGCAGTACGTTCTACACTATAAAAGGCAGAATGCTGTCCTTCAGCGGGGTGACGGGTCTGCCCATCAGCCGCTCCAGATCGCCGGAGGTAGACGAAGTATCCAGCTTGCTCATAAAAGCATAGATCCAGTGCTGAATTCCGTCATCCTGACGGTGCACCACCGGCTTCCCGGCAACCTCTGTCAGAACTTCAGCCAGATCGTCAAAATCCCAGGTCTGCGGAGCGGTCAATTCATAGATATGGTTGCCTGCTCCATCTTCACCAAGTACAGCAGCAGTAGCAGCTAAGGCAAGGTCCCGGCGGCCAACCGAGTTGAACCTCCACTCTCCCGGTGCCGTCACCAACTCTCCACTGGAGAGCGCCTCCTTCAGTCCCAGCACCCCAACGAAATCAATATAAAGAGCATTGCGCAAAAAGGTATATTCCATCCCGGACTCCATAATCGCCTGTTCCGTCAGGGTATGCACATTATCCGGCTTGCCCGGATCTGATCTCTGCTGTGAGAAGGCAAAGCCCGTGTAGAGAATATGCCCCACCCCGCTTCGCACGGCCGCATCAATCACCCGTTTATGCTGAGCCAGACGAACATTATCATCCGTGTGCGAGCTGGAGATCAGCAGGAGCCGTGAAATCCCGTCAAAAGCTTCATTCAGTGATTCCGGCACATCATAATCCACCTTGCGGACTTCAATTCCCTGCTCCCGGATAAAAGAAGCTTGCTCAACACTTCTTACTCCGGCAATGATATGCCCTACAGGGATGCGGCTGCGCAGATTCTCCAGAATCAGACTCCCCAATTGCCCGTTTGCTCCCGTAATCATTATTGTCGTCATAGGCGATAACACCCTTTCCTTATTGAAATCAGATTTCTTCACATATCCATCGGCATATTCAAGCCGCTATATATAATCTCTGTCTGTGGGCAGCCTCCCAGCATGCGGAACATTCCACACCTTCTATCCTCTGCTCAGCTTATTCAGCAACTCCAGCAGCAGCTTCAGCTCCGGCTCATCCAGCCGGTTCATTACCGCCGCAACGGCTTCCCGGTTCCCCGGCAGCTGTTCCATCAGGATTCGCTTACCTGCTTCGGTCAGCGAAATGACCGTCTTACGTCCATCCTGTGCGTGAGCCGCCCGCGTAATATAGCCATCCTTCTCCAGCGGAGTCAGCAGCAGGCTGATGTTGGCTTTGGTTACCGCGATTCGCTCAGCAAGCAGTGAGGGTAAGATCGATCCTCCCTGCTTCGCAATCTCAACCAGTACGCGGATTCTTGCCCCGTTCAGCCCCTGTACCTGCCAGTATTTCTCGGAGACGGCTACTGCGCCTGCTGTCGCTCCTATCAAGGCGAAGAGCGCCTCATTCGCAAGCGGCAGCTCCAGTACATACTTCTGTAAATCATCCATTGGTTATTGTCAGCTCCATTTAGTTAATAACTTAACTATTTCTACAGATAGATTAGCGGATTCCGGCAGGAATGTCAAAAGAAACAGAACAACTCCCTCTTAGTTAAACAAAAACCCCCTATCCTTCCTAAGAAAGGCAGAGGGTTCGATACAGCCACATGCAGAATTACATTAGATCAAAACAGGCTTAGCCGCACCTGACACCTTGTCTTCACCATAGCTCATGCTGCCATCCAGCACAAGTTCCAGCTTAATCAGCTCCGAGCGGCTGGCCAGCCGGATCGGCGGTCCCCAGGTTCCGTAGCCGGAGGAGACAATGACATGCAGCTTGTTTTTGAGCAGGTAGCCCCAATCCAGTTCGAACAGCCGCCGGGTAATCCAGTGATTCGGTGCAATCTGCCCCCGATGGGTATGTCCAGACAGCAGCACATCCACTCCAGCCTCTGAAGCGATTCCGAAGCCTGTCGGCTGATGATCCATCATCAGGATCGGCTTGCTGCGGTCAAGACCCTCTAGCAGAGCTTCCACGCTGAGCCGTCCACCGGCCTCCATGGCTTCCGCAGTCTTGTCTTTACGCCCGACCACATAGACTCCCGAAGTCTCCACCACTTCATCCTGTAACACCTGGATGCCGACACTCCGCATAACCTCCGTATACTGCGCTATCGAGCCGCCGTAGTATTCGTGATTCCCCAGCACAGCATAGACTCCATAACGTGCCTTGAGCTGCTTCAGCTGCTGCTCCATCCTATTGCGGATAAAAGGCTCAATACTATCATCCAGCACATCCCCCGCCAGCAGCACGATATCCGGGTTCATCGCATTCATCTCCCTGACCATTCTGCGCAGATGGCGGTTGCCGACAATGTTGCCCAGATGGAGGTCGGAGGCCACCGCTACCGTCAGCGGAACGCTGGTTCCGATGGACTTGTCTACCTTAAGCCGGTGGGTCCGCACCACAGTACTCCAGGCATTGCGTGATCCCCAGATCAGGAAGACGGCGAGCAATACCAGCACTGTAGTCCCTGCTTCCGTCACGAATGCGGAGAGTCCTACGCCTGCAAGCACCAGCACACCATAGAGCAAATCGGTCAGCGGCAGCATGATCACGGCGAACTCCATACAAGCCAGATAATAAGAGCCAATCACCTTGAACAACCTGCCCACCGGTCTCAGCGCCTGCGGCAGCGGCACCCGTCCAATCATATAAGAGAAGGAAATAACAAGAAAGACAGTCCAGTACGCAGCAATATTCATCCCCGGCAGCCATGCCTGAAGCAATACGGACAGATGCCATCCAATATAGACATTCACCAGTCCAAGCACCAGCACCATGACCGCAGCCCCGGCCAGCATCCGCATGTTTTTCACTTCATTCCACTCCCTTAAAGTAAGTTTCTATCCTATCTACTTCAAATCATAACACAAAGTATTCACCAGGTATAAACTGTGCCGTCAACCTGTGATAAACCTGAGTTCCCCTTGGATAAAAAAAGAAAGACAGCCCTGCGGCTGCCGTAGATAGAATGCGTGCTTTCGCTTATTGTCTCAGTCCCTTAATTTCTTCAAGCGATAACCCGGTGGCATCGGAAATGGTTTGCAGGTCTATGCCGCGCTCCAGAAGTTTAATGGCAATTTCTTTACTCGTCTCGGCCTTGGCTCCTTCAATACGAGAATGTTCATCGCTCAGCGCCTTCATCCGGGCATCATAAGCCATTCGCGCTGCCGCATCCTGGCTCAGAAATTCCAGGGTGTCCATCGCTTTTTTTAGCATCGGCTCTTTCATGGTCAGCACCTCCCAGTTGGATTGATCGACTCCCTTTAGAAACAGCAGCCAGTTCACCAGTCCGCCTTCTTCAAGCTCTACCGCATGTTCACTCAGCTTGGTCAGCTCAATTACATGAATTTCAATATCATCCAGCAGCGGAATTCCCGTACGGTCCTCTCGCAGATGAAATACACTATGATAACGGTCATTAGGCAGACATGAATAATTCAGTATATTAATAGTCACGCATTTCTTCAACGTATTGTAATTTCCGCCTTTAGGAATCTGATGATAATACATTTCAGACCAATAGAAAAGTGTGCGTTTTTCCATATGGTATGGGTTAAATAACTGCATTTCAATATTTAAAAGCTCGCCCTTCGCCGTCTTCGCCTTAATGTCCATAATCGATTGCTTATCGTTCGGACTGTCAGGTTCCGTGTAAGGATTAAGCAAGACAATCTCAGTCAGAGGGGGTTCGCCCGCCTCGCGGAATGTGCTGTTCAGAAAAGCCAGCAGTACATCCTTATTATGCTCGCTGCCAAAGATTCGTTTAAAAATAACATCTACTCGCGGATCAAGCAGTTCAAGCATGAGCCTCTCACTCCATTCCTGATTATTTTCAGTATACCATTTTATCCTTACTGATTAAACATACTTCCCTTGGCTTCATTCACCAACACTTCTACCATTCTCCGTCTCGTCTCCCCCAGCCGTTCCCCGGCTCCGTCCGGGTGCAGCGGTTCTCCCCACAGTAGCCCGTCCCCCTCATACCGGGGAATGACATGCATATGATAGTGAGTTAGATCGTTGAATTTACCGCCATCAGCAATAATTCTGATCCCGTCCGGCTGGTACAGATATTTGAGCAGCGCGGAGAGCTTCTGTGAAGCCTCCATAATTGCGTGTGCAGTTTCCGCATCCATCTCATCGACGTCCCAATAGTGCTTTTTCGGCAGAATCAGGGTATGACCTTCATTGAAGGGATCGATATCGAGTACACAGGTTATATATTCATTCTCATAGACGATATTCAGATCAGGCTCCAGCCCGTTCGCAATTCTACAGCCCAGGCAATCCATGATGATCCTCCCCCCTTAAACACAATGAATACTATGATAATATCAATTCGTATACATCCGGTCCAAGCAGCTAACATAAAAAAAGAAATGCCTTACAGCATCTCCTTGTTTCCGATCATTCAGTTAGACCGCCCGGTTCCCCTTGGCAGCGATGCATTCACCGATTAGCTTGTCGCATTTATGAATATGATTGATCAGCCAGTCTGTCAGCGTCCGGTTCAGCTTGATTGTGGATAAGACGGATACGCCCTTGGTCTTGATCGTCTCCTCCAGTTCCAACACCGTCTGCACGAACTCTGCATGGGTCTTCTGGTGTTCCGACAGCTCCGGGAAGTCGATATCCTTCATCAGCTGCTCTTCACTGCCGAAATGCTCCACGGTATAGTCCTTGAGGAACCTCAGCGTTTCTTCGATCTTTTCTTTGCCCTGCTGGTTGCTGCAGGCTTCAAAAAAATCATTCAGCTTCATCAGCAGCTGTCTGTGCTGACAATCAATCTTTTCTACTCCGATATCATACGAATCCTTCCAGCTAATCATAGGCTCACCCTGTCCTTTTCCATAAACACAATAGTCAAAATATAACTAATTGTCTGCTTTTCCCTATGAAAGTTCTATTAACAACATCACAAGGCAGCGTTGCCGGACAGGAGGGCATTCTCAAAATAAATTCCACTCCCGGTTATACCGGTACAGCTTCGAGGGACGGTGTCCGGCATCCCGGGTGCTCTGATCCGTCTCGATGACCCGCTCTGCGATTTTGCGGCGGAAGGCGGCGGCGAGCAGCTCTTTGCCGAGGATAATCTCATAGACGCGTTGCAGCTCGGACAAGGTGAACAGCGGCGGCATGAGATTGAAGATGATATCCGTGTATTCCGCCTTGCCGCGCAGACGTTCGATGGCATACTGCACCATGAGCAGATGGTCAAAAGAAAACCCCGCGCTGCGCACGATCTCACGGCTGACCTGGCGGACATGCCCCTGAATAGTCTCCGTAAGTTTGATCACCCCGCTTAGCTTCTCCTGCTCACTCTCCAGTATAATCTCCACCAGTGTCTCCTGGCGGACGTCCTGCTCCAGCGCCTCACGGCGGGTCTCCAGAATGTGGTACGAGACGTCGAACCAGGCGGCTGCGGCTGCATCATCCCCTGCCTGTACGTCCAGAGCCTTGCGGTCCACGAGCGCCATGTAGGAGCAGCTGATCACCCTCATCCGCGGATCACGGTCTACATCGCCCCAGGTATACAGCTGCTCCATGTAGATGTTATCGATATTAGTCTCGCTGTACAGCTCCCGGCGGGCTGCTTCCTCTACGCTCTCGCTGATCCCTACGAACCCTCCGGGCAAGGCCCATTGTCCCAGAAAAGGATGCTCCCCGCGCTGAATCAGCAAGAGCTGCAAGGACTTATCCGCCAGCTTGCGGTAGTTATTCTGCTCCTGCTCCATCACGGTGAAAATCAGCATATCGACGGTGACAGACGGACGTTCGTAGCTGCCCGCATTATAATTCTGCAGGAATTGCTCCTCGTTTAAGCCGTTAGGGTCGGTGAACGGTTGATTTGGCATGGATATTCTCCTTGTCTTGAATTGATTAATAGGATTCGTTTGTTAATAACATATTGATATTATATACATGTTCCTGGAATGCGGGCAAGTCTGGGCCCGGGGGAAGAACGTTTTTTCCCAATCTATATAAGACGTACTCAAGGTTTGAACTCGAAGCTTGGTTGTCGCTGCGGTGAACATTTGGACTTCCGGCCGCTGCCCGCCCCCAGATTTCTTGATTTAAACCACTATTCGTGGTAGAAATCCGGTGACAAAGGCGATCGCTATCGCTCCTACAGTTCCAAATTTCCCCTCCGCTTCTTTTTGCTTTTCGTTAATTTCTTTAGTGCGCCTTATCTAACACAAAAAAATCGCCCCACCCGAAAGCAAGGCAATTCATGTAACTTATTCTTGTTGTGCACCTGTTGATCACATTGGTTCGATATGGACCAGCACGGTAGCGACCTGATGACGGTCCTTAAGCTGATCTTCGATCTCCTCGGTAATATCGTGACTCTGCACCACATTCAGATTGGAATCCACCAGCACTGTGGTATCTACCAGCACATTATTGCCGTGAATACGGGCCTTGATATCTTTAATTGACTCCACGCCTTCAATCTCCGCGACCGTCTGCTTCATCAGCTCAAGCTTACCGGCATCGAAGCCGTCGGTGAGGTCATGTGTAGCTTTGCGGAAAATATCCCAGGCCGTCTTGCAGATCAGCAATCCGACAATCGTGGCAGTGAGCGGATCTAACCAGGGAATTCCAAACTGTGAGCCGATAATACCGACAAAGGCTCCCATGCTGACCAACGCATCCGAACGGTTATCCTGCGCCACTGCATGCATTGCATTGCTGTTCAGGTTGCGGGCAAGCCTGATGTTGTAACGGTATACGGCGATCATCACCACAGCACAGGCAGCTGCCGTCCACGCGGCAATCAGATCAGGGGTCTCCAGCGAAGGCTGAATGAATTTGTTCACACCCTGATAGAGCACTTGGAAGCCTACAGCAATCATGATAAAAGAGGCGACCAGTGCGGCAACTGTCTCTGCTCTGAAATGACCATAGCTATGGTTGGAATCCGGGGGTCTGCGGGAAATCCTAAGCCCGGTCAGGATAGCCAGGGAAGCAATAATGTCGGTGCTGTTATTCAGCCCGTCAGCAAGGAGTGCCTGAGAGCCTGACACCGTTCCTATGAATAATTTGACGGCAGATAAGAGTATGTATGCTAAAAGACTTAGCCATGCTCCTTTTTCACTTTGTTTGATGTCGCTGTAATTTTCCAAGAAAAAGGACCTCCAAAGATTAGTATTGTTCCATACTACACGCTGACTTACGGGTGGGTCTAGAGAAACAGTGTTGCCGGACAGCGCAAGAGTTAACCCCGCTAAATAGAGTTGGGAAGCCGGAAGTAAGTTGCGGTCCCCTACATTCTTTGCCCTTGTTCAACTTTGCAGCTCATCTGCTGCTGACAGGCCGTGTAACTTTTCCCCAAAAACGTAGTCTAACTATATGGAAACCCTAAGTCGGCGCACAAAAACAAGCGGCTTCCCCTCTTCAGGAGAACGCCGCTGAGCTTGCGTATGGTCGGTTACACTGGCTGTCCTCTACTCCGCTGGCGGAGTGAACGACCGTCCTGCAAATTCTGCATCCAGCATATAGAAGGCATTGCTGTCGGTTTCGATCCGTTTGAGCTTGGCGATAATGTTGCTGAAGAGCGCCTCTTCTTCCACCTGCTCATCAATGAACCATTTCAGGAAATAGATCGTCGCATGCTCCCGTTCATCCAGGGCCAGATCCGCCAGATGATAGAATTTCTTCGTGTTCTGCTGCTCATGGGCGAAGGCATGCTCGAACGCATCCAGCATGGAGCTATACTCATTGTTCGGTTCAGGCATCGCCGCAAGGGTGGCCCGGTAATCGCGGTCATTCAGGAATTTGTAGATTTTCATGGCATGGAACCGTTCTTCTTCAGCCTGCACCAGGAAGAAATTGGCGAAGCCGTCCAGGCTCTCACCGGAACAATACGCCGCCATCGCAAGATAGACATGAGCAGAATAGAATTCGAAATTCATTTGTTCATTAAGCGAGTTCATTAATTGCTCTTTCATTGACAGGTCACCTCATCCTATAGTATTGATTATGCTTGAAGCAGTGCTTATGTAATGTCTTGTTCATTCTATCATCCTTATCCGCCAAACCGCAATCGAAAGGAAGATTCCCCCGATGAAATGGTTCAGCCGCCAAAAAATAAAAAATAAGTACCCCCGCCGCTCTCTCCTCCTGCTCGCCGCCTCCGCCTGCCTGCTTCTGGCAAGCGGCTGCGAGGGGAATGGAAATTCCGCACAGGGTAGCACCACCGGCTCCGCTCCGGCAGCGGTGTCAGCCTCCCCGGCTGCTGCACAGACGCCTGCGGCAACCGAAGCTCCAGCGACACCGTCACCAGCGGCTTCGGCCACTCCTGACCCCATCTCCCGGAAGCTCGCCGGAATGACCCTGGAGGAGAAGATCGGGCAGATGCTGCTGGTCGGCATCCAAGGCAAAACGGCAGGAGCTGAAGCGCGGAAGATGATTGCCGAAGATAAGGTGGGCGGAATCATTCTGTACTCCAATAATGTCGGCAACTTAAAGGAACTGGTGCAGCTGACCAACGCCCTGAAGCAGAGCAATGCGGGGAATCCCGCGCCGCTGTTCATGAGTGTCGATCAGGAAGGCGGCAAGGTCAGCCGTCTTCCTGATGATTACGCTACCTTCCCCTCGAACGCTGCTGTCGGCAGCGGAGACAACGCCGCTGCTGCGGGAACGATGGGCGAACTGCTTGCCCGGGCGGTGAAATCCTCCGGCTTCAATATGGACTTCGCGCCCGTGCTTGACATCAACAGCAACCCCGATAATCCGGTGATTGGTGACCGTTCCTTCGGCAGCAGCGCAGAGCTGGTCACCCGGCTTGGCATTGCCGAGATGCAGGGGCTTGAACGTGAAGGCGTCATTCCTGTAGTCAAGCACTACCCGGGCCATGGAGATACCTCAGTAGACTCTCATCTGGAGCTGCCGGTCATCAACAAGACAGAGGCCCAGCTGGCAGAACTGGAATGGCTGCCATTCCAGGCAGCAATCCGGGAGAAGGCCGATGCTGTAATGGTGGCCCATATTCTATATCCGAAGCTCGACCCGGACAAGCCTGCCTCTCTGTCCCAAGTGATTATCGGCCAGCAGTTACGCGGACAGATGGGATATGACGGGGTTGTGATTACGGATGATCTGACGATGGGCGCTATTGTCAAGAACTACAGCCTCCCGGCTGCCGCAGTAGACACCGTACTGGCCGGAAGTGACATCCTCCTGGTCGCTCATGAGTACAAGAACGAACAGGCCGTACGGACCGCACTGCTGGACAGTGTCAAGAACGGCAAGATTTCTGAATCCCGCATTGATGAGAGTGTCTACCGTATTCTGGCGCTGAAGGCCAAGTATCAGTTAACGGACGAAGCGGTGTCCTTGCCAGATCTCGCCGGACTGAACAGTGACATCCAGGCTTGGCGTAAGCCGTTCATACGGAAGTAACAACTGCTGCCCCCACTCAGGCTACAATCCGCAGAAAAGCCCCAAATCCGGTTAATACCCGGGTTTGGGGCTTTCAGCTGTTTTCAACTACTTCTAACAACTGCTAACTATTGTAGAACCACGGTGTCTCCTGCCTTCAGTCCCGACAGCACCTCTGTTTTATCCGTCGTTTCCATTCCGGTCTTGATCTCTTTACGTACGTACTGGCCGTTTCCTTTGTCCACCATAACGAAGGCCAGATCCCCTTCACGGATGACGGCGATATTGGATACAACTACCGCCTTCTCTTTGCGCGAAGTCTCTACGTCTCCACTCAGGCTAAGGCCGCCCATCAAATGCTCGTCCGGCTGCATGGAGATGACCACCTCGAATTGCGGAAGCTGGCCTGCCGTGTTTTGTCCGGTGGTCGTCGTAGCGAACTTGGCCACTCCGGTTACCTCTCCGTCCAGGACCAGATCTTTTACAGCGGTCATCTTCACCTTCACCTTCATGCCCTTTTTGATGCGGAAGATGTCCTGCTCCCCGACCTGTGCTATGAACTCTACCTTGTTCGTGTCCACAATCTTACCGATGTACTGATTGTCGGTGACGGTCTGCGGCCGTTCCGCACTGCTGTCGAAGAGAAAGATGCCGTTCTCCGGTGCATGGTATACCGCAGTGTTCAGCTTCGCCTTCTTCTCCGTAAGCTCTTTGGCTTGAATCTCGGCATTCACCTGGTTCAGCTCCTCACTCAGACGGGCGGATTCCTGGGCAGCCAAGGCTTTCAGCCGTTCCGCTTCTGTACCGGCCGGGGCCAATGAATCATCCTCTTGCTGGCTGACAAAAGCGTTCAGCTCCCCTTCCAGCTTCGCCTTACGGGCGGCTGCCTCCGCCGTCGCAATCTCATTACGGAGTGTGCTCTGATCCAGGGTGAAGAGCACCTGGCCCTTCTTCACCTGGGCCCCATTCTCCACCTTCCAGGAAGTGACCTTGGAAGCAAAGGGGGCATATACCAGCGTCTCCTTCTGATATTGCGATCTGCCTTTGATCTGCACGGAGCTGGTTAACGTCTCTTCCGTTACCGGGAAGCTGATCACCTGCACCTCTTCAACCGGGAGATTTGCGGTCTCATCAGCCTTGAAGAATTTGGTATATCCAAAATAACCGGCAGTTCCGATGATACCTAAGATTATGATCCATTTCAGGCTCTTCTTTAGAGTCCTCTTCATCGTTTCGGCTTCCTTTCTAGCATAGGGTTAGTCTCGTTTAATAGCAGTTAATGCATCGGTTCTGGAGGCGCTGATCGCAGGATAGATCCCCGACAGCACGCCGGTCATAATGGCAAAGGATATCCCGATCGGCAGATTCGTCGTCGGAATGAAGAAATTCATCCCATCCCCTGCACTGCCCACCAGCTTGTTGAGCGCCATGACAATTAAATAGGAGAAAGCGACGCCCAGCATGCCCCCGAGCAGCCCTAAAAGTGCAGCTTCGGTAATGAACATATTACGGATCTGCCCCATGTTGGCCCCTAGGACCTTCATAATCCCAATCTGGCGCCGCCGCTGATGGGTGGACATGGTCATGGCCACTATGATGGAGATGGAGGCGATGATCAGGATGAATACCCCGATGCCGAGCGCCGCCATTTTGATCATATCAAATTGCTCCTTCAGCATCTCCTGCTGGAACAGATTGTCTTGAGCACTCAGTGACAGCTTCTGAATCATCTGCTCTACCGGCTTGATGTTCGCCACGTCGTCCACCTTGACTGTAATCGAGTTATAGCTGCCCTCCGGCGGGAGTGTAAGCACACTGGTGGTGGAATTATCGAATGCAAGCTCCTTCGAGAGCTGCTGTGCGGTCTCGGGAGACACATACATAATCTTCTCATAGGATGACCGCAGTTCATCCATTCCCTTGGGAAGCGCCAGAATTCCGGAGATCTGCAGGGGCGAGCTAAGCTTGAACACCGGTGATGTAGAGCTATAGTCCTGCGCCTGAATCTGAACCTGCTTGCGGTACAGTTCAGTAGGCACAGTAGCTAATTTGTCATATTGCTGGTACAGCTCCTGGTTGAACGGATCGGTACTCATCTGATCGAACAGTTTCTGCCGGGTCTCCAGGTCAATCAGGCCCAGTGTAGCCCCGTGATTGAGCACAATGGATCCGAGCTGACCATTCGCCCCTCCCTGCTTGAACTTGTGGTCGTACGCCGTCAGCTTCTGTAAATCGGCGACAACGACCTGAACATCGGAGATCTTGTTGTCTATGGTTACCATCTGCAGATATCCTGCTTGATGAAAAGGCGAAGCCGCCTTCACATGATTCAGCCCCTGGATAATCTTCAGCTTCTGGTCGGTCAGCTTGCCGGGGTCGAGATTCTCATTCACCTCACCCGATCCGCCGCCTCCACCTCCGCTCTTCCCGTTCGTTGGAGGCCCGCCGCCCGGCGAGACCATGATTTCATCCATTTTGAAATTCTGGTTCACCTGTTCAGTCACATAGACCTGTGCAGACTGACCTACGCTCAGGGCTACAATAATGGCTGCGCAGCCGATGGAAATCCCGGTCATACACAGACCTGTAACCACCTTGCGCCGTTTGACCTGTTCCCAGGCCATCCGTGAAATGTCTCTGATCTTCACGGCTTCCCTCCCTCTGCAGGATCAGCTTCCGCAGCGGTCTGGTGTTCAGATTCATCAGCTGGCGGATCTTCATCCACTGCTGCTGTCTGCGGTATTGGCTCTACAGCTTCCTGTTCAGCTCCTGCAGCTAATTGTTCTTCAACCTCTACCATGGTCTGCGGTTCAGCTTCCTCAGCGATTTGCTCTTCAATCTGTACTTCAGTCTGCAGCTCAAGCTGCGGTTCGATCTGCGGCTCTGTTACTGTGTGCGGTTCTATGTGCGGTTCTGCCTGCGTTTCAGTGACCAGGAAGCCGTCCTTCAGCGTGAAAATCCGCTGCATTTGTTCAGCCACCTTATATTCATGCGTAACGACAATAAATGTCGTCTTCATCGTACGGTTCAGGTTCAGCAGAATGCCGATAATCTCCTCTTCAGTCTTGGAATCCAGATTCCCCGTCGGTTCATCGGCGAAGATGACCGACGGCTCTGTGATCAGTGACCGGGCGATACTGACGCGCTGCTGCTGTCCCCCGGAGAGCTGTGAGGGGAACACATCCGCCTTGTCGGGAATCCCCACCTGCTCCAGCAGTGCAAGCGCCTTGGCCTTGCGGGCCCTGGGCGATACTGACTGGAAGACCAGCGGAAGCTCCACGTTCTCGCGGACTGTCAGGCTGGTAATCAGCTCATAGGCCTGAAAAATAAATCCGATATTCTTGCGGCGGAACTCGGCCAGCTTATTCTCGCCCATCTTCACAATATCCTGATCGGCAATGTAGATATGGCCTTCCGTCGGCTTCATCAAGCCGGCCATCAGATTGAGGAGCGTTGACTTACCGGACCCTGAACTGCCCAGCAGTGCAACCATCTCCCCTTTTTTGACAACGAAATTGATTTTATGAAGAACGGATGTCCATTCATTACCGCTTTTGTACGAATGCGTAATATCTTCAACACGCAACATGGAAGCTGCTCCTTTTTTAAAAATACAAGAATGTTGTAGTTGAGCGAATGACGATTATTCCTGTGTCTTGTTCGGAACCACGTTAGTGACTCCAAAGGCCTGGCTGCCCAGCATCAGACGTTCACCCTGGAATTCATCATAGAAAGCTAACTTATAAGCGCCGCCGTCCATCGTCTTGTACACGGGTCTGCTGAGGGAGAAGGAATACTGGTTGTTCGTCCCTTCAATCAAGTCTGTCCCCAGTGTAAGAACCTTCTCGGTAGCGATGCCGAACGGATCGGTAATCTGCAGAATCAGCTTATGCTCCAGAACGCCTGCATCGTAGAGGTTATCCTTCCTCAGGCTGTAGTTCATAGTAATGTCCAAGGTATCCGATGACTTCATCCGCTTGCCTTCAGAGGTCAGAACAGAAATCGTATAAGGATATAAGACCGTAGATTCCAGCGTATTCTTCGGTACGTTAGCCTGCGGATTCAGCTGCAGTGCTGCCACATTGACGAATCCGGTTGCTTCCTCCTTGGCCTCGATCAGCTTGCCTTCTTTGATACCGGAACCGAGGTAGAGCGCGGCATCCGCGAGGTCTGTAGCCTTAGGCACCTTGGCCCACAGGACTACGAGCTGCTTGGCACCCGGAGACGCGCTGTTCTCCGACTGGCTGGTGCCCGCTTCGAAATACTGGCCGTCCTTGGTCTTATAGTAAGCCTGGAGACGGGCCATTTTGCTCTGTCTTTTCTCCTCACTGCTCAGATAGAGCTCTGTGTATACCAGATTGTGGCTCTCCCCTTGATAGATCGTTGTCCGGTTCTCCTGTACACTGGCCGTCTTGCCTTTGCCGCTAATGGTGTAGCTCTTGCCCTTCTCGATGGTCGGAATACTGTTAATCGAGTTGTTGACGCTGACATCCAGGAACGGAACGGTCTCTGAATTCTGTGTGCCGTTCAGAGCAATCCGCATATTCTGAAACTCAGAGGTATAGGCGATTTTGCCGAGTACATACAGCTCCACCGACTTCCCTGGCGCCAGGACAGAAGTATCCTTATTGTCCAAATACAGCTCTGTAGTCACGGGCAGGTTTTCTTTATCCAGCTTAATGGTTCCCTTCAGCTCAGGCAGCGTAAGAGACACGTTCTGGGTATTGGTGATTCTCAGTCTGGCAGCTACGATGTCATCATCTCTCCAAGGATAACGCTGTAGAGATTGAATGCTGTATGAGAAGGAGCCGTATGAATTCGTGGTCATATACTCCTGGCCGGACATGACTTCCGTACGAAGTGCGTATGGAATGACGAAGTAGGCGACCGGGAAAATCACTTTGGCAGTCGGTGTTGCAGGAGCTGCAGTGGACGGAGTCCCGGTATTTCCGGTATTTCCGGGTGTCTCGCCGGTTCCGCTCGGATCAGGTACACTTGGGCTCTCTGCGCCTACCGATTCTATCATCATGAGCTGTAATCCCGATTGATCGACTTCAAGCGGTACGCGAACCGTAAGCGGTACGATTTTGGTCTCGAGAGGTTTGAGGGTGACTCCGCTTACGCCTTTGGAATTCACCGGAAAGACCTTGCCCTTCACCGATTTGACCGCCAGGTCGTAGCTTGGCAGGGTTACCGCCTTGTTGCCGGTATTCTTAAGCTGCATCTGGAACGTCCATACCGCATCTGCATCCTGTGCGTACACATTGGCGTTGCGGAGCAGCGTGTCTACTGTGTTGTTATTGACTACAATCTTTTTGACTACCCCGCTGCCCACTACCAGATCAGGCGAGCTTGCTGCGGGCAGCTTATAAGAGGATTTTGCCAGCTCCAGCTTCGCGGTCTCATCCTTCTTCGTGAATTGCAGCTTCATATTATCTGTTTTGAGATAGGCCGGGATTTCGGTAATATAATAAATGCTCCGCTTCTCTTGCGGCTGAATCTTGTAATCGGCCTGTGTGCCGCTCAGCGCCAGCTCGAAGGAGGTGCCGCTGGCTGATACCAGATAAGCCGAATAGCCCGGATCACTGAGGACTTTATTGCCCTTGTTGGTCAGACTGACCCCTACTTTGGCATAAACCTTGCCGCTGTATTTATAGAGCTGGAGGGAATCTGCACTAGCTGCAACGGGGATGTCGTTCATGGCTGTATTCAGGCTTGTTCCAACTGCAGCTGTAGTTGAATAATTAGCTGGCACTCCAAAAGATCCCGTCTGCTTCAGGTACCCCTTCGCCTTGGCATCCCAGACCAGCATCGAGATTTTGATCCCCTGCAAAGAGGAGGTTTGTCCCACATTTACATAGTAGGTCACGCTAAGGCTTTCTTTGGCGCCGACTTTCTTCTTCAGGGCATCTGCACCCAAGGGATTACCCGGAAGCACTGACCCTCCCGGAGTGACCACACGTGAAAAATAATGCATTAGGCTTGCGCTTGAATTACCGGAATTCGTATATTTAAGTGTGTATGACAAGATGTTCCCGCTGGACTGGCTCCATATGTTGATATTCTCCAGTACTGCGGTCACTCCGGCACCCATGGGAACGGAATTGAACTTGAATGCCGCCGGAGCGGATACTGCGGGGGCCTTCGCCGCCGGGGCTGCATGAGCAGCAGGCGCAGTGATACTGCCAGCCACCTGGCCGGCAACGAGTGAACTCACCAGCAATGCAGCATATGTAACTCTATACTTTCTCATTTATTTCCCTCCAGATGTATTTACTAGCAATAGTATAGTTGCTTGGCGCGTGGAATTTGTATCCACTTTGTAACCCTTTGTTTCTATTTGTAACTTTCTGTTACATAATCAAGACTGTAGCGGCGCAAATCCTGCCATAAATGTAACAAACTTTCTTGATACTTGGTCCTAAAAATACTTGATTCTATGAGTTAAAGGAACGTCTGTATTGGTTCGGCGGCATCCCTTCCAGCTGTCTGAACACCTTGATGAAATAACTCGATTGTTGAAAGCCGCTCTGCAGCGCAATTTGCGCAACGGACAGCTTGGTGGAAGCCAGCAGCAGCTTGGCCCGGGCCATCCGGCAATCGCTCAAATACCGGTTCGGCGTCTTGCCCATAATGCTGCGGAACAGGCGGAGAAAATGGTAGCTGCTATAACCGGCAAGTCTGGCCATGGACTCCAGCGTCCAGGGCCGCTCACACTCACTGTATATTCTGTCGGCGGTAAGCCGGATGGAATGCCGGATCTCCAGCGGAACGGAGCCGTGGAGCGGCTCGGAGTTCTGCATCAGCGTAACCAGAATCTCATAGAGCAATGTGGAGAGGCGCGGTTCACTCCGGGTCTCATAGCCTGCGCTGAGCCGGTACATTTCCTCGAAGAGCGCTTCATAGCCGGTGGCGGGATCAAAGGTGAAGAAGTAGCCGCGTGACTGATCCGCCTCCTCCAGCATAGGCAGAGGCATCGCCGTGGCGAAGTGCATCCAGCGCACATCCCAGGCGGCTCCGGGATCAGAACCGTACTGCTGATAAGCCCCCCTAGGAAAAAGAAACCCGCTGCCCCGCCTCATGGATATCCGCTCCCCTCCCTGAAACACATATCCTTCTCCCCCGAAAACCATGTGGAGATTATAGCTGTTCAAGAACCCCTCGCTTCTGCGCTCTGCATGCTCCGGGAAGTCGCTGTAATGCCCCAGCATCTCCGGATAACATACATAGTGGGCATAAGCGGGCTGCGGCAGAACCCAATGTTTTCTCATGTGAATCTCCTCCTGCCCTGCGCTGAATCAAGCACGCAATATAATGATATAATAGCAATATTCTGTTATATAAGTGGATACACTGCTGATAATACAATAGATTGGTAGCTTAATTAAAGCATATTTTTACACTTGGAGGTTAAGATGAAGAAACCTGTTGCAGCAGAACGATTTGAACTGGGCGTCTGCTATTATCCCGAGCACTGGCCTGAATCCATGTGGGCTGACGATTACCGGCGTATGGTTGAAACCGGATTCACCATTGTACGTCTGGCTGAGTTCGCCTGGTCCATTTTTGAACCGGAAGAAGGCGTATTTCAATACGATCTGTTTGACCGTGCGGTCGACATGGCACACAGCTACGGGCTGAAGGTCATTCTGGGAACGCCTACGGCCACTCCACCTGCCTGGCTTACAGAGAAGTACCCTGAGGCCTTGAATGTTACTTATGAAGGTGTGACGCTACAGCACGGCATGCGCCGCCATTACAATTACAGCAGTCCCAAATACCGTGAGCTCTGTGCCCGAATTGTAACGAAGCTTGCTGAACATTACGGCAATCATCCGGGCGTTGTCGGCTGGCAGATTGACAACGAGCTGAACTGTGAGATCAATGTATTCTACTCGGAGAGTGATCATCAGGCCTTCCGCCTCTGGCTGCAGGAGAAGTATGTCACCTTGGACAAGCTTAATCAGGCTTGGGGCACGGTGTTCTGGAATCAGACCTATACGAGCTGGTCTCGGGTCTGCCTCACCCGGCCTACCCCTTCACCGAATCAGCCGAATCCGCACCAGGCTCTGGACGAGAAGCGCTTCATCTCTGACAACACCATCCATTTCGCCAAAATCCAGGCAGATATCCTCCGGGAATTGGCCCCTAATCAGTGGGTTACCACGAACGGTCTGTTCGGACATCTGGACAGCCATGAGCTGAATGACGAGCTGCTGGATTTCTTCAGCTATGACTCGTACCCGCAATTCTCCACCATCGGCTTCGATCCGGCTGAGGTGAACCCGATGCTTGACCGCGGCTGGGGCCTGTCCCTGTCGGCTGTACGTTCGGTCAGCAGCAACTTCTGTGTCATGGAACAGCAATCCGGTCCCGGGGGCTGGGTCAACCGGCTGGACATGCCTTCACCAAAGCCGGGGCAGATGCGTCTCTGGACATACCAGTCCGTCGCCCACGGCGCTGACATGCTGCTCTATTTCCGCTGGCGGACCGCTACGATGGGCAATGAGATCTATTGGCACGGCTTGAACGACTACCATAACCAGCCTAACCGGAGGGTAAGGGAAGCGGAGCAGATCGGCCGCGAGCTGGCCAGCATCGGACAGCAGTTCATCGGCAGCCGGACTCAGGCGAGCGTTGCTATCGTACGTGATTATGACAATGAGTGGGACGGGGAATATGATGTCTGGCACGGCCCGTTTATGTGGCAGAGCAACAAGGAATGGTTCAAGGCTCTGCAGCGGAAGCATATTCCGAATGACGTTCTGTACCTGCGCAGCCATACAACCCTTGCAGAGCTTGCCCGTTATGAAGTGCTGGTCTACCCGCATCCGGCGATTATGACCGATGATACGGCGGCCCTGCTGGACCAGTATGTACAGCAAGGCGGGAAGCTGGTCTTCGGCTGCCGCACAGGCTATAAGGATATTACCGGACAATGCTACATGCGGCCTTTTCCCGGAGCGGCGCAGGAGATGTGCGGGGTAACCGTGGAAGAATTCACGCTGGTCAAAGGAACGCGCAAGCCTACCTCCATCCGCTGGAACCATGATCCTGAAGCACTGACCGGTGCAGATGCCTTCAATGACATTCTGCAGGTGGAAGAGGACAGCGTCGAGGTCATAGCAACCTATGCGTCCGACTACTATGCCGGCAAACCGGCGGTAACCCGCAACACCAGGGGCAAAGGCGAAGTATGGTATTACGGCGCCGTGTTCAATGAGCCTGCTGTGCTGCAGATACTTGGCGGTCTGGGTTTGGTCTCGCCAGCCGCCGATTGGGCGGAGCTGCCGCCAGAGGTTGAATTGCAGATTCGCTCCACGGGGGAAGACGCCTCTTCCGGTGTCGCCTTCCTGCTCAACTACAGCGAAGAACCCGCACAGATTGTGCTTAAGACAGCCAAGACGGATCTCTTAAGCGGCCAGACCCTGTCGGGGAGCTACACGATGGAAGGGTTCGGTGTACTGGTCTTGAAATAACCATGAACTCCAAAAGGGTTCCGCTGCCGCAGATCGCTCTGTGGACGGCGGAACCCTTTTTACAGTTACAGCTCATATTCCCTTGCAATTCGCTAGGAATTATTAGATATTAATACAATGTATTTATTATCGGCGATAGTAGAGTATCCGATGTAATTCTGTGAATAGAGTCGAATCCCGGAGGTTCCGTAAAACGAAACATCACCGGCCGTTCGAGTGTGCTCCTAACGGACCTGAGAGACCCTATCCCCAGTCAAACGCCACTTTTTGCGGTTTAACGGACTGAGTAGCCCTTATCGTCTCTCTACGAGAGGTTTAGGAGTAGAAATTCCATGAATAAGCTCCATGAGGTCCATAACTTGCCCAAGTGGTGACTTTATACCAGAATAAGCGCACCTCAGTCCGTTACGTCAGGCCAACGTCCCTAATGGACAACTCTCGTCTTCATCTGGGAATGACACCTGTAGGGGGCTCCACTCCTGTACTCATTCAGGTATGATAGCGCCCCATCCACTAGTTTAAATCTGACGCTGTACTTGTCGTTATTCCATGAACCTGAAGGAGTATGCCCATGAAGCCTGAATCCATTCATCAGGAGCCGCTATCCGGCGGCAGCCTGGTTACAGATAGCCCAAGCGTTCCGCAGAACAGCGATACGTTCTGGCAAGGGGTCAAGGACTGCCTACCCACCCTGCTCGGTTATCTCAGCATCGGGTTCGCCGCAGGCGTTGTGGAGAAAACAGCGGGGCTGACCCTTGCCGAAATCGCCATGATCTCCATCATCCTATACGCCGGTTCGGCCCAGTTCATTGCCGCAGGCATGATTGCCGCCGGGAGCAGCGCCTCCGGTATTGTCATTACGATTCTGCTGGTTAACCTGCGGCATCTGCTGTTAAGCGCAGCATTGTCGCCTTACTTCCGCCATCTGCCCCCGCTGCGCAACCTGCTGATCGGCTCGCTGCTTACAGATGAGACCTTCGGCGTAGCCATTCAGAAGAGCGCCACAAGGAAGCAAATCAGCGAGAGATGGATGCACGGCTTGAATATTACCGCTTATCTGAACTGGTTCCTGGCCAATATCGCTGGTGCTATTCTCGGTCAATGGATATCCAGCCCTGAGAAATGGGGACTGGATTTCGCCCTGCCAGCCATGTTCATCGGACTGCTGGTCCTGACCATTATGGGCCGGCGCAAGTATAAACTGGATATCACTGTCGGCCTAGCGGCCGCTGTGGTCGCCGTGCTCGTCTCTGTGCTGTGGTCACCCAGCATGGGCGTTATAGCTGCGGCGCTGGTAGCCTCAACGATTGGAGTGTTGATGGAACAATGGAAATAAGACTGGATATTGCCATAATCATTCTCGGAGCCGCGCTCGTCACCTTCATTCCGCGTGTCCTTCCCCTGATGCTGCTAAGCCGGATCGCTATCCCGGAATGGGGCATGCGCTGGCTGAGCTATGTGCCGATTGCCGTTATGGCTGCACTGGTTGCCCAAGAGCTGCTCGTAACCGGCGGCAGGTTCGCAGTCCTGTCTACCAATGTGGAGCTAATCGCTGCCCTCCCCACCTTCTGGGTAGCCGTCAAGACACGCAGCCTGCTGGCCACCGTATTGACCGGTATTGTGACGCTGATGCTGTTGCGTCTGCTGTTCTGACCCCGTCCACTGGATACGCTGTACGATCCCATTGAGGCTGCGGCGCTAATCTTGCCTGCCCTCCAGCTGCAATACTCTCTTAATGAAGCTGCCTATGTTCCCGATGGCCTGCTGCGCTTCAGGAGCATGGCAGCCATCAGCTGAAAGGCGCACCACATGTTCTCCCAGATCTGAAGCTCGCCTACAGCTTCAACTGCTCCTTAAGCGCTGCCGCCTCAGCGGCAGTAAGTTCAGGCAGCTCCTCCTCCGTATAGCGGGCCTTGTTATATAGGCCGAGCAGCCGGTCATTGACAGAGGCATCTCCGCCAGACTGTTTGCTTGAGCGTTTCTGGCCTTGCGACCAGGCAGCTACATCAGCTGCTGTCTCCTGCGGTGTCAGGTAGGGCTTCACCTCATACCCTTCCGCATGTCTGGCCCGCAGCCAGTGCCGGTAGAGCCAGCGGATACGCTCGCGGCTTCCGTCCATCCCCTCCCAGCGGTCCCTTCGGCTGGCTGGTGTCAGCTTGGAACGCACGTATTGGCGGAAGTCCTGGACGGTCTGCTCCCAGTTGAACAGGCTGGTCTCCTCATCCTGATACCCGGCAGCCGCTGGTGTCTCTCTGCGCAGCAGAGACAATAGCCTGTCCATCGTTCTGCGCAGGATGCCTCCTGTATTTCTGTATAACCAACGCAGGATAAAATACAGTACCGCAAGAATGGCTGCGGCTCCTAGAATATAAAAGCCTATATTCAGAATCATCGACAGCAAGCCCGGTTCACCCGGCTCCGCTGCCGGCATGGGAGGGATGGCCTCAGGCAGAGCTTCTGCTGGCGGTGCCTCCTCGGAACCGGAGGATAACCGGCTGAGCCAGGCGAAGAATGCCCGCGTCATATTCCACAGCAGCATCCCAACCGCCCTGCCGCCCCCCGCTGCAAGCAGTGCTGCCAGGATAATGAAGCCGACCACGAACATCCGGTTATGCCGCCGCAGTCCTTGAGGCAAATTCCCAGCACCTCCGTTTAAGGAGCTATAACGCAGGTGGGTGCTGTTCGTAGCCAGCAGTGCCAGGATCAGGCACAAGCTGCCGCTCCAGGTGAGCACCGGGGCGCTCGGCTGGAGACCGGGGATGCGCGAGAAGGCAATCGAAGCGACAAAATACAGCATGATCCCGCTGATATACAGCCACAGCCGGTTCACCCGTGTGGCTGCTGTCATGCCAAGGAAGGCGGACACTGCCGCTCCGGCTGCCAGCGGAAGACCTATAAGTGTCATCGTACCGGTTAACGCAGCTGATATTGCTCCGAGAACCAGCGCCGCGAGCAGCTGCTTCCAGCGGCGGTTGCATATCTCCCGTAGCAGCACACCGGCTGCGGCCAGTACCGGCAGCAGATAGATCCAGCGCATTGCTTGGGCCTCCGGCTGGAAATAAGTCTGGAGCACAAGCCATACCGGGAGCAGCAGCAGCCATTCGATGAAGGCTGACATCCATATGGCGAAGTTTTCTTTGAAGGCATCCGGAATTCGGGAAGTCATAGCTCACCGCCCCCTTCAGAAGGAATATCCAGCCACTCTACACCGTTTCCGAGGAAGCTTAATCCCGATGCTGCCAGCTGCAGCTCCGCTCCCCGGTGACAGGTAATGATCAGATAATCCATATCTCCCTCACCCTTGTCCGCTTCGATCTCCATCAGCCTGCTCATAGGTACGGTCCGGTCCAGATTCAATCTGGCCAGCAGACCAAGGAACTCCTCGGTATGGGCAATGGACCAGTTGTCCACCGAATCTCTCGCCCCGCTCCCGTCCAGTCTTCCATTGCTGAGCAGCCGGACCTCAATACCGTGGCTGATCGCATACTCGGCTACAGTCGCCGCATAGCGGATACCCAGCTCTATGCGCTGCACATCGGTAACCGTTCTCCACATGGACTCACTGGTCTCCACGTTCAAGCAGATGACCAGCCGGGAATCGGCGGTGTAATCCTTCCGATGCACCTGCATACTTCCCGTCCGGGCTGTCGCTTTCCAGTTAATGCTCGCCAGGGAATCCCCGGCGCTGTATTCTCTTGTACCGGCGGTCAGGAACGGATCTTCAACAATCCAGCGTTTTACCGGCAGTTCTCCAAGCCAGCTGTGAACCGGCAACGGAAGGTCATGGAAACGCAGCAGTCCGGGGTAGACCAGCAGCTCCAGATGGAGCGGGAAGGTCTTGGCGCTGCGGCTCAGTCCGAACAGATCACCGGTAGTCATGGTTGCCGTCTCCAGGACGAACAAGCCCCGCTCCTTGCAAGTGATATTGTGCCGCCGTTTGATCTGGCGGAAAGACCTCAGGAAGAACAGGCTGACATGATTCTGGGAAATCTCTCCGCTGCTGATGCCCAGATTCTCCTGGTTGCCGAATTCAAGCCCCTTGGCTATGCTGGATTCCAGCCGCAGCCACGGCAGCGGCAGCAGCTTCTTGTTCATAATCTCCTCAACCATCTCTACCTGTTCACCGGCGTACACCGCTTTGGCAGAGAAGTAACGGGTATAACTGACCTTCTTCAGAGCATTCCGGTCATAGACCAGCGAGATCAGGACCAGCAGGATGAACGTACTTGCAATGAACCACGGCAGCGACATGGATCACTCCACCCTTCCGCCTCTGGACAGGACCGCAGGCTCAGCAGGCACTTCAATTTCACGCAGCACCTGAAGCACTACCTCTGCCGACTGGCCTTCACGGACTCCGGGGCCGCGCTGAAGAATCAGCCGGTGCGCCAGCACGGCAACAGCAACTTCTTTGATATCATCTGGAATACAGTAGCTTCTGCCCTGGATCAGTGCGTATCCCTGCGAAGCGCGCAGCAGGGCAAATGCAGCCCGGGGGCTTGCTCCCAGCCGGACCGCCGGGGAGGTGCGGGTGGCCTCGACTACGCGCATCATATAAGCGAGCAGCTCGTCACTGACGGCAACCTCCGCAGCCAGACGTTGAATGTCCTGAATCTGCCGGGCCGTAGCCACCGCAGCGGTATCCTCCAGGGGGTTATTTTGGCGGAATCTCTGGAGGATATGTACCCCTTCCTCAAAAGTCGGATACCCGCTGGTAATCCGCATCAGGAACCGGTCCAGCTGCGCTTCCGGCAGCGGAAAGGTCCCCTGGCTGTCCACCGGATTCTGGGTAGCAATGACCAGGAACGGCCGCTCCAGCTCATGCGTCACGCCGTCAATCGTAATCTGCCGCTCCTCCATACACTCCAGCAGGCTAGACTGGGTACGGGGCGTGGCCCGGTTGATCTCATCCGCGAGCAGAATGCTGGCAAATACCGGACCTGGGCGGAATTGAAATTCGCCGCTCTTCTGATTATAGTAGTTGATGCCGCTTAAGTCGGACGGCAGCAGGTCGGGCGTGAACTGAATCCGCTTGAACGTGCAGTCCAGGGAACGGGCCAGTGTTTTGGCGAGCAGTGTCTTTCCGGTGCCGGGCACATCCTCCAGCAGCACATGACCATTCGCCAGCAAGGCGGTCAGCAGCAGATTCACGCCGCACTCTTTGCCGACAATAACTTGCGCCAGATTACTTCGGATCGATTCAATT
Source organism: Paenibacillus rhizoplanae (assembly GCF_042684125.1). NCBI lineage: Bacteria > Bacillati > Bacillota > Bacilli > Caryophanales > Paenibacillaceae > Paenibacillus > Paenibacillus rhizoplanae. The sequence goes on along the minus strand of NZ_JBHUKY010000021.1, from coordinate 400,341 downwards.
AGAGCGGTTGCTTCTTGAAGATTCATGAATAATAACACCATCCTATTCCAAAAAAAGGTATGTACTTATAAGCTAATCATACCAGAAAGCGTCTACATTATATAATAGTGAGTATTCCAAGCTATAAGATGTACTTAAAATTATAACTTGAAGCATGGTCGTCGCTGCGGTGAACATTTGGCCCTCCGGCCGCTGTTGTGTTTGGATTTCCTCATTGGAACCGCTCCTCGCGGTAGAAATCCAAACACAAAGGCGGACGCTATCGCTCCTACAGTTCCAAATTTCCCCTCCACTTCTTTTGCTTTTTTGTCCATTTCTTTAGTGCGCCTTATATAGAACGAACAAATAAGGAGCCGTAATCCGGCTCCTGTTCAAATCACATTATAATAGAATGCCTGTGCTAAAAGCCCATCACCGGATGAGGCACGTAAGGCTCCTCAAGCCGGCGGATTTCCTCATCGGTGAGGGTAACCGATACCGCTGCGGCGGCATCCTCCAGATGGCTCATCCGGGTTGCTCCAACAATCGGCGCCGTGACAGGCTTCTTCTGCAGAACCCAAGCCAGTGCCACCTGTGCGCGGGGAATCCCCCGCTGCTCCGCAATCTCCTTCAGCCGCAGGGCCACCAGCCGGTCTGCTTCCTCCGTCTGTGAATACAGCAGCTTGCCGAACTGATCACTCTCCGAGCGGGCGCTCGTCTCCTGCCAGTCCCGGGTCAGACGGCCGCGGGCCAGCGGACTCCAGGGAATCACACCAATCCCTTCCGCCTCGCACAGCGGCAGCATCTCCCGCTCCTCCTCCCGGTACAGCAGATTCACATAGTTCTGCATCGATACGAACCGGGTCCAGCCATGGCGCTCAGCGGTATGCAGCGCCTTAAGGAATTGCCATGCAGGCATGGAGGAAGCGCCGATATAGCGGGCTTTGCCCGCTTTGACCACATCATGCAGGGCTTCCATCGTCTCCTCAACCGGCGTGGACGGGTCCCAGCGGTGAATCTGATACAGGTCCACATAATCTGTGCCCAGCCGCTTCAGGCTATGATCGATTTCGCTCAGGATGGCTTTGCGCGACAGTCCTCCGCCATTGGGGCCGGGACGCATGCGTCCATGCACCTTGGTGGCCAGCACGATCTCGTCACGGGAGGCGAACTCCTTGAGGGCCCGTCCGACAATCTCTTCACTGGTCCCATCCGAATAGATATTTGCTGTGTCGAAGAAATTAATGCCCAGCTCCAGCGCCTTACGGATAAACGGCCGGCTCTCCTGCTCATTCAGCGACCAGGGATGGGTTCCGCGCTCCGGCACCCCATAGCTCATACACCCTAAGCAGATCCGTGATACTTCCAGTCCGGTCGTCCCCAGCTTCACATAATCCATAATCGATAGCATCCTCCCTATACTTGAAGTAGATCCTATGAAATCGATTATAGTATACCTCTACAGCGCCCGAATGGAAAATCCCACCTGTTGTCCACACGGGCAACTGCTGTTAGTTCTGGATAAAAGGCTTCAGCTTCTGCAGCAGCTCCTGCAATTGCTCTGAACAATTTCCGTACATCTGCTTCGCCGCTTTGTTCTTGGTGGACAGACCGAACAGCTCCAGATCGGCTTCGCATTTCTTCAGCAGCGCATACAGCTGAGGCTTATCCTGCGGCTGAGGTACCTTCACATTGTCGGCATAAAGATCCACAGTAAGCTCACCATAAGAGTCTACCTGCCCGAGGAAGACCTCCTTCACGGTCAGATTCAGCTTTTCCAGCTCGGTCTGCAGCCATTTCCGGGAGAGATTCAGCGTATCCAGAGGCTCGTCCATGATCTCACCGTCCATGATCACAGCGAGTGTCTCCTTCTCCGGCGCGACCTTTATCCCCAGATCCTTGGGGGTCAGGGGCATATTCTCCCGTTTCTGTAGTACATTAATGGCCCCATCCGACTCCATAATGGCAAACTCGACATCGGCTAATTTGAAGACGTCTTTCTTGCGCAGCTCCTCCAGCAGCTCGTCCGTACTGACACGCTCTTTTTTCATATTCTCCTCCAAAATTTTGCCGTCCTTGATGAGCACGGTCGCTTTGAAGTCTATGAAATCCCGGGCTTTCTTGCTCTTGATCTGCAGAAATTCAATCAGCAGGGAGCAGCCGACCCAGACGCCTAGAGCAATTAAGCCAAGATGCCAGGTTTTGTCCGTATCCAGTGAGATATAGGCCGCAATACTACCTATTGTGATTCCGGTGATGTACTCAAAAAACGACAGCTGAGAAGCCTGCCGCTTCCCCAGAATTTTAGTAAGAAAAAACAAAACAACCACAGCGAACAAGGTCCGCACAACAATCTCCAGCACTTCAGGCATTCGAATAACCCCCTGTATTGTGATATTTCATGCTCTGTGCAGTCAGACATTCAGCTTCAGTATTTGTCAAACCAGGGGTGATTTAACCAAAAGATTTCTTGCCGGTTGATCATGCTCTCGTGGGGCTGGAGTGATTTTCCAGAATATGTGCTGCGGGAATGCAGATACTAGAATTCGTGGATTATGATCCATTTCGATGATATGGAGGAGGGTATACCGATGACAGTCGCCTCACAAGTCAAGACCTGCGTAGCTTCGCTGAAAAGCGCCCAGGCCAGCCTGGAGCAATTCGCCATGGAAACGCAGAATGAAGAAGCCAAGACCCTGTTCACCCAAGCGGCCGAGCAGACCCAGCAGGTTGTCCAGCAAGTAGAAGGACGCGTAACTGAGCTGGAAAAGGAAGAACCGCAATACCGGGGCTTCTAGCGCGGGCGGGTTGAATGAAGGACAGGCTGATCTTAGCGTAGCGAGTAGTGCTGCGGGGATCAGCCTTTTTTGTTAGGAGCGGATGCTGTGTGTCATCTCTTAACGGCATCTACTATTAGCGAGACAAAACCTAACCTTCCCTCTGTATTGCGGTGGTCAAAGCGCTTGGAACGGTAGATAAAACCTCCGCTCTCATCCCAGTGGTTATAATGGAACTGCCCGGATTCATCGCAATATTCCAGCAGTTTGACCTCGAAGCCGCCAGCCGTGAACATGCCTCGCAGGGTATTGTAAGTATGTACGATGCGGTGAGACGCCGCGGGATGATCCAGGGGACCCGGTCCCCCGACCTGTACAATTTTCTGATAAGCTTCATCCGGAAAATACCCGTCCGGCACAGCACAGCGGATATACCCGCCAGATGCCAGATAAGGATAGCAGATTCTTGCCGCCTGCACCCCCTCTTCATACGTCAGATGCTCCCAGACATGCTCCGTAAGGATAGCTTTTATAGAGCTTTTCTTGAACCTGTTGGCCCACTGTTCATCCTGCAAAAGATTAAGCTCCCTCTCCTCCGTATGCAGCCACCCCTGATTATGCCGACTTCCGCCGCTCCCAATCACCACTTTTAACTGCTCATCCATCGGAATCACTCCTTGTAATTTACATCCACTATCTGGTATTTATTCTAATCTTCATTGCACAGATCTGGAATACAGTGATGTGAGGAGAATATGGAATTATGTGACTTCAAGACAGTTTGAAACTTCACCCAACAAGTGGAAAAACGCGTCTTAATTTCGCGGCGCGCTTAGTCCAATTGTGTTCGGTTTTCCGATTACATTTGGCCTACGCGGCGCGTCCAAGTCCAATTGTGTTTGGTTTTTCTCGTTGACACGCCAACGAGAAAAAAAGCAGCCTCGCGGCTGCCCTAATAATATCCCTGTAGATCCTTTACCGTAATCCCTTACTTGATCCTTAACCCTTACTCTAAAATCTCCTACTCCTTACTCCCCGTCAGCTTAGCGCCCTCTATGAATTCTCCAATACTCAGCTTGCGGCCTGTCCGCGCACTCTCCAGAGCGCCCAGCACCATGGCCATGCTGTAGCGGTTATCGCGGCAATCCGTCTCGGCCGGACGGCCTTCTGCCAGCGAACGGAACATTTCATCGAGACAGCCCTGATGGAAGGTCTCCTCCATCTGTACCTCCGGCGCTTCGACCTGCTCGAATTCATGGAGGAACTGGCCGGAGTGTTCACTCCCGGCACTAATCACCTCGGCATAAGGCAGATCCCGGCCATCCCAGATAGCAGCGCCCTTTTCACCTTGAACCCGCCATGAAGCTTCCCAGGACGTAGGCGCGCCTTCCGCACACCAGGAGCCTTGATAACAGAACACGGAGCCGTCCGACATTTCAAAAATACAGACAGCCGCCGCATTCCCTGCATACCACGATCCCGGCGGATTGAACTCCTGGCAATACACGCTTACCGGATCAGCACCACTTATATAGCGGGCCTGATCGAAGGTATGAATCGCCATATCCAGCAGCAGCGGGCTGTCCATCGCATCCCGGAAGCCGCCGAAATGCGGAGCCAGAAAGAAATTCGCGCTGATAGAGCCTGTCCGCCCTATACCCCCTGAAGTTATCAGCTCCCGCAATGAGCGGATGCGCGGATCATACCGGCGGTTCTGCATCACCGCGTGGCTCCTGCCGGTACGTTCAGCGATGCTGACGATTGAGTTGCACTGCTCCATCGTCTCCGCCAGCGGCTTTTCCGCGAACACATGGCAACCTGCCTCAAGCGCCGTACTAGCAATACTGTAATGGCTGGACGGCACCGTCACATCGAATACCAGATTAGCTGCTGTATCCGCAATCGCCTGCTCCAATTCAGTAAATACCGGGCAAGTAAGCCCGTGCCTTTCTGCCATGGCCTGAGCGGACTCCGGCCGGATATCCACGAGCGCTACAATCTCTATTCCATCAACATGCTTCAGTGCATAGGTGATCCACTCATTAGCCATAGCCCCGCAACCCGCCACAACCACACGATGTCCTGCTGTCATCACTCTTTCCTCCAGTTACACCGGGTTCGGGATGAAGCTGCCGCCCCGGCAGGTTTTGAGATAATTCAGTGCATGAACCTGACCGGTCATCTCCAGATCGTCACGGTAGACAGGATCATGCCAGCCTTCGATATCGATCGTTCCCTTATACCCGGCCTGACGAAGAATCGAGATCACATCTGTCCAGTTCGTATCCCCGAAGCCCGGCGTCCGGTGCCACACATAAGGCTTAGGCCCGTGGATTCCGTATTCCTTAATAATATCCCAGGCGATGGTTGCGTCCTTGCCGTGGACATGGAAGATCTTATCCGTCCATTTGCGCAGCTGCGGAATCGGGTCAATCAGCTGCACCATCTGGTGACAAGGCTCCCATTCCAGGCCGAGATTATCGGCATTGACCGCGTTGAACATTTTCTCCCAGGCTGTAGGGTTATGCGCAATATTCCAGTCCCCTGCCCGCCAGTTCCCGTCCATCGAGCAATTCTCAAAAGCGATCTTGACCCCGCGCTCCGCCGCCCGCTTCGACAACTCACCGAACACCTCAGCGAACTTCGGAATCGACTCATCTATAGATACGCCGGGCAGACGTCCGGTGAAGCCGGAGACCAGGTCCGTCCCGAACAAATGGGCATGATCGATCAGCCGTTCCCAGCTGGCAAGCGTATCTGAATTGTCGCCTGTCCCTGTAAGCGGATTCCCAAATATGCCGACTGAAGAAATCGTGAAATCATGCTCCGCAGCCAGTTCACGCAACCGTGCCGCTGTTTCCGCCAGATCGGTAGTTCCCGTAGTCTGCCAGAAGGTTAAGCTGAAGGATTCGAATCCATGCCCTATAATCTGAGGAATGACTCTGAGCGCATCCCCACCTCCAACCAGTGTTCCGATTCTTAATGTATCCTGCATCTTGTATGCCACTCCAATATTGGTTTATAGTTAATGCAACATTCCTAGTATATCGCTCATTTTGGGCAAAATCTCTACTTATCTTGTGCTAAACTAGCTGAATCTTGCGGGAGTTGAACCAAGCATGACCTATCCGAAGGAACTTAAGGAATATCCCAGGCTGGAAGAGAAAACGTATCCGTTCCGTCTGTTCTTCAACACCTGCCGGGAGGTAGCGCCTGAACAGAACATCCTGTTTCTGCACTGGCATGAGCATTTCGAGATCATCATTATGCGCGAAGGTCAGGCTATTTTCCATGTGGACAGTAAGCCTTATGAGGCCGGTCCGGGAGATGTCCTTATGGTGCCATCCGGCGGGCTTCATGTCGGCTATAGCCAGTGCAGCGGTGATCTGTCGTATGTCTCGATTGTCTTCCATGCCACGCTGTTCAAGGACCGGAACCAGGATTCCCAGCATGAGCAATTCGTAGCTCCATACCTCAATAATCTGAATCAGTTCCCTGTGATGCCCGCCGCCCAGCAGCCTGAATGCGCCGCTTATTATCATTTACTGGAGCGGGTGATTGCCGAAGTGGAGGCGAAACAGCCGGCTTTTCAACTCGTGGTCAAGAATCAGCTGCACCTGTTCTTCACCCTGATGTCCCGGGCCTTCCCGGCCCGGCAGCGCAGCGAGCGGGAGCACAGCGAACGCCATTCCATCCACCGGGAGCGCTTCAAGCCGCTGCTGGAACACCTGGAGAACCACGCCGATCAGAAGATGTCGATTGAGGCTGCTGCCAAATTCGTGAATCTGAACCCTTTTCATTTCTGCAAAACCTTCAAGAAGCTCACCGGGCGGACGTTCATCGATTATGTGAATTTCTGCAGAATGGATGAGGCGCAGCGGCTGCTGCTGGAGACTGACCTGACAATTACCGAGATCTCAGGCCGTGTCGGCTGCGACAATCCGAATTACTTTACCAAGCTGTACAAGCAGTACAAGGGTCTAACCCCTTCCCAGGCACGAAAACAGGAGTAAATCCAAGTGTGTGCTCCGGCCGACCATCAGGCTTACGTGGCGCGCACAGTCCAATTATGGTCGGTTTTCCGACTACATTTGGCCCGCACGCCACTCACGTCCAATTGTGGTCGGTTTTCCGACTACATTTGGCCCGCACGCCACTCACAGTCCAATTGTGGTCGGTTTTCCGACTACATTTGGCCCGCATACCGCTCCCGGTCCAATTGTGATCGGTTTTTCACACACATCCGGCTAACGCCCCCTCGCCCCTGACATTCAAAAAAACACCGCCAGCCACATAGCAGCCGGCGGTGTTTCCCTGTCTTGCTTTACATTTCAGATATCGGAACCCAGCGCCGCTGCTCAATCGAACGTTCTACAGCTTCAAGTACCGCCTGACATTTCACGCCGTCCTTGAAGTTCGGCTCCGGCTGACGTCCCTCCTCAATGGCATTCGACAGCTCCAGCATCTCATGAATGAACGTATGCTCGAACCCGATGGTATGACCCGGCGGCCACCAGGCCTCCGCATAGTCATGGGACGGATCGGTCGCAAGCACCCGGCGGAAGCCCTGCACATCCTCGTCATCCGAGGTCAGATAGACCTCCAGCTCATTCATCCGCTCGAAGTCAAATTTCACACTGCCCAGACTGCCGTTAATCTCAAAAGAATTAGTAGACCGGTGTCCGGCAGCAAAACGTGTAGCCTCAAAGCTGCCCAGGGCACCGTTTGCAAAACGGGCCAGGAACAACGTGGCATCATCTACGGTTACCGGACCGCGCGGGGCATCCTTGCCTGCCTTGGCACTTAGCCCTGTCATCTCCGTTGCCAGCGGCCGTTCCTTGACGAAGGTCTCGCTCATGCCGATCACCTCCTGCACATCTCCGACCAGGAAATGAGCCAGATCGATCAGATGCGCCCCCAGATCACCATGCGATCCCGAGCCGGCAATCTCCTTCTGAAGCCGCCAGACCAGCGGGAATTCCGGGTCGAGAATCCAGTCCTGCAGGAACCAGGCACGGAAATGATAGATTGTACCCAGCCGGCCGCTCTCAATCAGCCGTTTGGCCAGTCTGACAGCCGGGGAGAACCGGTAGTTGAAGCCGATCATATGAGCGATCCCCGCTTCTTCGGCAGCCTCCAGCATTTCGCGGGAATCCTCCAGATTCAGGGCCAGCGGCTTCTCACAAAAAATATGCTTGCCTGCCGCTGCGGCTGCAAGGGCGATCTCTTTATGGGCATTGCTCGGCGCGTTGATATCAACCAGATCAATATCGTCACGCCCGATCAGCTCTTTCCAGTCGGTTACACTCTCCGACCAGCCAAGCTGTGCGGCCGCCTCTGTAACCGCTTGCTCATTGCGTCCGCAGATGACGGACATTTGCGGCTTAACTGCCTTGGGGAAGAACATCGGCAGGCTGCGGTAAGCATTGCTGTGGGCCTTGCCCATGAATTTATAACCTATCATTCCAATGCGTAGCTGTTTCATTTGGTGCCTCCTCACTGAATAGACTACTCGATGTACACGCATACATTTTCTCATCCCGGCCGCCCTCCGTCAAATCACTTCTTTTCTTACAGCAGGCTCCGTCCTACAGATCCTCCCGCAAAACGAAAGAACGCCCCTTCTGCCAACCGGCAGCAAGGACGTTCCTCGTATATAGCGATATCATTATCAGTTAACTGCCCATGTTGTAGAACTTAGCGAGCCCGCCCTCTGAAGTTTCACGGTACCTGCTGTTCATATCCAGGCCAGTTTCGTACATGGTCTGTACAACCAGATCAAAGGATATTTTACGGGTACCTGACAAGAACTTAGCCAGACTCAGCGCATTGATCGCCCGCATCGCACCGACCGCATTCCGCTCGATGCAAGGAATCTGAACCAATCCGTTAATCGGATCACAGGTTAACCCTAAGTGATGCTCCATGGCAACCTCCGCCGCATACTCAATCTGGCCGATCTCCATCCCGGACAGCTCAGCCAGCGCTGCCGCTGCCATAGAGCAAGCCGTGCCCACCTCCGCCTGGCAGCCGCACTGAGCGCCGCTGATCGAGGCGTTATGCTTGACCAGATTGCCAATGAGCCCGCCGACGGCCAGCGCCCGGAGAATTCGTTCGTCCGGGACCTGCAGCTTCTCCTGCATATAACGGAGCGAGGCGGGTACAACACCGCAGGCCCCGCAGGTTGGAGCCGTTACGACTGTACCGGCAGCCGCATTCTGTTCATTGACGGCAAAAGCGTACGCGCTGACGATCCGGTTCTCCCGCGTCTCCGGGCTCTCATCCACAGTCCCCTGATGATACAGATATTTCGCCTTGCGCTCGACATTCAGGCCGCCCTCCAGAATACCTGTGACAGACAGTCCTTCGTCGATCGACCGCTTCATCGCTTCCCAGATGCCTTGGAGGAACTCCCAGATCTGCAGGCCTTCATGCTGCTCGACGTAATCGCTTAAGCGGATATGATTCGCTTTACAATAGGCACTGATCTCGGCAAAGCTTTTCTCCGGGTAGACATCAGGTCCCCGCGTCTCCTCCCGCCCATCAATCACGATCTCCCCGCCACCGATACTGGCAACACGCATGGAGGCTGTTTGCTGACCGTCTTTGTAAGCGAACAAGTCCATTGTATTGGGATGAGGCAAATCAAAGTCAGGCTGCGGAACAAATTGAACCTCCGTCCGGACGGGATAGAGTGCCCGAATAATAGCCTTGTCCGTCATATGGCCTTTACCTGTTTTGGCAAGGGAACCATAGATCAACGCCTTGAACTGGTCTGCGTCTTCATTTTCTGCTTTGAAGATTCCGGCCGCTTTCTCCGGTCCCATGGTATGGGAGCTGGACGGTCCGCTGCCAATCTTAAATAGCTCAGTCAACGATCTCATAGCACCCTTATCCCTTCTCAGTTGTCATTCCTCTGAAAACGTTCCTTGAGCTTCATCAGCCGCTCATGAATCCCCTCTTCATCAATCGCCATGTCAACCAATTGGTGAGTAAGCTGAAGACCTTGATTCTCTGCCAAAGCTTGTTTCCACGGGTGCGCCACAATCGAATGCGTAAGATGCCTCACCGAGCGGGGCGCCTGCATGATCAGCTCTGCCAGCTCCCATGCCCGTGGAATAAGCTGTTCACGAGGCAATACCTCACTGACCAGACCAAGGTCTAGTGCCTCTTGGGCAGTAATATTCATCCCCGTGTATGCATAGTATGCCGCTTTCTTGGTTCCCAGTATCCTTTGAAGTGCCAGGACGATTCCATCTCCGGGCGGAACACCGCCCAGATAATGGGCATCGAAGAACGCCGTGTCTTCCGCACAGATCGTAATATCACAAAGCGTTCCCAGCTGCCAGTGTGCGCCAGTGCCATTAACCGCCCCAATCGTGGGGATGTCGATGCACTGAACCATATTTTCAATCATTCTAAGTGATTCATGGTACATTTCCAGCTTCCGGCGGTTCGGCCAATCCATGAATTTCGTATTCCAGACTTCAGGATTGCCGGTCTGCCATAACTCTCCTGTCCCTGTAAGAATCATGACCTCATTCTCAGGATCACGGCCAATATCTGACCATACGTGACCATAAGCGGCTTGGACCGGCCAGTCGAATTGTAAAGGTCCCCCGTCAGTGTGCATACGCACTTCGAGGATGCCGCCGCGGCGGGTCATGAGGAATAAGTCCTTGTACTTCTCCGAGTATTCTTCGAGCCGAGTAGGTCCCGTCATCTTTCTATTGAACATCGTTGCCCATCAGGCGTCCCTGCATTTTCTTCAGCCGCTCCAGCGCTCCTTCTTCATCAATGGCCATGTCGTACATCTGGTGGGCAAGCTGGAATCCCTGATCAGCGACCAGAGCCTGCTTCCATGGCCGGGAGATAATGGAGTGAGACAGATGTCTCGTTGAACGCGGTGCCTGCATGATCATCTCCGCGAGCTCCCAAGCGCGTGGAAGAAGCTGCTCACGGGGCAGCACTTCACTGACGATACCCAGATCTAACGCGGTCTGACCGTTGATATTCTTGCCGGTGTATGCGTAGTAGGCTGCTTTTTTGAAACCGATCATGCTCTGCAGTGTGAGCAGCATTCCATCTCCTGGAGGCGTGCCTCCCAGATAATGCGGATCGAAAAAGTCCGCGTCTTCCGTACAAATGGTAATATCGCAGAGCGTAGCGAGTTCACAGTGCGTTCCCGGGCCGTTGACTGCCCCGATTGTCGGGATGTCAATGCAGAAGATCAGATTCTCAAGCAGTCTCAGCGATTCATGATACTGTTCGAGCTTCTTTTGCTTCGGCCAGTCCATGAATTTCGTATTCCAGACCTCAGGGTCGCCAATCAACCATTTATCCCCGGTTCCCGTTATAATCATGACTTCGTTCTCAGGGTCACGGCCAATATCTGACCAGGCATGAGACCAGGCGGTATGAGCTTCCCAATTGTGCGTGTACGATCCTCCGCCCGTGTGAAGACGCACTTCAAGGATTCCGTCACGGCGGGTCATTAACAGGAATTCCTTGTATTTCTCCGAGTACTCTTCAAATTTGGTGGGTCCAATCATACGTCTCTCTGTCATTGTAATTCCTCCTAAGTTTGGTTTAGAGCTTAACTGTTACTTTCAAGCCAGTCTCTGGCAAAAGCTGCGTAAGCCGCAGCCCCTCTATAAAGCACCTCATCCGAGAACATCGTCTTAGGATGGTGTACAGGGTAACGATAACCATCTTCGATATTGCCTGCGTTAAGAAACACTGTGGTACTTGGCACCGCCTGTGAGACAAAGGCGAAATCTTCCGAGCCCATTAATTTACCACCGGGTACCAGCTCAGTTATACCAATATAGGAGCCATCACCAAAGGTATTTGCAATCGAAACCCTCATTTGCTCATTAAGCCCGCCATCCGTTTTCACTTCAGGACAGCCTCTTGTATAGATCACTTCCAGCTTTGCCTGAAAAGTTTCTCCGATCCCTGCGGTAATTTCGCGGATACGGGTCTCCACTTTATCCCGCAATGCGGTGTTAAATGTGCGTACACTGCCTTTCATTCTGGCCGTATCGGGAATCACGTTGTTCGTGGTTCCGCCTTCCATCACGCCGATGGTAAGGACTGCATTATCAGTCGGCGAAATTTCCCGGCTAAGAATACCCTGCAGCGCCAGATGAAGATGAGCTGCCACATTCAAAGGGTCCACTGCGGCCTCGGGCATTGCGCCATGTGACCCCCTTCCGCGGATGATGATTTCGAACCAATCCGAAGAAGCAGAAATCGCTCCACCTTCCTCAGGCACTACAAATTGTCCGAGAGGAAGTGGCATTCCGGTCAACACGTGAAGCATCGTGGCTGCATCCACTTTAGGATTGTCGAGAATCCCGCTCTCAAGCATCATTTTTGCCCCGTGCAGCGTCTCTTCACCCGGCTGAAACATAAGCTTAACCGTCCCGCGAAGCTGCCCTTCGTTAGCCTTCAGAATCTCCGCAGCTCCCAGCAGCATGGAAGTATGCATGTCATGACCGCAAGCATGCATGTTTCCGCTCAACGATGCGTAAGACAACTCCGTTTCTTCCTGAATGGGCAGCCCGTCCATATCCGCACGGAGCAGAACCACCTTCCCGTCATGCTGTCCGCCAATGGTAACCGTTAGCCCTGATTCCCCTACGGGAGCGGGCTTAAGCCCCATCGACTCCAACACCTCTTTTACGTAAGCAGTTGTCCTGGGCAAACTTAAATCAAGCTCCGGAATCGCATGAAGATGATGCCTGTACATGACCAATTTGTCCTGCAGCTGATGAGCCATACTCATTAAGTCTCCAGCTTTTTCAATCACAAATGAACATCTCCCAAAACATAAATTAAATGAACGTTAGATTAGAGTGACCATTACCCCCTTCTTAATTTAAGACTTTTTAAGAACAATTTTATCGTACTGGCATTTTCATTCGCTGTCAAGAGATATTAAGACTTTTTAAGAACATTATTTCAGAGGCTGCCGGAACATTGTAATATCACATTTATTGTGATATAACTCTTTTGATTGAACTGTTTTATGAAAGGAATCTACCATGAAAATCAAGCTGGGTATTATCACGCCTGAGACGCATATGGACTATTTCCGCGCCATTGAAGAAGAACTGCGTCCCTTATGCCAGTTCCGCTTCCTTACCATCAGCAATTTCCGGGAAACAACGGACATCTATCTCAAAAACTTAGATTCGGTGGATGGATTTGTGATCAGCGGCAGGATGCTCTACGAGTCCATCGATAAGGAATACCTGGATGATAAAGTCCCTGTTCACATTTTGCAGGATGATGAGAACCTGCTGTACAGGGAGCTTTTCCGGCTGCTGGTTACAGAACCTGGACTTGATATCTCCCGGATCTATGTGGATTATGCATATATCATCGAATCTTTCAGCGAATTCCAGCAATACCTGACTCATGAGGGAAAGCCCGTTGACTGCGGAGATCTGTCCGAACGGGTGGAGACCATGCTGGAGAACCATATCAGTCTGTGGGAAGACAAGAAAATAGATCTGTCCATCACGGCGTTCGGCCACTTTGTTCCGGAACTCCAGAAGCACGGCGTCAAATATATCTTAATCCGGCCCACTTTGGAGAGCGTTAAAGAGACCATCAGCGAGATCATCAACGAGATTACCATCCGTAAGCTTAAGAACCAGCGGGCCGTTGTCGCATACTTATCGGTCCACAATGAGCAGCCACCATCTGAGGAGCAGCTTCAAGAGCTGAAAGCCCTGGTTGGCAGGTTTCTGCATAGCGTGAATCTGGCTGACACGGCCCAAATCTCAGAAGGCTATGTCAGACTGTACACCACCTTCGGCAATTTCATGAGAATCACCTCTAACGCTCATAACTGTTCCCTGCTGGAGTATCTGGAGGAGCGCATACAGGGCAAGGTAAAGATCGGCTGGGGCTCGGGGCATGAATATTTTCAAGCGAACGTCAACGCCACCAAGGCTCACAGACAGGCAGAAGCCTATACGGGCAGCAGCAGCTTTTTTATAGACGAGAATCAGAAGGTTGCCGGCCCCATGCGGAGCATGAATATCATCCATTTCTCCGAACAGGGGGACCCGGAAATCCTTGCGTTAGCCAAAACCATCGGAATCAACAACATCAATTTGCAAAAAATCATGTCCTACGCAGAAATCATGCGAACCAATAAGCTATCCTCTGAGGATGTTGCGGAGTGCCTGTCTATGACCGTCAAAGGTGCAAACCGCATCCTTAACAAAATCGAAGAAAGTAAACAAGTACAAGCGGTATTTGAAAAAAGGAACAACAGTAAGGGGCGGCCAAAAAAATACTACGAGTTGTTGTTTCTCGACAATGAGGGGCGTAAATTAAGCGGGTGAGGCACGGATGCACATTGGCAAAAAGGCATGTTTTCAAAATTGAAAACATGCCTTTTTTGTTGTATAGGAAATTATAGTTTCTTCCTGCTGTGGGAAAGGTGGCGTACATTTGTGAATAAGAGTTCATGGAAAGATTCGAATAGTGGCTTTGATGCTGAATGTGACTGAAGGCTGAATGTATGTGAAAAACAACATACATTGTGTTCGCAAGCAGGCACACGGCCTGAATGTATGTGAAAAACAGCATACATTGTGCTCCCATGCAGACATATGGACCAAATATATGTGGAAAACAGTATACATTGTGTTCGCAAGCAGACGTATGGTCCAAACGTATGTGAAAAACAGCATACATTATGTTCGCGCTAAGGTCATCTTATTCACCCGTAGGGTGATTTTGTTCTACTTTTCCACCAACTTAAACGGCTCCCTGGCCGGGCAACCAGTTCTGCACATGCTGCAGGAAACGCCTTGTTGCAGGAGAAGCATATTTCATTGAGCTGACCGCAATGCCCAGAGAACGGAAGCTCTGCTCCTCCAGCTCAAGCATGGCTACACGCTCATACTGGAACCGGGTGACCAGCTCCGGGAGGATGCTGATGCCCAGACCTTTTTCCACCATGGCAATAATGGCGTAATCGTCCCCGGCCGAGAATTTGATGTTCGGCTTAATTCCGGCCTTCTCCAGCACCCGCTGCACATCATAGTCCGAACCGGGCTTCGGAATGATGAAGTCCTCGTAGGCGATCTGAGCCAGCGGCATGTGAGGCGCCTTACTCAGCGGATGGCCGAGCGGGAGAATCGCCAGCATCCGGTCCTGCATCAGCGGGATCACCTCGAATTTCTCGCGGGTCGGCAATGAGAGGAAGCCGCAATCAACCACCCCAGCCTCGATCCACTGCTCAATCTCCAGATAACCACCCTCCATCAGTTTGAACTCAATGTACGGATATTCCTCACGGAACTGCTTGATGATGTCCGGCAGCCAATGGACAGAGACACTGGTGAAGGTGCCGATTGTGATCGTCCCCGTCTCCAGACCATGAATATCCGCTACCTGCTGCTTAAGCTGCTCATTCCAATTCAGAATCTCCCGGATCGGCTGAAGCACCTGCTCCCCGTTCACCGTCAGCTTCACACCCGAACGGCTACGTACGAGCAGCGGGAAGCCGAATTCCTGCTCCAGACTGCTCAGCGTGTGGCTGATGCCGGATTGGGTGAAGCCCAGCATCTCCGCTGCCTTGGTCAGACTGCCCAGCTCCACCACTTTTAGAAACACTTCATACTTAATCAGACTCATGTCCAGCCCCCTCACTTAGCATGACATTCTCTCATGTATCTTATGATAAACATTCAGTTACCTTATGTATTCGAGCGTATTATACTATACTCACTTGAAATAAAGAAGGATGATGACTGAATGAAGCCGCTAAAGGCCGAGCTAATGCTCATTGTAGTAACACTATTCTGGGGCTCCTCCTACCTGTTCATGAAGCTGGGACTGGGTACACTGGGAGAATTCAATCTGATTGCACTGCGTTTCGGGCTTGCATTCATTCTGGCGGGGCTGTTGTTCCGCAGACGGCTGCGCAGTATGGATGCCAGAACCTTGAAATACGGAGCCTTGCTCGGCTTCCTGCTGCTTAGCGTATTCACCTGCATCACCTTCGGGCTGAAGACCACCACGACCTCTAACGCCGGATTCCTGGTTGCATTGACTGTTGTCTTTGTCCCTATGCTGGAGGTGCTGATCTTCCGAAAAAAAGTCGCTCCCCCGCAAATCTTCGGCACGATCCTGGCCATTAGCGGCATCGGGCTGCTTACGCTGAACGGATCGCTGCAAGTTCAGCCCGGTGATCTGCTCTGCATTCTGTCCGCAGTATTCTATGCGGTGCAGATTCTCGTGACGGGCCGGGCGGTCAAGACCTGCGACTCGCTGAATATCGGCATTCTGCAGCTCGGCTTCGCCGGGGGCTATGCCCTGATTCTATCCGCCATCTTCGAGACGCCTTCGCTGCCGTCCACCCTCCCGGGCTGGATCGCGATTCTGGCTCTGGGGATCTTTTGCAGCGCCTGCGGGTTCATCATCCAGCCGGTTGCCCAGAAGTACACTACACCGACCCGCACCGGTCTGATCTTCGCACTTGAGCCGATATTCGCTGCCTTCTTCGGCTACTTGTTCGCACAGGAACAGCTTTCCCTCCAGGGCTACACCGGTGCCACCCTTGTCCTGCTGGGCATTCTGGCCTCCGAGCTGCTGGGCAAGCTGCATATTGTGTCGCCGGCAAGGCTGCTCAGGAAGCGGCGGGCGCACTTATAGGTTTTAATGGCCCCCGCCCATTGTACTCGGTTTTCCACATACATCCGGCTCGCACCCATGCTCCCTCTTTTGCACCTGCTCCCTCCGGATCGTTCAAAAAGCACAAAAAACGCCCCCTGCCAACCGGCAGTCAGGGACGTTCTTTGTATGTCTATAACATTTGTCTTCTATAATGGCTGTAGCAATAGTTGAAGCTGATTAATGCCCCATCATCATTGCAGCATCCTTCTGCTGTTCTTCAGGAGAAGGTGCAGCGCCCGCTGTCTTGGGACGGCGCAGAATCAGACTGAGGACCACTCCGGCCACGGCGATGCAGCCCGAGAGGAAGAAGACATCCCCGAAGCCCTGTACAGCAGCGGCAAGCGGATTGCTTCCGGCCGTCATTTTACCCATATGCACGGTAATCTGGCTGGTGAGGTACCCGGTCATGCCGGCAACAGCGAACGATACCACAACCTGCTGGGCAGCGGCAGTAAGCGGGGTAACCCGGTTCACCCATTCACGCGGCGCAGAGTTCAGGACATGGGTATTGACCGGCATCATCGACAGACCCATACCGAGGCCCATCATGACCAGAGACAGTATAATAAGAGGAAGACTGGTGTCTACTGTAACTCCAGATAGAAGGAACAGGGCCGTCGATATAATACTGAGACCTACGAATACCAGCGGACGGGCACCGATTTTGTCAAACAGGCGGCCGCCCAGCGGCATCCCTACTCCGGAAGCCAGCGCCTGGGGAAGCAGGATAAGCCCGGTCTCCAGCGGCGTGTAATTGCGGATCTGCTGGAGATACAGCGGAACGAACAGCATGGAGCCGAACAACGCCGCCTGTGTAACCCAGGACAGAATAATCCCGCGTGTGAAGTCCGAGGAACGAAAGACGCGCAGCTCCAGCAGCGGATGCTTTTGCAGCAGTTCAACGATGACGAACAGCACCAGTGCAACGCCGCCGACTGATAATCCTACAAGCGCTCCGGTTGAAGTCCAGCTCTCACCGCCGCCTTGATTAACGCCGTAAGCCAGCATAGAGAATGCGATCGGGGCCAACATGATCCCGAAGATATCGAGGTGAGCTCTTCCCTTTTTCTCGATGACCGGCAAATATTTAAGACCAAGAATAATACCCACGATACCAATAGGCAGGTTAATCAGGAAAATCCAGTGCCAGCTTACATACTCCACCAGATAGCCTGCGAGGATCGGTCCAAGAGCCGGAGCAAGCAGCATTGGAATACCGAGCATCCCCATGATAGAACCTCTACGCTCTACCGGAGCCAGTCGGAAGACCATCGCCATCCCGATAGGAGCGACCATGCCGCCGCCAAGACCTTGAATGACACGGAAGAGGACCAGCTGTCCCGAGGTCTGGGCTACGGAGCATAATACAGAGCCGAGGACGAACATCGCAATGGTCGTTAGGAACACCTGCTTGGAGCCAAAGCGGTCCGTCATATAGCCTGCCAGCGGAATTACAGCGGCGAGCGCAAGCGTGTAGCCGGTAATGGCCCATTGAACAGTCTTCAGATCCGTATCGAAATATTGCACCAGATTCGGAACGGCCACATTGACTGCGGTGCTGTCCAGAATAACCATGATCATGCCGACAATAATCGCCAGCAACGATGGAAGTATAGCTCTTAGCGAGAACGGCGCCTCTGCGGCGGCGGTGCTATTTGGATTCATAGGTTTTGACATTCTTTTGTCCACTCTTTTCTCTATTCATGATTAGTTATACTTGTGAAAATACTGCTCAAACAATCCGTCAATCTGCTCCTCCAGCGGGGCCAGCTTGAAGATCTGATGGAGATCCTCCCGTTCCTTCGGCAAACTGCTGACCATAATGACCGGGAAGACAATCGCCCCGTAGATCTGCATGTTCATCATCATGAGCTTATCGCGGTCCTGTTCGCCGGTAATCTCCCCGAGAGCATCCAGAATCCGTTCAATCCGCATCAGCTTGGAATATTTCGCATATTCATCATGCGAGCCCATAATATGGTGTCTCTGATCCAGCATCTGCCGGGCCATCCCGGGATAACGGCTGAGATTGGCAATGTACCGCGTGAAGAACAGCTTCAAGCGCTCTTTTGGCGGTAAAGATGTATCCTCCAGCACCTTGAAAGCATCGTCAAAGGTAGCCATAAGCTGCTTCACAGCATCGCCAAACAGCTTCTCCTTGGAGCCATAGTGGTAGTTCACCAGGGCCAGATTGGTCTCAGCTCTTGCCGCGATACTGCGCAGAGTAATGCATTGGAATCCGTCCTCATGGATCAGCGCAACCGTGGCATCGAGGATAAGTTGCTTGGTATCTTTATCTGAAGCATCAGCTTTGTTGCCCAATTTAAATTTAACCATAATGCAGCTTGTCGCCCTCCTCTGTCACAGAATCTTAATCATTGATCTAATCAACGATTTAAACATTGTTTAATTCGAATTTAAAATTACTCTCTTTCCGGCATTCTGTCAACAGAAAGTTAAAGGGAGAATTCCTTCAGCTAGACTTAAGCCGTGGAATTCTCCCTTGGGAGTAGAGTTATGTCTTATGCGAATCTAGGGTTGAGCCGGGCTGGCCCATACTTCACTGGCTGCCTGGACCGGCGTTAGAGTTAGCTTGGTGAGCTTACCTGAAGCGCCCAGTTCCAGAGTCAATACGGCCTCAGCTTTGGTGAATGACAATACACTCACAATCGTCATTACTCCATCCTGCTGTGTGCTGGTGGTGGTTTTCACTCCGAAGTAGCTGCCCGCCAGCGTGTTAATCCCTTCCAAGCTCTGCTGGAGCACCGGAAGAGCAGCGGGTTCTGCATCCTTGGCGTAATACCGCTCCTTCAGCGCCGGATAGTTACCAGTTACAAGCAGACCTGCTACGGCACCTGCCATTACCTCCGGTGTATATACGTCAACCTGGCCTGTTTCCGGATTATAGGAAGTGACTAACCCGATCGCTGCAAAAAAAGACAGCGGCGCGTACGCCTTTTTTTGTTTTAACTCAAAGCCGCCTGTAAACGGTACTTTGTTCTTGCCGTCCAGCATAAGCTCCTTACCAGATAATCTGAACTGAACGCTCTCCTGGAACCGTTCCAGCAGGAATGTGCCGGTAGCTCCATTGAAGCTGACCTTATATTTGAGGGCTTGGGCCGTTTCCCGCAGCGGGAGCATGATGTCCGGTCCGTCGGTATAGGCCAATGCCCCGCCTAGCTGCAATTCCTGACCATTCACGATAATCCTCAAGCTTCCGGCTGCACTAACGTTATGACTGGTCAATACACCTGCTCCTGCTGCAAATAACATTACACTAAGGAATACGGCTACGATTCTTTTGAACAAATCGATCCCACCTCTCCTGTATTCGAATATTATGCACGCATGCTTCAGAGATTAACCTTACATTATCCATTAACCGTTCTGTACAGCTCTGGAACAGCCCTACTCCACTTTGAAGTTGAAATATTGCTTCGGGTAAGGCTCCTTAATCAGTGTGAAATGCCACCATTCCTTAGCGTACGGCTTGAAGCCATGCTTCGTCATCGCATCCTTCAGAATTTTGCGGTTAGCATGCTGGGTGCTGCTGATGAGCGTCGTATTATAGTAAGAGATTTCACCGAAAAAATCATAAGGACTGCCCATATCCACCAGCTTGCCTGTGCTCTTCTGAGCCAGGGTCAGGTCGATCGTGCTGCCCCGGGAATGACCGGATTTCTTGGCGATGAAGCCCAGCTTGAACAGATTGCGCTTGTCCAACTTCGGATAATACTGTGGCTTCATCTTCAGATCGGCGGCATCCTGCGACCAGCGCACAAAGTGGTTGACGGCTTGCTGCGGACGGTAAGCGTCATAGATTCTCAGGATATAGCCCTTCTGTTCCAGATCTTCGCTAACCTTCTTCAGCGCAGCAGCGGCAGTCCGCGAGAAGATCGCGAGCGGTGCCTTATACCCGTCCACTCTGGTGCCGGTAAAATTATTCTCACTATAATAACGGATCTCATATTGCGCCGAAGGAATAACCTCATCCAGATAGACAAACCCGCCGGGGAGACTGTTTTTCTTCACAACCGGACTCTGTGCCGGAGCTGCTGAGGTATTCTGAATCTGTGGTACTGCCGTAAACTTTGCTCCGGCTTTGGGTACAAGTAGCACCGTTCCGCCCAAGATCAGCGCACATGAGATGAGAGCCAGCCTTCTGCCTGCCATGTGCAGCTTCTTCACTTGTCGATCCCCTCCTCTTGAAGTATCCCATATTTTACCCTTCCAGTATAAGTGTAGCCGCAGAGGCCGTCTATAGTCCAGACGGAACTTTTGCCGCAGGGAGCATATCCTTCCGCCGGTATACCCCCATTAGCAATCCGACAGCGGCGAATTCAATCAGGACATGCTGGCCGTAGCTTAGGAAGGGAAACGGTATGGATGTAAGCGGCATTCTACCGCTGAGAATGGAGAGGCCGTACACTAAGCGGATGGAGATCATCAGTCCCAGGCCAATAATCAGCATCCGCCCATAGGTATCGCTTACTGCGCGGGCATAGGAGATCATTTTGAGAACAAACCAGCAGGTTAAAGCAAGTAGCAGAAGACCACCCGCCCAACCGAAGCATTGAATGAGATACGCCGGAAACAAATCCGTATAAGGATAAGGAAGGGCATCTCCCAAATAGCCAAACCCCTGTCCTCTCCAGCCTGCTGATTGGATAGCATCTATAATTTCACGATTCATATAACCAGTTGTGTCCGGTCTTAGATTAAAATTAATTGCTCCAATCAGCCGTTCCCGAAGAATGTGATCATTCCAAACATAGATTCCTCCTGAAAATAAGGATACAACGGCAATTAATATGCCTCTCACCCAGCGCCGGGAGATCCAGATATACATGATCAGGGAAACAGCCAAGTATAAGATTAACTCTGGAAAGGAAGAAACTGAAGCATAAATTACCGCAGGCAACAGCAGGAGCAAGAGCTTCATTAACTCTCTGATCCGAACGTTATAGCTTCGCAGGAAACCTGGACGGGTCCATATCCCTGCCAGCGCAACGATAAACACATAAGGACTATAACCAATAAGGTCAAAATAAAATCCCGCAACCCCAATATAGCGCCTGGTCCCACTGTTCATATCAGGAACCAGCAAAATGCTGACTGCGACAGTTATTAGTGCAGCGATATATATACTCCCTGATGCTTTTTGCATCCTCTTAAAGTTAATAAAGTGTATTCCTGTCATTAGGCACACCCCGAGAATAATTAATATCAGTTGGCGCTGCATAGGCACGAAATGATAGCGTTCCAAGTAACCTCCTGCTTCAATAGATCCCATCCCCAGCAGACTTACCGCCGACAACAACATTACACCTGCAAGCAGCCCCCAGGGAATGCGCGGTTTATGAATCTGGTGCAGCTCTCTGCCTACGGCCTGCGGGTCTCCCATTTGCGCGATGGCATAACGCTGAGCCTCTTCTTCGGAGGCACCAAGCTCCTGACGCTCCGTCACCAGGTCTGTGAAGTGTCCGCTGAGCTCGTCCCGGATTTCATTGTGCATCCCTTTCGCCCTGACCTCGGCGCATACTGTATCCAGGTAATGCTCCAGATCCTTCTTACTCTGCTCCATCAGCCGCTGCCCTCCCCCAGAACGGTATCCATGGCGCCCTTGAACAGCGCCCACTCCGCCTTCTTCTCCTTAAGCTTGTGCTTGCCCTCATCCAGTAGCCGGTAATACTTGCGTCTGCGTCCGTCTACCTCCATCCAATAAGCTTCCACCCAGCGTTCACTCTCCATCGCATGGAGAATCGGGTAGAGCGTACCCTCCTTCAGGGCAAAAACTCCCTGCGAGCGCTGCTCCAGCTCCTTAATCAGCTCGTACCCATACAGCGGCCTGTCCAGCAGCAGAGTGAGGATCATCGTACCTGTGCTCCCCTTCAGCATTTCCTTGCTGACCTTCATCGGCATTCCCTCCTGTTTGTTTCGCCTATGCATCGTTAATCTATGCTTAATATACAGTATTATCCAAACGAAGTCCAGCCGCCTCACATCCCCATACCTACATTAGCAAACACAAATAAACCTCTCCTTAGCAAAATGGTTGCCCATTTTACCAAGGAGAGGTTCTTATTCAATTGCAGATTAATTAGTGCATAGAAGCCTGAGTCTTGTGCGAAATGATGACACGCTTAAGGAAGAATGCAATTACCAGACCTATAATAGCCATGACCATCCCGAAGATAAAGGCGTTCTGCACCCCATGAGTGAAGGCAGCGCCGATGTTCAGCGGATCAGCCGGATTAGTAACGGTCTGCATGTAGCTTTTGGAGCCGGAGGTCATGATGCTTACTGCCAGCGCTGTACCAATCGCACCCGCCACCTGCTGGAGTGTATTCATAATGGCTGTACCATGCGGATAGTATTCCAGCGGAAGCTGATTGATGCCATTCGTCTGTGCAGGCATCATAATCATGGAGATTCCGATCATCAGCACACTGTGAAGCACTATCACGAAAACAACGGTCGAAGTAGCTGTAATCCCCGAGAAGAACCACAAGGAGACGGCGACAAGCACCAGTCCTGGGATAACCAGCCATTTCGGACCATATTTATCAAATAGACGCCCCATGACCGGCGACATCAGCCCGTTGATAATTCCGCCCGGCAGCAGCAGTAATCCTGCCTTGAAGGCTGAATACCCTTGTCCCTGCTGCAGATACATCGGAAGAATCAGCATCGAGGAGAGAATGACCATCATACAGATGAACACCATTAGTACCCCAACCACGAACATCGGGAACTTGAAGGCGCGCAGATCAATCATCGGCTGCTTCATCGTCAACTGGCGGATACAGAACAGAATAAGGGCAATCGCACCGATCACGATGGCGATTATAACCTTCGGACTTCCCCAGCCTTCCGCTTCACCGGCGCTGCTGAATCCGTAGACAATACCGCCGAAGCCCAAGGAGGACAGAATAATCGACAGAACATCGATCTTCGGCTTCGTCACTTCCGTAACGTTCTGCATGAAGAAGATTCCGCTGAGCAGAGCGATCACCAGGAACGGCAGCGACAGCCAGAAGATCCAGTGCCAGCTCAGGCTCTCAATCAGCAGACCAGCAATTGTAGGTCCAATCGCTGGAGCTACCATGATGACCAAGCCGATAAGTCCCATCGCCGCCCCTCTTTTCTCAGCGGGAATGATGATCAGAATCGTATTGAACATCAGCGGCAGGAGCAGCGCGGTTCCCATGGCCTGCACCACTCTTGCGGTGAGCAGAAACTCGAAATTCGGCGCTATCGCCGCAAGAAACGTGCCAAGAATGGAGAAGCATAGGGCAGCGACGAACAACTGTCTTGTGGTGAACCACTGCAGAAGCATCCCGGAGATCGGAACCAGAATGCCTAGCGTCAGAAGATAGGCGGTAGTCAGCCACTGCGCCGTCGATGGTGTAATTTGCAGGACATTCATAAGATCACTTAAAGCTACATTTAGGGCGGTCTCACTGAACATGCCGATGAAGCCGGCGATCAGCAGGGAGATCAGAATGGGTAAAGTCTTGAATTGCCGGGGTTCGCTTGACCCCTTGTCAGTCATAGTTGCGTTCACTCTCGTATCCTCCTGGTATCTGTGTAATCTCTCTCTATGGTCTTGCGTATTACGGTTAAGCCAGTATTGCCGGAATGCACTTTGCCGCTGCTTCCAGCGGTTGAATATTTCTGCAGGTCAACGCCTGCAGCAGCGCTCCCTCGAACAAGGAGACCACCACCGAAGCTTTGCACTCTGCCGCTTCCTCCTGTACCCCCTCCCGGATCAGACGCTTCGCAATGATATCCTGCCAATCCTTGAAGACACACTGGCAAGCGGTGCGCAGCTCATGGCTGACACAGGAAGTCTCCACGGCTACCCAGAAGCTGAACGGAACCAGTCCTTCAAAAGAGGATTTCTCCGCTTCATCAGCCATGGACAGAATGAAATTCTGCACAGCCTGAGCCGGTGCCACTTCACTCTCCATATAATGGCGCAATAAACGGGCTACCTCTTCGCTAGTCCGGTTAATGCAGGTCAGGGCCAGCTCTTCTTTGCCATGGGGGAAATAATAATATAAGGAACCCTTAGGCGATTCGCTGTCTCTGATGATCTGATTCAGTCCGGTAGCATGATAGCCCTGTGTAAAAAACAACCTCGAAGCCGTATCCACAATGGCTTCGCGTGCATTAGGCTTGTTCGACAAGCTCTACACTTCCTTATCTTGACGATCCAACGATTATAACAATTGGTCTATATAATAAAACCATAAAAAAACTCCATATGTCAATGGATAATAATTTCAAATTTTAAATTCAGCCTTTAAATGATAGTTCTTTAGGATTGCCACGTACCGGTTCTGCGGCTATAATCTAATTAAATTTAATTATTCCAATACGAAAGGTGTGATTTAAATGAATCAAAAGCCTACAGTGCAAGGAATTCCCCGGCCGTTAGTAAAGCTCAATCAGGCCTTCATTGTCATATCTGTATTACTGGCCTTGCTCACAGGCCTCCACTGGTTTCTCGCCCTTCCGCTTGCCGCAGGATTATCGGGTCTAATCTTCGGATATAATCCCGTCATCAGGCTGAGCAGCCCATTGCTGACCAAGGAACGCTCTGCTTATGTGCTGGAAGATCCGGAGCAGCAGCAGTTCAACCAGAAGATTGCCGTCCTCTGTCTGGCGGCCGGACTGGTCAGCTTTCTGGCTGGCTGGACGATCGCCGGATATATCTTCACCATTATGGTTGGAATCGCAGCAACGGTTGCCATACTCGGCTTCTGCATCGGCTGCTTCATTCATTATCAGTGGAGAATGTACACATACAGACGCAAGCAGGCCGAGCTTCACAAATAATCCTGGATTTCCTTCCTGCTGCGCACTTCTACACCTTGTCACAGAACAGGCCAGCCAATCCTTGCAGCAGTAGAACACTACTGTCAAGGCTTGGCTGGCCTGAGTTCACTCATTTTCTTCCCGGCTTACTTGACTACGTAATCTTCAAGGATCTCTTCCACTGTAGATGCGAAACTCTGGCCTGCGCCCCAATCCATCTTAAGAACCAGGCCTTGGGAGGCGCCTGCCGGAATGAGGCGGACATTACTGGCCGTTCCCCGCAGATTATCCACGATGATTACCAGCGCCGCCTGATTTCTGGACCGGAAGTAGAAGCGTTCATAGATCAGCGTCCCGATCATCCGGCCATTCCCCAGGTCGTTAAGCTCCTCATACAG
Organism: Paenibacillus rhizoplanae; assembly: GCF_042684125.1. NCBI lineage: Bacteria > Bacillati > Bacillota > Bacilli > Caryophanales > Paenibacillaceae > Paenibacillus > Paenibacillus rhizoplanae. The sequence goes on along the minus strand of NZ_JBHUKY010000021.1, from coordinate 374,660 downwards.
AAGCTCCGACCGCTGTGTCATCCCCTCTTTGATCCGCATGATTACTTCACTCGGCTGCAATTCGACATTCAGTTGATAAGACTCTCCCATGCTTATCCTCCTCATGGAATTATACTCAGAATCCAAGGTGTAACCCGTTCAGCGTTCCCTGCCTGCCACATCCCAGCGGTGACGGAACTTCTCCAGGCGCGGATGGACCTCTTCCGGCTCTTCGGAGAGCAGCAGGCGCAGCTTGACGATCCACTCCTCGAAGGAGGAGAAGGAAGCGAACAGATTCGCCATCTCTGGAGTCAGATAGAGAAAATACGGTGCGGGATAGATATCGCTGATATGGCGCAGCGCCGAATCCAGCGGGGTATACTTCTTCCGCTTACCTTCGAGGCTCTCCACGGTGATGAAGGATTGTCCCTGCTCTTTTTTCCACTCATGCAGCCGGTCGTCCCGCTTATACCAGGCTTTCACCGGCTCCTTCGTCATCCGCCGGACGGTTTCTTCATGCAGCGGGTAGAGCACCAGCTTCGTGAACTTGCGCTCCACTGCCGTCTCCGCCGCTTTAAGCAGCTCCATATCCGATATATGCTCGAAGGAATCATAGAAGATCAGTGTTCCCTTACGTTCATTCGCTGGCGGTTCATAACCATAAGGCACATGCTGTATATCGCGTGTCATCCTATTACCTCCCGTGTGATTACTGCCTATAGCATATCATGCAACCCGGGACGGCGTATAATTCTGCAAGCTTGTTATAAAAGCACCGCTGCTCATTTCCCTTGGCTTAATCCGCTATCCCAGTTCTTCACGGAACCATTCTATGGTTTCCTTAATGGCATTTTTATACGATGTGGGATTATATTCAGGAAACCGTTTCATGAATTTATTATCATTAAGCAGCAGAGGATACTCGAATTCATACAGAAGCTCATGGAATTCATTAGCTTCCTTATTGAACATACCGGCTAATCCGACTGCCCAGCCCGGCACCGCACAGTACTTCCCCGGACTGCCTGCCGCATGCTGGATGTTCATCAGGAATTGCCGCCCCTCAATAGCGCCGGAGCCGGACACATGCCACTCCCCCTGTTCTCCGCTCTCCGCCAGCAGCACGGCAGCTCTGGCCGCATCGCGGATATAGACCAGATCATGCGGGACATCCAGCTTCACCGGCCACTTAATCGTTCTGGCCTGAAGGGCTCCGCTGAAGATCGGTCCGAATAATCGGTTCGTGACATTGGGACCGAAACAATTTGGATATCGCGGAATCACGAAACGGAAACCGCGCTGCGCAGCCTCTGTCTCAAGTAGCTTCTCCAGTTGATTCCGCAGCTTCCCCTTGCGGGTTCGCGCCTCCTTCGGATGGCGTTCATCCGCCGGAAGATATTGGAGCTTGCCGTAACCGTAGATATTGCCCGGAAATACCAGCGTCTGACCAGTTTTAAGCAGGCGCGTCACCCGCTCAAGCGCCTCTGGCATGACTGAGTACCAATCCTGATACGGCACATTAAGGCAGAAATAGACAGTTGTCTTCCCATAAAGTACTTCAGCAAGCACCTTCTCATTCATTACATCTACTGCCGCCAGGGTCAGCAGCGGCCCCTTCAGCCTGCGCAGAGCCTGACTGGAACGGTGGTATGTAGCCGTCACAAGCTTGCCCCGTGACAGTAATTCTTGTGTGATGGAATGGCCCAGACCGCCATTGCCCCCAATTACGAGATTCATAACATTAACGGCTCCTTAAACGAACGCATGAATACCTTCAGCAAGCTGCATGACGGTTCATTCAATCTGCCCGTGATTATAATTCGCAGTATCATCCATGCTGCTTCCTTAAAAGAGAAGGATATATATTCCAGTAATCTGCGCTGTTATCAGTATATCGCCTGTAAGTTACTATATTCATTGGGTTAATTTGACGATTCATGTCGATTCCGGGCTTTTATATGGACATATGGTGAATTATTGCATTTCAATAGTTTTGCATCAGGTGAATGCGGCCAGCCGCACTCGAATTTTCGCTCAATTAGAATGGATTAGTTGAACATGCTTCTGTTTCTGATAAGCATACACAGCCGCACCCAGCGTACCCGCTCGGCTGCCCAGCTCAGCCTGAACAATCCGGCACCGGCTAGCGGACAGCTTCAGCGCATGGGCATTTACGGTATCGCGGACACTATTCAGGAGGCGGTCTCCTGCTGCGGCCATGCCGCCCCCGATAATAATCAGCTCCGGGTTCAACAGATTGATCACATTTGCCAGCCCAAATCCCAGCAGCTCCCCCGTCTCATGCATAACCTCAACTGCCAGCAGGTCTCCCAGATCATAAGCCTCAGAAATCATCTTCGCCGTAATCTGCTCCTGGTCTTGCTTGGTCCAGGTCTGAATCAGGCTGACCCTACCTGCCCCCAGCTTCTCCTTAAAAGTATTCACCATCCCCACCGCAGACACATACCGCCCCAGGCATCCAGAGCTTCCGCAGCGGCAGGGCCGTCCCTGCCGGAACATATTCATATGCCCGATTTCACCAGCGCTGAAGGTTGTCCCGTAGAGCACCTTGCCGTCATGAACCATCCCTGAGCCGAGGCCTGTGCCGAGTGTAAGCAGGATCAGATGGTTATGCCCTTGTCCGGCCCCCCGTTGCCATTCCCCGTAGAGATTAACCCGCACATCGTTATCTATGTAGACATCGAAGCTGTAGTACGGCTTCATTTCGTTGACCACATGGACCTGCTCCCAGCCGGGAAAATTCGGTGAAAAGACCGACAGTCCTTCCTCCGGGTCGAGCAGGCCAGGAATTCCCATGCCCATACAGGCAATCTGCGACTCGTAAGTCCCGCTTCCTGCACATAGCTGCGTAACGGCAAGCCTGATCCGCTCCAGCACATGCGCCGGACCAAGCTGCGCTTCTGTGGGTATAGATAGCTCCTCTAGCGCTGTGAAATGCTCATCGAATAGGCCTGCCTTTATATTGGTTCCGCCCAGGTCAATACCGACTATGTATTTTTCCATTCTGCCCCGTCCTTCTTTCTCCCATTAGAATGCTCTAGCCTCTCTTCTCTTATTATGCGCTTTCAACTTTTAGATAAGTAGCATTTTCCAAGCATATGGATAGTACGTTTCACTTGAAAGCGAACATCCTGCCGATAGCGATTGCTGTTATTTTATTGACATAGAGGGCTGCCCCGGCAGCCATTTCTCAAGCTGCTGGACAACCCTCACTGTATAACTATTTCATTCAAGCTTCTTAAGAACCGGCGCCCTTGTACTGCTTGACGCCGAAGCTCCAAGCCATCAGGCCGATGCTGAGGAAGACCACCCCGACCAGCGGGGTCAGCAGAGCCATCGTCCGCATCTCATCGCGGTGCAGGAACAAGGCTGCCGGATAGATCCCGACAAAAGCAAACGGGATGATCCAGGTAAGCAGCACCTGAATCGCCCGGTTGTAGATCGTTACCGGATAACGTCCGTACGTCTGGATGTTATACATCAGCGGCAGAATGCCAGTCGGGGCATCCGAATAGAACGACAACGAGGTCAGTGTAGTATAGATCCCCGTATAAATGGCTACTGCGCTGAGAGTCAGAAGAATCAGCATCGGCACGGTCCACCATTCAAACGGCAGGCCCAGATTGCTGCCGCTGATTGCCATAACGATCAGCCCGATGAAGGAGCCGACCAGTGACGGCGGGTCCACATTCTCCAGGAAGATCTGGAACAGGTTATGCGCCGGCCGGGTCAGAATGCGGTCCATCTCGCCTTTGACGATATAACGTTCACTGAAGCCCCACATATTAACGAAGCAGCTGAACACGCCGAACGGGACCATGAAGAAGCCGTAGACGAACACCACTTCGTTCTGATTCCAGCCCCCCAGGCTGTCGGTATGCATGAAGATGACCAGAATGAAGATGAAGTTTGTGGCCTGGAACAATAGGTCGGAGATAACCTCCACCCAGAAATCCGCGCGGTAGGTCAACCGTGTCTTCATATAGTTCTTCAGATATTCAATCAATAAATCCAGGTAGTACATGCTTAGCTTAACCCCCCTGCACGAACAGCCGCTTACGCGCTGCGTGATTTATCCAGACAATCGGAATGAGCAGAAGCAGGAACCAGAAGACCTGGATACCCAGCACATTCCAGATGCCTACCCCCTGCACCCGGCCTGTAAATACAGAACCCGGCAGATAGGTAATCGCTTGGAAGGGAAGCACCTTAAGCACGGAGGACAACCAGTCCGGGAATAAGGTAATCGGCACAATCAGCCCCGAGAACAGATCCACGACCACACGCTTCATGCGCATCATCCCCTCATTGTTCTCCACGAAGAAGGCAGACAGACCTGTAATAATGTTAATCTGCGAGCTGATCAGGAAGCTGAAGAACAGCATGACCAGGAACCCGGCCCAAGCCGAAGGCTCAGTAGGCAGCTGTACCGGAAACAGCAGAACGGCAATCACCATGCCCGGGATCATCAGCATCATGAAGCGGAACAGGCCTTCGCCGAGGCCCTGCATCATTTTAACCAGAACATAATTATAAGGACGGATGAACTGAATGGCGATGCTTCCGTCACGGATATCGGTGGAAATCTCCCGGTCCAGATTGTTGAAGTAGAAGGCCCGCGCCATCCAGGATACCGCCACATACGTGGTCATCTGCGCCCCGGTGAAGCCGCCGAGCGACTCGCCATTTCCATATATTGCTTTCCAGGTGAAATAGTTCACCCCGATATTGAGCGTGTAGATCAGAATTCCTGAATAGTAATTCACCCGGTAAGCAAGCATCGTCAGGAACCGGATACGAATAAAGTCAAAATAAGCGCCAAGCAGCAGCCTCCGCCCATTCTCCCGGGAGCCGCCCGGAGAACCACCGGAGGAGGGAACTGCCGTTGCCAGCTTCTCAGACATGGATAACCTCTTTCTCATCGCTGAGTGCGGCGATCCGCTCCTCCGGCTTCTCTGCTGAGCCTGACTGGTAAATACTGCGGACGATGTCATCCGTATTTGTTTCGATGATTTTGATGTCTGTGATATCTGCCTGTCCGACGACCCGGCCCAGCACATCCGATACATTCAGCTCCAGCGGAATCCAGACCTTGGCCGCCAGCTCATTCTCTGCGGTCCAGGTAACCGGCATGCCTTCCGTCCAGTCGATCAGCTGCTGCAGCTTCGTGGCCGTTCCGAACTGGAACTGCACCTCACGCCCGGTTCCCCAGCGCTGCTTCAGCTCATCCAGACCCCCGTCGTAGATAATCCGCCCGTCATCAAGCATAATCACCCGCGAACAGAGCGCTTCGATATCCTGCAGATCATGTGTCGTCAACAGAATGGTTGTGCCATGCTCCCGGTTCATGTCCTTCAGGAATTCACGGATCTCCGACTTCACGACAATATCGAGACCGATCGTCGGCTCATCCAGGAACAGAATGGACGGATTGTGCAGCAGTGCCGCCACCAGCTCGCAGCGCATCCGCTGGCCCAGACTCAGTTTGCGGACTGGACGGTTCAGCAAATCCTGAAGCTCCAGGCGTTCTACCAGCTCATCCAGCCGTTTTTTGAAATCCTGCTCGGACACGCGGTATACCTTGCGCAGCAGCTGGAACGACTCAATCACACCGATGTCCCACCAGAGCTGGCTGCGCTGGCCGAAGACAACGCCGATGTTCTGCACGAACTTCTCGCGCTCCTCATACGGCACGAAGCCGCCGACAGTCAGACTGCCGGCGGTTGGCACAAGAATCCCGGTAAGCATCTTAATCGTTGTGGACTTCCCGGCCCCGTTCTCTCCGATGTACCCGCAGATTTCGCCTTCGGGAATGCTGAACGAGATGTCCTTCACTGCCGTTACTTCGGAATATTGCCGCTTAAACAAATCAGCGAAGGCCCCTTTGAGGCCCTCGCGGTTTTTTTGGACTTTGAAGGTCTTGCGCAAGTCCTGCACTTGAATAGCATTCATAGGTTACCTCACTAAGCTAAGTATTGGGTTCAGTACCCCATTATAATGGAACGGATGTATATCCGTCCAGCCTGCTTATTTAGCCACTCTTTCTTCAAAAAAATCCGTGTTCGGCACAGCCTCCAGATGTCCGGAACGGGCCACTTTGGTCCGCAGATACTTTTCATTGAAGACCGATACGTCGCCCCATAACGGCACCCGCTTCACCGTGTTCATTCCGGCAGCCCGAAGTGCTTCCATCTTCTTCGGATTGTTGGTGATCAAGGTCACCGGATGGCTGCGCAGATGCTGAAGTACGCTAATTGCATCCGTGTAATCTCTGGAATCATCGGCGAACCCAAGCTCCAGATTGGCCTCTACGGTATCATACCCTTCTTCCTGAAGAAGATATGCCATCGCTTTGCTGAACAGACCAATACCTCTTCCTTCATGATTCGCCAGATAAAAGAGTGCCCCGGCGCCATGCTGCGCAATCATCTTCATCGACTGGTGCAGCTGGAAGCCGCAATCGCAGCGCTTGCTGCCGAAGATATCCCCGGTATGGCAAATACTGTGCATCCGGATCAGCGCTTCCTCGGAATGCTCGAAATCTCCGTAGACCAGGACACTGGACTGCTGTCCATCCGCAAGCTTCATCGATGACAACCGGCTAATGAGCAGCTCGGTAGCTTCCTTACCTTCAGCGCGCTGAAGCTCTTCGTCCGTCACGTTCAGCCAGCTATACCATTTGAAAGTAATCGTCTCCCCGTCCAGATTGACAGGCAGGGTAATAGGTCCGACTAATATATTCGTGGAGTTTCCCATAGGAATCCGGTTGATTTTGTTCTGTAGTATAGATAGGATATCTGGGTTGATCATAAGAGCACCGTCCTAAAAGTTTGATAGCATAAGCTTCTTTTAAATTTTGATATTTAAGTTTTGTCACAGTAACTATTTGTAAGTTAGTTTATCATTGTAATATAACTTCGTCAAGTTATAATATATATATAAATATTTATAATTACTTATTGTAAGTTTATGATATAATGAATGCTGAGGTGATCCTTATGAATGATTTTGAAATGTGCCCCCGGTTCGAGAAAGCGGTAGATGTGCTTAGCAAGCGGTGGGTAGCCCTGATCGTGTTCGTCCTGATGGAGGGTCCGCGGCGGTTCGGAGAAATCGAGCATTGCTTGTCCAATCTTAGCGGCAAGGTCTTATCTGACCGATTGAAGGAAATGGAGGCTGAAGGGATCATTCAGCGTTCTGTATATCCTGAGATGCCCGTACGAATTGAGTATTCGCTAACCGATAAAGGTACGGCACTGGCTCCCATTCTTGGAGAGATCGGTAACTGGTCTACGGATTGGATCGAGATTGGCGTGACCAAATGATTGCTGCCCGGCACGCGAAACAGCGCCCTTGAAGCTCCTGAACAGGAACCTTCGGGGGCGCTGCTTTGTTTGTTTGTTTTTTAAAGTATGCACGGGTTGATTCCTACAGATCCTTACGCTGAAAGCGCAAAAGCCCCAGCCCAAAGATAACCACAGTGTAGATTACAGCGTATACGACAAAGGTATTAGACGGAAATGAATTGAAATTCATCAGACTAAGCGCCCCGCTATTCATGGACACCAGACCATTCATATCCTTCAAGCTGAACAGCTCGACAGTCATTCTGCGCTGCAGGGTATCTGCGGGCATAATCATCGAGATCATTCCGGTCAGATTATTCAGCACCTTCAGTCCATCCTCCTCCAGACTCAGCGATCCGCTAAGCTTATCTACCATCCCTCCGAGAAAACCTGCCCCATAGAGCATCGTCATGAACACACCGTTGCCAAGGGCCGAGAATAGTCCTGAACCCAGCATGGAGACGGAGATTAACAAGGGAACTACAGAGGCGAACAGTAGGAATGACTTCGCCAGCACGACCGCATCTCTGGGAACATTCGCGTGGGCACTTGTAATCAGCAGAATCGCAGTGAACAAAATGAGGGCATAGATCGTTCCCAGCGTAACGAAGCCCAGCCAGCGGCCAAGATACCATTTCCAGCGCGGCAGCGGCCGGGGCAACAGGGCCTGCATGACCCCCTGTTCCGCTTCACCTGCTATCACCGAGAAAGAGCTGAAGATCGCCAGAAAGGCTATAACGAATGCGCCGAAGAAGAAGCCCAGACTTAGAATAAAAGCGCCGTTCATGAACTGCATGAATAACCCGCTACCATTCCCCAGCGTTCCGGCCCCCGGATCGTTCGTCCCCACGGTATCCGCCACGAACCAGAAGGCAATCAGGAACACAACAGTCAGCAGCAGGGTTAGCAGCATCACTTTTTTACGCAGCATTTCCTTCCAGGTCATTGCCAGTATGGTTCTCATTCCTTCTCCCCCCTATGACTGAGCCCGGCGACCGCATCCATGAACCAGTCCTCCAGCCGCTCCGTCTGGCGGATCACCTGATACAGTGTCATCCCCTGCTGGACCATCAGCCCGTTCAGCCAGCCCGCCTGCTCCTCATGATTCAGCTCCGCCGCAAGCCACACAACACTCGAATCTGACTCTTCCTGTGCCGGATCATAGCCTGATTTACCCGCAGCAGGCACGGATTGCTGGATAGCTAATCCTGTATGTTCATTAAGCCAGGACAGCAAAAAAGGCGTGTATCCGCCCACTTTGAAGTACCAGCTTGTCCGTTTGTTCAGCATCTCCGCTACTTTGCCGTGCCGCAGGACCGCTCCGTTACTCAGCAAAGCCATCCGGTCGCACAGCACTTCAACATCCTCAAGTAAATGAGAGTTGAGAAAAATAGTTATTCCCCGTTCCTTCAGCCGCTGCAGAATTTTCCGAACTTCCATTCTCCCGATAGGATCAAGGGCTGAGGAGGGTTCATCCAGGAACAGAATCTCCGGGTCATTCACCAGCGCACACGCAAGACCCAGCCGCTGCTGCATTCCCTTGGAATAATGCTTGACCCGGTCCCTTCCGCGCAGCCCGATACCTACCTCCTGCAGGAGCTGAGGAATTCTCTGATTCATTACAGATGTCGGAATCCGGCACAGCTTGGCATGAAGCCTGACCACCTCTTCACCGGTCAGCCAATCCTGGTAGCGGTACAGCTCCGGCAGATAGCCGATCTTCATTTTGGCTTCCATAGAGCCCAGTGGATAGCCCAGGATGGAAGCATGGCCGCCTGTTGGCGAGATGAGTCCGACCAGCATTTTAACAAAGGTACTCTTACCGGCACCGTTGGGGCCGAGGAAGCCGAAGGCTTCCCCTTTCCCCACAGTCAAAGTAACATCCCGGCAACCGCGCCCGTTCGGATAAGCTTTGGTCAAGGCGTTCGCATCAATCGCAGGGATACTGCTCATTGTGTGATCAACTCCTGTACCTTCTGAATGAACTGCTCACGTTCAGGATAGAGGTCTCCGCCGCTAAGCTGCAGAAACTGCCCCTTCTGTACCCAGACAGCCGTATAGCTGTTGCCGTTACTGTACTTCATTTCAGTAAGAATCACCGGCGTACCAGCCACCGTAATCTGTTCATCATGACTGCCCTTAATCAGCGGCATCGGCAGATCTCCGGACAAGATCCGGCTCTTCTGCAGGCTGTTTCTCAGATTATCTGGAATGAGCGGGAAGTTCACAACGGCATCAACCGCTTCGTCCAGATCCACAGAAGGATCTACAGTAACGACAGGTGTGTTCATCTGTGACAAGGCACCCCAGTGCTGATCGCTGCCCAGATCGTAATTCACCTGCTCGGGAATATGAAGCGTAATCGGCTTGCCATCTACAGAGGTCGGCAGCAGATTGTTCGAGCCCAGGCGTTTCAGTGCCTTGTTCACTTCCTCCACCTTCAGGTTCAGTGTGATATCATGGGACCCGCTTACCTGAACAAATTTGACTGAATCCATAATGGACCCCTTCAGCGGCGCGTAGCCCAGCAAGCCTTGGATATCCTTGAGCGGAACATTCTCCTTCATCTCACCATTACTGATTGAGACGTCACCGAAGGCCTCAAGGGATTGCGCGATATTGCCATTACCATTCTCTGTTATCTGATAGAACATATCCCGCAGATCGCCTTCTTCAACAACAGTGGCCTCCTGCATCTTGAACTGGTTCAGCAAGGCTGCCATGGCTGTATTTCCTACCGGAGTAGCTAGTATTGCTGCGAAAATCGCTACGCCTGCCGCTGCTGCTGCCCACTTGCGGGTGCGGCTCATCATAGGCCGGCGTGACTTCCGCCCTGTATTTTGCACTGGCTTCGCTGCTGCATGATCATCCGCCTGAGATGCCTGAAGCACAACATCTGCTTCCGGTTCTGTTCTATCTGATCTATCCGCCTTGACAGTCTGTTCCTCCAGAAGGGTCTCTTGCTTACCCCATGTAGCCCACACCGGATTGACCGGCTCGTCTCCCAGCTTCTCCTGTAATTTAGCCCAGGCTTCATCTGTGTTCTGTGGCTGTATCTGCCCGTTTACTCTATTCATGGTTTCTTTCCTCCCGGATCTCGTTATTCTTGCGGAATGGATTTCACCGCATGGTGTTTCAGTTTGGCTGTCGCCCGGCTTAACAGGGTTCCGACTACTGGCGGCTTCACTCCCAGCTCCCCGGCGATCTCTGCATAGCTGTAGCCCGAATACTTAAGCAGCAGAGCCTGCCGGTCCCGTTCGGGAAGATCCTCCAGCCAGCTCCGCACATCTTCCTGATCCAGCTTGCTAAGGACTACTTCTTCCCCTGTAGGAGCAGAAGCCCCCGCATCATATAACAGCTCCTGCTTGTTGATCAGACGCCGCTCTCTCACCCGCTGGTTCAGATAATCATATCCGATCCGCGTAAGCACTCTATGCAGCCACGCCCCCAGAGCCGCGGGATCATCCGGCGGATTTCTGTAGAGTCTGATAAAAACCTCTTGCGCCAGATCATCGGCAGCACTCTCGTCCCTCACAAGTGCCGCCAGCTTGCGGCGCACACTAGGGTAATGCTCATAAAAGATTAATTTGTATGGGTCTGATTCCGGAATATTCATTAGGTAAATCCTCCTTATCCGCTGCAGCTATAAGTAAGACGAAGGCTGGGGCTAATTTGTATCACCTTGCCTCAAGATTTCTCTCCAGCAATTCTGATCTTCTAATTATACGGCAGGCTCGTTGGCCCGCATACATCCACTCCAGGCGCTGCCCTAAGCATCTACATCCACAAAAAAACGGTCCACCGGTTAAATCCCGGGGACCGTTTGCGTCTTGCTATTCCATTCCTGACTATTGCTTGCTGTAATTCTCGTCCCCAACCTGGATGCTGCCGTCATCATGCTGGAAGAATAGGGAACTGGATACCTTGCCGTTGCCAAAAGCGAATACGATGGTATTCCCGCTTATCTTATAGGAACCGGTATCTGAACCTCCGGCCCCGCCTGTTGTGGGCGCCCCGCCCTGGACGGTACCCAGCATCAGGTTGTCGCTGGTGAAGGTTCCATTGCTGTTCAGCACCAGCGTCCGTGTCCATGAAGTTGATCCGGCAGATATCCCAGCCAGCCCCTGGAAGCCGCGGTGGACATAAGTACCACTTAGGGTCAGCCCGCTCTTGACTGTTTTGACCCGGCTCAGCTCAACATCATCAATATGCAGCTTGCCGGATTTGACTGCAATGTCATAAGTCTTTCCATTACTTAACTTGATCTTCCCGTTCTGTACCGTATAGGTCTGGCAGCCGTCAAGCGAGCAGTTGATCGTCTCCGGTCCACCTTGCTTTGGAGCATCCACAACCACTTTATTACCGGGCAGGAAGGTGATGATATTCCAGCACATCCCGCCGCACGCATACCCGTCGTAGTCCGGGCTGAAGCCGTAATACATTCCCTGCAGATTGCTCAGGTTCACTTGGTCTGAAGCGGCTGGCTTATAGGAGCCGTCTCCGGCAGGAGCATTCGGGACAGTCCCCGGAGCTGGCGGTTTGGGCTGCGGCGGCTGGCTGGCGATCTGCTCGTCATATACTTTTTTGAATTCGGCAATTTGCTTGTCAACCGCCGTCTTCGCCGTTGCTTTGGTCAGACCGTTCGCCGCCAGATAAGGGTCGGTGTAGACAAGAATCTGCGGCTTATACGGGTTCCATGCCACCAGTGCCTGAGTGGACTCCCCGATGAAGCGAAGCGGGACCATTGTGTAGCTGTCTATAATTGTTGGCGCTTGCAGAAGTTGAACACTGATGCCATTGACAGTAGCCGTCTTGCTGCCTATCTTCATGATGATGGTTAGGCCTTCCTTCGTACCGGTTACTGTCTGCTGTGCGGGATTCCAGCCTACCTTGAGGCCCATCGCTTCGAACAGCGGACGGAATGGAACCAATGTTGTCCCTTTATCCAGCAAGGGAGCTTTCTCAAAAGTCAACGGTTTATCATCCAGATTAACCTCAATCGTTTTGCCCGTTGCTGGCGAAGCTTGCGCCTGGCCCGCTGTTACGCTCAGTGCTACAGCTATTCCCAGCCAGATAACAGCCGTCCATATCCGCCGGATCGCAAGTCCGGACATTCGCCTTTTTCTCACCTATACCCCATCCTTTCGCAAAACAAACGGATTTTTAGTTTTTTAACCCTTAGGGCCCCCGTTCAAACCGCAAACCAGTAAAATTCCAAAAAAACAGACATCCCATGAAGGATGCCTGCCAGGAAAAGCTATTCTGCTGTGCTGACCAGCTTCAAGCTACATCAGCTTCTTAATATCATCCTTAAGCTGCTCGGACTGTGGTCCGAACACAATCTGTACGGCACCCTGCCCAAGCCGCATAACTCCCGATGCACCCAGCTGCTTGAGTGCGGAATCCTTAACCGCCTTATCATCATTCACGTTAAGGCGCAAGCGGGTGATACAGGCATCGATGCTGCGGATGTTCGCAGAACCACCGATGTTCTCCAGGATCTTGGCGGCTCTGGAAGAGGATGACACGGTCGCTCCGCCTTTGGACAGATCAATAACTTCGTCTTCAGTGTCATCCTCGCGGCCCGGGGTTTTGAGGTTGAACTTGACGATAACAAAACGGAACAATACATAATATAGTAAGAAGAATGCCAGACCCACCGGGAACAATACCCATGCATTCGTTGAAATCTTCAGGTTCGTCAGGTAGTCAATCAGCCCGGCAGAGAAGCTGAAGCCTAATCTTACATCCAGAATATACATCAGAGCCATAGATACACCTGTCAGCAGGGCATGAACTAGATACAGCACCGGTGCCAAGAACATGAAGGAGAATTCCAGCGGCTCGGTAATCCCGGTAAGGATAGAGGCAATCGCAGATCCAATGAAGATGGAGGCTACCAGCTTTTTCTTTTCCGGCTTGGCAGTATGAATGAAGGCCAGCGCCGCACCCGGCAACGCAAACATCATGATCGGGAAGAAGCCCGTGGTGAACATCCCTGCACTTTTGTCCCCGGCCAGGAAGCGCCAAACGTCACCATGGACGACCTCGCCCGCTGCATTGGTGAAGTCACCGAGTTGGAACCAGGCAATGGTATTTATAACATGGTGAAGACCAATAGGAACCAGCAGCCGGTTCGCCGTACCAAAGACGAACGCGCCCACTGCACCAAGGCTGACTACCCAGTTGCCGAAATCGCTGATCACATCCTGCACAGGACTCCAGATCATCCCGATGAAGATAGCCAGGACCATCGTCGAAGCTGCCGTCACAATCGGAACAAACCGCTTACCGGCGAAGAAACCCAACCAATCCGGCATTTTAACATTGTGATATTTCTGGTACAGGAAAGCGGCCCAGGCTCCGGCAAAGATACCGCCAAGCACGCCCATATCAAGCACTACATCGTCATTGATAAAGCCAAAGGTTCCTGGAACAATCAGCAGAACTTTGCCGAGAACCAGATATGCAATCAGTGCGGAGAGAGCGGCTACAGCATCTCCGGCAAACCCGATCGCCACCCCTATTGCGAAGATCAAGGCCAAATTCCCGAAGATCGCTCCGGCCCCCGCATTCAGAAAAGGAGCCACATACTGGTTGAGGAATCCGCCTACCGTGCTGCCTAGATGCAAGTCCTTTTCATAATTGAGCAGCCCGAACCCTTGCAGAATCGCTGCCGCCGGTAAAGTTGCGACTGGAAGCATCAGAGATTTCCCTAACTTCTGTAGAAAAGCCAACATAATGAAATCATCCCCCTGGTTTCATATTAAGTACATGTATGCTTTATTGCTGTAAAGCCACCGTAAGAATACTGCTCTGCCCGGCGCTAACCGCCCCGTAATGGCAATTCACTTCCGGGAGGTCCTCCCCGCTGCCGGTTACAATAACCGGGGTGATCGTCCGGTAACCCGCGCTCCGGATCATCTCCAGGTCGAACTCGATCAGCGTCTGGCCTGCTTTGACTTCATCTCCAGAAGCGATATGGCTGATGAACCCGTTCCCCTTAAGGCTGACCGTATCAATTCCAATGTGCATCAGCAGCTGCAGACCGGAGGGATGCTCCAGGATTAGAGCGTGACTGGTTTTGACCACATGGGCGATCTTCCCGTCAAAAGGGGCCGTTAAACGTCCTTCTATAGGTTCTATGGCGATGCCCTGGCCCATATGCCCACCGGCAAAGGTCTCATCCGGCACTTCCGTTAACGGTACGGACTGTCCGCTGACCGGAGCGTATATCTCCAGGCGGGTTACCGCCTCAGTAGGTTTCTCTTCTTTTTTAGCTTTCCATCTCGAAAACATAAAAGTCACTCCTTGCCGCTGCTATTTATTCTTCTCTATCGTCTGGAACAGCCGGTGCAGATGCATAGCCAGGAAGCAGATTTCTTCTTCGGGAACGTCTACACTGAGCTTGCCCTGCATGACTTTGCCCATTCTCTGAGCGAGCTTGTATTCATCCTTGTATTCCTTCTTGATATGCTTCACAAAAGGATTGTCGATGAGCGAACCCTGCAGAATCCGTTCAATCGAGAATCTCAAATGGACCATCAGCCGGACATGATTCATACTGCCTTGCTCAAAGCGGATCTTGCGTTCACTGCGGATCATCTCCATCAGCTCGCTGACAATGTTGGAGGCCTTCACAAGCTGGCCCACCGGCACATTGCTGACTGCAGAATATACATGATAAGTAAGGAATCCGACCTCGTCTTCTGGAATCTGCACCTCGAAGCCTTCGCTGATCTTCCCGGCCGCCTTGGAAGCGATCTCAAATTCCTTAGGAAATGTCATCCGGGTCTCTTCCAGGAATGGATTCACAATGTCCATCCCGCTGCGTAAGCGGAAAATGGTGAATTGGATGTGGCTGGGGAGCGCCAAATAGATCTTGTCGTTTAGCTTGCCGGGAAACTCACGGGCGATATCTGAAATAATCTCATCCGTGATTCTCATGACTTTGGGATCAATGTCCTCCAGCAGAATCTGATACTGACTCCATTCCTCCCGGTCCTCCAGCCGAAACAGCTTTTCAATCCGGGGATCATCCGAATCAATAACACCTGTGTCCTTAAGCGCAAATCCGATGCCCTTGCCGATAATTACATATTCCTTGCTCTTTTTTCCGCCCTCTACCATGACGACATTATTCCCAATCACCCGCAGCACCTGAAATTGTTCAGTGTCCCTCGCCAAGTTCCCCCTCCTTTCCGCCCATTGCCTGATTTTTTGCACAAAAAAGAGCCAAGACTGGACTCAATGTATTGAGTACGAATCTTGGCTCATGCCCTGTTAAGGTAACACGCCACTACATATAAATGATCATTTATGAACCCATCATAAATCATACCTTGTATACTCGTCAATGGGTTTTTGAAAAAGTCAAATGTACCTGCACATTCGTGTAATGACGTCCTGCATCAATACCGGCTTGCTGATGAAATCAGTGGCCCCGGCGGACAAGCACCGTTCACGGTCTTCCTTCATCGTCCTGGCGGAGATCGCTATGATTGGAAGGTCGATAAGATGCATTTCCTCACGGATAATGGACAGGGTATCGTAGCCATCCAGAACCGGCATCATAATATCCAGGAGTACGATATCCACCTCCGGCTGCTCTCTAACCACTTGAAGACATTCATAACCCGTCTGAGCGGTCATGATGATCATTCCGTAAGGCTCCAGACCCTTCTGCAAGGCATAAATATTGCGCATATCATCATCCACAATCAGGACAGTTCTGCCTTGCAGCATGGCGTATTCTTTCTCGAACAGGGAGTCCCCGCTATTACCCGGTTGCCCTGTGTCATGAACGGTTCTGGAGTGCTCCGACCCGGCTGCAGTCTGAGCCAGCTCCGCCGGATCCGGATGGAACGGTTCTTCTTCACTGTCCAGTTCACGGCATGGGAGATACAAGGTGAATGTACTGCCCATCCCCTCTTCGCTCTCCAGGCTGATATGCCCGCCCAGTAGCTGAGCCAATTGCTGGGAGATGGACAAGCCCAGACCGGTTCCCCCGAATTTGCGGGCAGTCGTTCCGTCCACCTGGCGGAAGGCCTCGAAGATCAGCTCACGGTTCTCTTCAGAGATGCCGATTCCGGTATCCTGGACAGCAAAGGCCAGCACCGGCCCTTCTGTTATGTAACTCTGATCCGAATATGCCGCCAGCTTGGTAATCTTCACGGTTACAGCGCCCTGCTCAGTGAATTTGAAGGCATTGGACAGCAGATTCCGTAGAATCTGATGCAGGCGCATCTCATCGGTGAAGAACAGATCCGGAACCTCGGGGTTCAGGGTCACGTTAAACTCCACATTCTGCGCTTCTGCAAGCTTGCCGAAATAACCCTGCAGCAGCGAGGGCAGCTCGGTGAGATTGACGGCATCCATTTCCACCAGCATTTTTCCCGCTTCTACCTTGGAAAGATCCAGGATATCGTTAATCATACTAAGCAGATCACTGCCGGAATTGTAAATGACAGAGGCATAGCCCAGTTCTTCCTCGGTTAACGTATGATTGCGGTTCTCCGTCAGCAGCTGTGAGAGAATCAGCATACTGTTCAGTGGTGTCCGCAGCTCATGCGACATATTGGCCAGGAATTCAGACTTGTAGCGCGAGCTCTGCTCCAGCTGTTCATTGTACCGCTCCAGCTCGATCGCTGCATTCTCGGCTACATATTTCTGGTTCTCAAGCTCCTTGTTCACGGTTAGCAGCTCGCTGGTCTGGCTCTGAAGCTCCTCCGTCTGCATCTGCATCTCCTCGGACTGGGTCTGCAGCTCTTCGGATTGAACCTGAAGCTCTTCGTTCATCACCTGCGATTCATGCAGAAGCCTCTGGATCTCCATCCGGGTCTTCACCGAATTCACGGTAACACCCATCATGTCCAGCAATTCCTTCAACAGCTCGAAATGGTAAGGCGCCCAACGGGTCAGCGCAGCAATCTCCAGTACAGCAACGGTCTTGTTCTCAAAAATAATCGGAGCGATCACAGCGAACCTCGGCGCCGTTCTGCCCAGAGCAGAGCTTATATAGATATAATCCTCGGGTAATTGCTCGATCACATTCATCCGCTGATCCAGCGCACATTGACCTGCCAGGCCTACTCCCGGCAGAATCAACTCCGGCCCGATGCGTTCTTCCTTATTCTCTGCTCCTGCATAGGAGTAGATGCGCTCGAACAGTTCCTCTTTATTCAGTACGTAGATAGTGGCATACTGCATTTCCAGCATGACCGACAAACGGCTGACAAAAATTCTGCATAGTGAAGGCATATCAATGGTCTCTTGCAGGGCTATCGACATCGAGGTGAGCTGTTCGCTCATCCACTGCTCCCGCTGCACATTATCCAGCAGCCCGTTCGTCGCTTCACCCAAATCATAGATTTCATCCAGAGTCTTCACCTTGATCCGCTCCGAGCGGTTACCGCCGGAGGCAATACTGTTAATGGCCTGTATGACGCTGTGCAGAGGATTCACAATGCTGGCCGAGAGCAGATAAGTGATGAGCAGCGCAAGTATGACCACCAATCCCCACAATATGTACATGGTGATCAGCAGCTTATGATTGCTATCCTTCAGATTGCTGATCCGGTCGTTCGTGAGCGTACGTTCGATGTCACGGAAGTAGTCGGATTGGGAGCGGATCGTGTCGACGAGATTTTTCCCCGTATCATTGCGAAAAAAAGCGTTGACTGCCTCCGTATTGCCATTCTTCTTCAGCTCAACCACATGCTGCCCGGCTACATCGACCCACTTCTCGATATTATCCGTAATCGTGTCCAGATTCCGTACCTGCTTCGGGTTATCGGCAATGAGATTATTCAGCTTCGCTGCATTAATCCTCCACTGCACCAGCCCGTCATTATACGGTACCAGATAGGACTCATCATCGGTAAGGACGTACCCCCGCTGTCCGGTCTCCATATCAAGTACATTTTTCTCAATTTGATATGTAAGTTCATGAACTTCTATATCATGATCGCTCAAGAACACGGTTTCTTTCTCCAGGCTGTTAATCCGGCCAGAGACTATAATCAGAAATAGACCTAACATTAATAATATGATGACATAGCCAAGTGCGATTTTGCCGCGGATCTTCAAGCTCCACGCATGCTTCTCCGGCAATGGTCCAACCCCCGTCCAGAGTTATTCTTACGCTGCATATTGTTCTCTTATGCTGTAGCTGTACATGTCTTACAAATACCCCTCCGTGCGGGACAATGGCAATCTGTCCTTGAGCTGACGCACATTGGCTTCCAGCTTGATGATAATATCCTCCAGGTCATGCGGATCAATCCCCTTAATAATCGGAACCGGGGCCGGAGTGGCTGCTGTCTTGACCTCTGCCTTCAGCTCTTTCATCTCAATCTGCTGCTCCTGCCACTTATCCATCAGATCCGCTATGGTAGCATAGAACCGTTCATAATCCTTAATTACGCTGTCCAGAAAAGTATCCACCTCTTCGGCGTCATATCCGCGAAGCTTCATACCGAATTCCTTCTCATGAATTGTAAGTGCATCAAGGGTAATGCCGAGCTGGCTGAACAGCTTTCTTTGCTTATCCAGCCGCCGTTTCATATGTTCGTCCATTTCATAACCTCCAAGTGTGTACTGCATTCATCCGGCAGTACTCATTATAACAGGGTGAAAGCAACCTGAAAATATCACTAAAGTTACAATTCAGCAATAGAATTGACTACTGATTGCCTTTTATAACAATAGGGTAAGGAAAGATTACGACAGTATAACTACTAATTAAGCTGAAAGGAAGATGACCACATGAGCCACTTAACCAAAGACCAATTGAATACACTCCGAGCAGCCTTGGAAGAGCGCAAGGCAGAACTGGAGCAGCATTTCTCCAGCAACGGGGCTGAGGACAGCTTGCTTGGCGATTCCCTTATTCTCTCTACGGGCGAGCTCTCTTCTGTCGATAACCATCCTGCCGATACAGGAACCGAGACCTTCGAACGGAGCCGCGACCTGTCCATCAATACCTCACTATCCGAAGAATTAAAGGAGATTGAGGCTGCTCTGGCGCGGGTGGAGGACGGAACGTACGGTATCTGCGAAGCCAGCAAGCAAGAGATTCCTTATGAGCGGCTTGAAGCGATCCCCTTCACCCGCTATACCGTGGAGCATGCCCCAACCAGCCGTGACACCGGCGCACGCCCTGTGGAAGAAGAGGTCATGACGCCACCACCAGCCGGTGCAGGCGAAGGACGCCAGGAGCATAGCGGAAGGTTCGATGACGCCGGTGCCTGGGAAGCCGTGGAGGATTATGGCAGCGCAAGCTCGCCGGTGACCCCTCCAGGGCAGGATGTTGAAGAAGAGGATTCCTGAGCGGCAAGTCATAGCTTGCGAGGTTCGCGGATAGACTGATATAGATGAGTCCGCCGGCTCGTAGCTAGATCGATAGGCATGAGCCCGCCAGCTCGTGGATCTCCCATCAGAAGTTGTCCGCTACCGCCTTATTAAGGATTCCAAGACAACGGTCCAGGTCAGCCTTCACCTGCTTCTTATACAGCTTGGCCTTCTCCTCTCCATCCGAAGTGAAATGATACAGGACAATCTCCTGAAAATCTACCTTCGGGTCGCTCCCCTTGAGCTGCTTGGTGCGGTAAAGTATCCCTTGCTGCACCAGCTCATGCAGGGCGCGGTAAATTTCACTTTGGGGAGGAGCATAACCATAGGGCTTGAAATCTTTCCGCAAATCCTCAAGCATCTGATACCCGTACCCTTTGTGCTGCTCCACCATCGTAATCAGGTATACCTTTATAAACGCCCGCTGGGCAATCATAAACGCCATTAAGACACCTCCCGGGGTGTTTTATTTAAAATATAAGAAGTTATATGTTTGTTTATTTGAGAATTGCAAATTTAAACTATGTCTCTAGTATAAACTCTATTTCCCAGCCTTCACAACAAGTAATTTGAGAATAAAATTCTACGACAGTATTATAGTCTGCTAGCTCTGCTAGTAATAAAGCTTGAGTTCGGATAATGTGAAATTTCGGGGATTTGTGGTATTTACGTTGCCGGGTAAAGATGTTAATAATCACTTTTTCCTGTTTTAAGGGGATAGGTACGTATGTAGTTTGGTTGTGTGGTGTTTTGGATAGAAGAGGTTGTTTATTTGGTCCTTCTATTGTGAATTTTTCATATGATGAAATTAGGTTGTCAGTGGTTTGTATTGGCTTTTCGCTGCTTATTACCACAGCAACCGATAAGCCCTTAACGGACCGAAGAGACGTTAGATGTAAGAAAACAACACTTTTTGTGAGTTGACGGACCGAGTGGCCTTATGGTCCTGCTAATACAAGTTTAGAAGCGAGATTTCCCGGATTAAGGGCCATGGGGTCCACTACTTGCTCTAGTGGGGACTTTCTTCCGGAATAAGGGCTCAGTCCGTTACACCGAATCTTCGGCTTAGTGGCGCTTTAACTCCACCCTTTTAAATCTGACGCCATACTGCTCATTTTTCTCTTTGCAAGCAATGCTGCTTGGATATCAGAAACTATAATCGTCTCCGCTTCTGTGCTGTAGATAGAGGCAATTTTTTGTTGTTCTATTATGAATTTTTCATATGATGAAATAAAATACCACCTTCACTCTCATTATGGTTTTTTTGTTGTAATTACAACAAAAAACCTGTATTATTTTAAAAACTATAAGCTTAGAAAATACATGGTTAATGGAGCTGTGATTATGAAGGAGATTCTGCGCGAGGTGGGAATGATTGCCCGGTCCTTGGATTCTATCAGCAATATTGAATTTAAGCAGTACGACCTTACCAGGGGGCAATATTTGTATCTGGTGCGGATCTGTGAGCATCCGGGGATCATCCAGGAGAAGCTGGCTGAAATGATTAAGGTGGACCGGACAACGGCTGCCCGTGCTATACAGAAACTTGAGATTAACGGTTTTATTGAAAAAAATGAAGATCAGCATAACAAAAAAATCAAGCGGCTGATCCCTACAGAGAAAGGGCAGGCCGTCTACCCTCTGATCAAAAGGGAAAATGATTATTCCAATAGCGTAGCGCTGTCCGGCTTCTCCAAAAGTGAGGCAGAAACCCTGGTGAACCTGCTGCAAAGAGTCAGATCCAATGTGGAAAAAGACTGGGAGTATGTAAAAAAGGGAAACAAACGGGACTATTGATTGTACAAGTGACTACTAATTTTACAAAAGGAGAATTATTGATGACTATATTGATAAAGAGATGCTCTTCCGGCGATCTGGAGACCTTGCAAAAAATCAGTATTGAAACGTTTACGGACACCTTCAAAAATCAAAATTCACCAGAAGCTATGGAAGCTTATTTGAAAAGAGCCTTTCATCCAGAGCAATTAAAAAAAGAATGCGCCAACCGCCATTCTGAATTTTATTTTATCTATTTTAATGAAGAAATTGCCGGGTACCTGAAGGTTAATGCCGATGACGCCCAAACTGAACATATGGACAAGGACTCGCTTGAAGTGGAACGGATCTATATTAGAAGTCCCTTTCATAGGCTGGGGCTAGGGAAACAGCTGATTGAGAAAGCGGTGAAAATCGCGGCCGAAAAGAATAAGAGGAAGCTCTGGCTGGGGGTTTGGGAACAAAACGGAAACGCGATTTCTTTTTACAATAAATTAAATTTTGTACAAACAGGCACTCACTCCTTCTATATGGGTGAAGAGGAGCAGACGGATCTGATCCTAACCAGAATCATCCTTTAGCACAATTAGGTTAATCAGCACAAAATCACTCTGCCGGGTGAATGATGCTAATGCCTCTCTCACTGGCCGCTTTTAAGGAGCAGTAATGTTGCAATTTTTGCAGGATTTCTCTTAAAATTTTACTGGCTGTGATGCATGGGGCCCTTCCCTCCGCGCAGCGGCATCTATTGTATTCGGTTTTTCTGTGAAAATACTTCTGGTACAACCTGCGATAAATGCACAGCCTACGTAGCGCCCCCAGTCCGATGGTGCTCGGTTTTTCGATTACATGTAGCCTACGTAGCACTCCCAGTCCAATTGTGTTCGGTTTTTCGCATACATTGTGGTTCCTTATTCACTCATGCGGTCTCTGTTCCTCCCTTATCCATAGCAGACGGATATTATAATATCCTAAACAAGCACAAAGAACTGCCCGGGCTTGTTCGCCGCAGGCAGTTCTTTGTTAAGCTATATGGGCAAGCATAAGCTTGCTCTAATTTTTAGATTTTGTCGCGGTTGTAGAGGTCCGGATCACGGTCTGCGTTCATCGCGCCCCTGTTGCCCAAAGAGTTGCCGACTCTGGTATCCTCCGGGTACAGACTGTCGTACCGGTTGGAGTTGAGTGAACGGTTACCCCGGAATACGGTATGGATATCTCTTCCACGGCCGTTGTCATCGACGAGGACGAGGATTTTGCCGCTGTCGATATAGCCTTCATAATCTCTGGCCTCATCCTCGGGAATACCGAGTCCGATTAATCCGCCCACCAGTCCGCCTGCTCCTACTCCGATGGCAGCCCCTGTCAGTGTAGCTACGATTGGACCCGCCGCAAGAATTGGACCGATCCCCGGAATAGCCAGTGCACCGATCCCGGCCAGCAAGCCGGTAATTCCGCCAACTACACCGCCGGTGGCTGCACCTGTAGCAACGCCTTCCGGCGCCATCGTTCCTGTATCTTCGGAGATGTGTTTCAGGTCATCTCGATCCTTCGTAATTACTGAAATCTCATCGTTCGTGAACCCTTGACTCTGCAAACTTTCAATCGCTCTGGTTGCTTCTTGTTCCGTATCGAATACGCCAATAATTTTCTCTGTCACTTGAAGCCCTCCTTCGTAATTGTTGTTCGCTATTGTATTACCCGTTCACACGGTGCCCAAACAGGAAAAACTTCACCGGCTGCATTAATTCCTAATCATCACTCAATCTATTTGGAAGAACGGGTGCGGTTGGTCGGCACTGCCTCCAGCGGATTATCCGGCCAGTAGTGCTTGGGATAACGGCCTTTCAGATCTTTTTTCACCTCAAAATAGGTGTTCTGCCAGAAGCTCGCCAGATCTGAAGTAATCTGCATCGGCCTTCTCGCCGGAGACAGCAGGTGCAGCAGCACCGGAACCTTCCCTCCCCCTATCCGTGGGGTATTGATCTGCCCGAACATCTCCTGCAGCCTTACCGCCAGTACCGGCGCTCCCGGATTGCTGTAATCCAAGGGGACACGCGAACCGCTCGGCACCGTAATATGCGTCGGCGCCTCCTTGTTCAGCAATTGGCGGCTATTCCAGTCCAGCATCCCCTCCAGCGCCTGCGTCAGCTTCACCCGCTGTAAATCACGGAGATTCCGCATCCCTTGTATAAAAGGTGCCAGCCATTCCTCCAATGTATCCGTCAACGCCTCATCCGACATATCGGGCCACTCGGCCCGCAGCGAGTGCATGAATTCCATCCGCTGCCGCAGCTGGGTGGTCCCTTTCTCCCAAGGCAGCAGTTGTAGCCCTTCTGCAGCGATTACCTTCAGCAATACGCTCTCTGTCTCCTCGGGAGTAGCCCGCTCATGGGTCGTTTGCTTCAGAATGAGCGTCCCCAAACGGGTCACTCTACGCGCCTTCACGCTTCCGCTCTCGCTGTCCCAGTAGACTTCGCGCTCCTCCAGAAGGCTGTCCGCATGATGCTTCAGCAGGTCCTGCTCGGAGAGCGCTGCGGCAAGCATAATCCTGCTCTGCCCGGCACGGTCATCCACGCCGGGCGCCACGATATAGGGCGAGCGCGCCAGCGGCTGCCCCTCGCGCATGGCCGCCCCCCGGCCGCCCGAGAGCAGAAACGCGCCGTCGCCGCGTTTCTGCCCTATGCGGTCGGGATAGGCGAACGACAGCAGCAGGCCGCTGCGGCTGATGTCGCCCGGCCCTTCGCCCGGCGCTGCCTGCAGCTGCGCCAGGAAGACCCGGCTCTCGCGCTGCACCGCGCGCAAGGCCGCCGGGTCCGCTCCGCCGCTGCTGGCGGAGCGCTCGAACCCGAATAGCGCCTCCACGCGCAGCGTGAGGTCGCTATCTAGAGCCGCGGGACCCCGGAAGAGGTCCCGCTCCTGCAGCAGCGCTGCGAGCCTGGCGGCGAGCGGCGCGGCTGCAAGGTCTGCCGCGCGCAGCAGCATATGCGCGATGCGCGGGTGCGCGCCAAGCACGGCCATGCTGCGGCCGTGCGGCGTAATGGCGCCGCCGGCGTCCAGCGCGCCGAGCTGGCGCAGCAGCGCCGTGGCCTGCGCGTAAGGCGCGGCAGGCGGCGCGTCCAGCCAGGCGAGCGCTCCAGGATCGCGCACGCCCCATAGCGCCAGCTCCAGGGCGAGCTGCGCCAGGTCGGTCTCCATGATCTCCGGCACGTTGTCGTCCGGCAGATGATCATGCGCCTCCCGGCTCCACAGCCTGTAGCAGACGCCCGGCGCAGTGCGGCCTGCCCGGCCGCGCCGCTGATCGGCCGATGCCTTCGAGACCGGCACCGTCGTCAAGCGCGGCATGCCGGTACGTGCAGAGAATACCTGCGTCCGGCGAAGCCCCGTGTCAATCACCGTGCGAACCCCTTCTATCGTAAGACTCGTCTCGGCAATGGAGGTCGCCAGCACGACCTTCCGCTCGCCATCTACAGCAGGAGCCACCGCTGCATCCTGCTGCGGCTGCGGCAATTGGCCATATAACGGACGCAGCACTGTCCCCGGTGGCAGACTCCCTAATGCCAGCTCCTGCTCCGTCCGGCGGATCTCCCGCTCGCCGGGCAGAAAGACAAGCACATCCCCCGGCTGCTCAGCGAGCGCCCGGCGGACAGCGGCGGCTGCGGATTTCTCGGGGGTAGTAAGGGTAGCATTGCCTGCCTCCGGCATATAGATCGTATCCACCGGATAGGTACGGCCCGGACAACGGACGACTGGCGCTTCGTTCAACAGAGAAGCCACACGGTCTCCATCCAGGGTCGCAGACATCACCAGAATACGCAGATCCTCGCGCAGCACACTCTGCGCTTCAAGCGCCAGCGCCAATCCAAGATCCGCATGCAGGCTGCGCTCATGGAACTCATCGAAGATCACAAGCCCCACATCCCCCAGTGAAGGATCGCTCTGGAGCATTCTCGTCAGCACGCCTTCCGTCACAACAACAATCCGTGTATTCCGCCCCACCTTGGTATCCATCCGCATACGGTAGCCTACGGTCTGACCGACACTCTCCCCCATACAGGAAGCCATGTAGCCTGCGGCCGAACGGGCTGCCAGACGTCTGGGCTCCAGCATCAGAATGGTTTTACCGGCCAGCCAGGGCTCCTCCAAAAAAGCAGGCGGCACAGCCGTTGTCTTCCCCGCTCCGGGTTCGGCGATCAGAATAGCCGCTGTACGGTCAGTTAAAATCCTCTTCAGGTCAGGGAGCACCTGCATAATCGGAAGCTGATTCATTTCATCTCTCCATCATCCGCTAAAAGTTAAGTTTCATATCCATTTCATTATCATGGGTGAAACCGCCCCGGATATCAAGTAGAAGCTTAGTCGCCCTTACGGTGAACATTCAGGGTTTCGGCGGATTGTAGGCAAGCACGTGGAAAAACAGCATCTACTGGCGGTGGTTTTAGAAACGCACTTCCCCCATTCCCCTACCCAGCACAAAACCTCCAGTTCATAGAACCGGAGGTTTCCTGCTTACTCTTCTATTCCCGTCAGCCGCTGCCGGATCGCGTCCCCGTAATCCGCATATGCAGCATTGCCCTCCAGCCCGCGTTCCTGAAGAAGCTGTTGGAGACGAAGACGCTTGAGCGAGAGCTTGGTTTCCAGCTCCTTACGTTCGCCAGTGTCGTTGTTGCCGCTGCGGTGGCAAGCCACCAGCAGCTCTTCGAGCGTTACGCACTCAGCCCGCAGCGTCAATTCCTCCGGCAGCAGCCCGGCGTTCTTCATAATCTTGTAGGACATCCGTAATTCCTCGGGTACGCCGGAGAGATCCTCCAGCTCCAGCGGCTTGCCGTGCCCCGGCAGATTGGCGAACTCTCCGCTGCGCATCGCTTCCTGAATTCTCTGTTCTGCAAGCCAAGATAGTATAGCCATATCCACCGTACCTTTCATTCTATTTCTGCTTATGATATCCGCGCTCTCCGTAAGGAGACAGCTGCTCCAGCCATTTACTCTCCATATCCGGCAGCTGCTTGCGGTATTTCTTCAGCTCCAGCACATCGGCCACGAAATCCTCTTCCGGCTTAATCTGCTCCAGCACCTCGAAGCGGAAGCCCGCTTCCCCGCGTTCATTCCAGTCGCTCTGCAGCTCCTTGTTGTCATGGGCTTTGATATCCAGCATGAATTTATGCTTGTTCCAGACCCCGTCGAGATTCAGGCTGCTGCCAATATACATTTTCTCATTGCCGGTATTTACAATTCTGTAGACCCCCATCGGCCTGTGCGAATGCGCGTAATTATATCCCAGTTCCTTGCGTCTGGCTTTATCCGTCATTTCTTCTCTCCCCTTCTTCTCTCCGTTATAATTTCACCCAGTATCTGCTGCCGTCATCCTCGCGGTCCAGCAGCCCGTAATCAATCAGGTAACGCCGCAGCGTCACATAATCGGGATAAGCCGCTTCCAGCACAGCATTAATCTCTTTCTCGCTATATTTGCGTCCCGTTTCGAACCGCTGAATCAGATGGCGCAGAATAGCCGCCTTACGCTTCTGCCGCTTAGGGAACTCTGACAACGGGCCGTCCGGCCCTTGTTTGAAATAGGCGCCTAGAATCTCGGCGTTCTCCTGCTCGGTAATCGCAAACCGTTCATCGACCATCACAGCCGTACGCGGAATACTCACAAAAGGCGATGAAGCTCCCGGCTTCTCCTCAACCAGCTCCATGACCGCCAAAAACAGCTTGGCCTGCTTCACCTTCTCGCGAAGCGTGAACCGGTGGTTGCGCACCGTGGAGGTGCTGCCGATTCCCAGCTCCTTGGCCGCCTCTGCATCGCTAAGACTTTGGCGGAAAGCCTGGAGCAGCCCCTTTTGCAATTCGGTTAACCCGCTCAGCTTCTTGTCCAGCGTCAGCAGCCAGTTGAACATCCCGCCATGAATCCGGTCCACATGCAGAGCTGCGAACTTCTCCGCTTCGTAATACTGCTCGCCATCCTTATAGATTAAACCCTTCTCGAAGGGCATCCCGCAGACCAGACAATGATACCTTTCCTTACGCGCTTCCGTCTCCACATTATAGCCCTGCTTCAATTCTGCAATGGAAGCATTCCAGAATTTCTCCGATATCTGCACTGCCTCATTCTCTCCTGCCAACTGGACCACCACACCCTTTGTTCACTTTTATATAGACATATTATCATTTCGTTTGTTATTTTACAACTATCTAATTAGACTGTTTGTCGCATACAGAAAAACACCGCCAATCATGGCAGTGTCTCTATATCCCGGAGGATCGCTATTTGTCAGTTCTTATAATGCAGCAGAAGCCTGCTTCAGCAAGGAAGACAGCAGTTCATAATCCACAGCCTTGCCCTCCGTCAGCTTGGTTGTGAGGCGATCCCCACTCCCCGCTTCGAATTGGCCTTCAGGCACTTCCAGCGCTGCTGCGTTGAAGATGGAGAAGCTCACCCAGCCTTTGGCGGTAGAGAGGACAGCGGCATATTTCCCGTTTTTGAGAAAATGCGGTTTGCCATACTGAATTCGTTCCGCTACCTCCGGGATTGCCCCATGAATGATCTCACGCAGCTTGGAGCATATCTCCGATTGCCAGGGCAGCTTGATCTGAGCAATGTAATCAGTCACTTCTGGATTCATGAAATCACCTTTTCCTTAAGGATATACCTAAGACAACAAAGACTCCGCACCGTCAATCACAATCTGCGAGCCTGTAATATGAATAGATTCATCCGAGGCCAGGAAGGCGACCAGATCGGCTACATTCTCCGGTTTGCCCGGTCCGTCTGCAAGCGGCTGCGCTCCTTCAGGGAATTCAATTGGAATAACAATCGACTCCACATCCTCGTTCCACTCCGTGCTCTCGTCGATATTCGTGGCGATGGCTCCCGGACAAATGACATTGACACGAATTTTGAACTTGGCCAGTTCTAGTGCAGCCATCTTGGCAAAAGCAACCTGCCCGGCCTTAGTAGTACTATATGGTGACCAGCCGAAGCTGGTAAATCTGCTGTTGCCGTTGATTGAGCTGGTAATAATAATGCTGCCTTTGCCCTTCTCCTTCAGGTGAGGAATGCTGTATTTCAGCGTCAGGAAGGTACCTGTGAGGTTGACCGACAGGGTCTTCTCCCAATCATTTACGCTCAGCTCCTCAATCGGCCCGACCACTCCGTTAATCCCTGCATTGGCGAACACAATGTCCAGACCTCCGAAATGCTCCACGGTTCTGCGCACCGCTTCCTCCATCCGGCCGGCATCCGAAGTATCCACATCAATTGCTAATGCACAGTCCTTGCGGAGCTTGTTCAGCTTCTGTTCCAGGATAGAGGTACGTTCGTTCACCAGATCGAACAAGGCGACATTCGCGCCCTCACGTGCCAGCTGGATCGCTGCCGCTCTGCCGATTCCAGAGCCCGCACCTGTAATTATGGCTGTTTTCCCTTGAAAACGCTGCTTTTTTGCTATATTTGGGCTCATATGTACACTCTCCTTCCATAAATACCATTCTGCTTGTAATGGCTCTGTTTCAAGATTACCCAATTGATGCTTGATTATAATCATGTTATGCAAAAAATTGCACAAGCCTTGTGCAACATGCACAGCACATCAGCTAATTGGGTCTACGATGCACCTTATCCGCAACAGCAAAAGCCCCACTTTCGCGGGGCCTGCTCTAACACATTCAATTCTCCAAGTGCCGTACATCCACCTTGACCGTAAGCTTGCCCGCTCCTCCACGGTATACGCCTTTGACCGGAACAATATCCTTATAATCCCGTCCATGCCCAAGCTTGATATACCGCCAGCTCACTTCAACATTGTTGGTCGGATCGAAGCCCAGCCAGCCCGTACCCGGAATATGCGTCTCCACCCAGGCATGTGAGGCCTGTTCGAAGTTGGCGTTGCCCCCCTGCAGATCCCCGACAAAATGGTACCCGCTCACATAACGCGAGGGCAAGCCGACACTGCGGCAGACTGCAATCATCAGATGCGCATAGTCCTGGCAGACTCCGCGTTTGAGCATCAGCGCTCTTTTTACCGTAGTATTGACGCTCGTTGCCTCAGGATCGTACGTAAACTGCTCATAGATCGTGGACGACAGCTTCTTAGTCCATTCATACATATCCTCGGCGTCCTCAAAAGGATGCTGCGAAGCAAACTCGACCAGCTCCGGCGTCACCTCGGTGTAGCGGGTAGGCAGAATAAACTCTATATACCGGTTCTGAAACTTCTCGTCATTCAGCAGCTTCACCTGCTCCTCGAGCGGTATATGCGGCAGATCTGCGCCTTGCGCCTTATCGAGCGTGACCACTGTAGCCTTGGTGTGAATCACCATTTCCGTGTGCGGCTTGTTCACCGAATAGGCATGGACCCGGTTGCCGAAGAAATCCTCATAGGTTAGCAGATTGGCCGGCGGATGCACCTCCACCTCATGGTGATAACAGGATTGCCGGTAGTTCGTGCGCGGCGTCAGCCGGATCTCATTGACACTGTCCGTCACCGGTTCGGGGTAGTTGTAGGTAGTTGTGTGGTTGATTTGTATTTTCATACTGAGACTCCTTCACGGCGAAAAAAAGCACCGTCCATCGTTCGGCCGAGCCTCTGACAGGATATCATCAGTGACTCCAGTACATCCAGGGCCAGGTCCCCGGACATCTCGTCCTTCTCCATATAATCCAGCTCCGCCTTGATCTTGCCTGCTTGCCGGATCACCTTCTCATGCCCCGAGCCCTTCTCAGTAGTGTCCAGCTCCAGCTTGGCCAGATGCTCCTCCAGCTTGTGGAACGAGAAACGGATCGAACGGGGGAAAAACGGGTTCACGATCAGGAATTCGAGGATGCACTCCGGCGACATATCATCGGCATAATACCGGCGGAAGGACTGATAACCGCTCACCGATTTCAGCACAGCCTGAAGCTGGGTATAGATGGAATTGATATCCTTCGACTTGCAGGATACCGTGACGGTCTGCAGGATACGCGTCGTATTCTCCGCCCGTTCCAGAAACCGGCCGCTCTCGATGAAATGCCATTCGTTGCCCCGGAGCATCACCGATTGCTCCGCGCCGAGGAACATCGCCGCCCGTTCCTTAACCTGCTGATAGAATTGATGGGGACCGCGCATGATATCCGCTACCGACTGCTCCCCGAGCCATAGGTTGAAGCCGTTGACAATATCCCAAAGCTCGCTCGGCAGATGCTGCCGCAGAGTGCGCAGATTATTCCTTGCCTGATGCACACAGGAGAACAAGGAATTGGTGTTCCCGAGATCCAGCGTGATAAAGGACAACACATCCTGCTCGCTGAAGCTCTCGAATTGCCGCAGATATTCGTTCCGCACCCCAAGCGCGTTAATCAGGCGTGACCACTTGTGGCCCTCTTCCTGGAAATCCTCTTCCTGCTGGATATGGTAATGTACATCGATCAGCCGGGCGTGATTCTCAGCCCGTTCAATATACCGGCCGATCCAGAATAGAGCCTCCGCATTGCGATTTAGCATTTTAGCTCCCCCTTTACCTTAGAGTCTCTAGGCCATTACCCAGGTATCCTTCACTCCGCCGCCTTGGGAGGAGTTCACGACCAGCGAGCCTTCGCGCATCGCCACCCGGGTGAGTCCCCCTGGAATGACATGCGGCTTACGGTCAGCCCCCATCAGCACAAATGCTCTGAGATCGATATGCCGCGGAGCCATGCTCGCTTCTGACAAGACCGGCGCACGGGACAGCGACATGATCGGCTGAGCGATATAACGCTCCGGTTCTGCCAGTATTTTGAGCCGGAAGTCTATCAGCTCCTGCTTCGTTGCTTCACTTCCGATCAGCATGCCGTACCCCCCGGAGAGAGACGTCTCCTTCACCACCATTTCAGCGAGATGATCCAGCACATACTGGCGCTCTTGCGGCCGTGACAGCAGATAGGTCGGTACATTGCCCAGAATCGGTTCTTCGTTAAGGTAATAGCGGATCATATCGGGGACATACACATACATGGCCTTGTCATCGGCTACCCCGGTTCCGGGCGCATTGGCAATCGTGATATTTCCTGCCCGGTAGGCATTCATCAGACCTGCGACCCCCAGCAGCGAGTTAGGCTGAAAAGCGAGCGGATCAATGAAATCATCATCCAGCCGCCGGTACAGCACATCGACCCTGCGCAGACCGTTCATCACCTTCAGGTAGATTTTGTGGTCCTGGGCGACCAGATCGCGGCCCTCTACCAGATGAATGCCCATCTGCTGCGCCAGGAAAGCATGTTCATAATAAGCAGAATTGTATTCCCCCGGTGTCAGCAGGGCAATGACCGGGTCTTTGGTCCGGGACGGAGACAGGCTGCGCAGCACGGACAGGAAGCGGTTCAGGCTGTGATCCACATCGCGGATCGAGCTGGCAAACGACAATTCAGGAAACAGCTGGTTCATGAGCGATCTGCCTTTGAACAGATAAGAGAAGCCGGAAGGTGTACGCAGATTATCCTCAAGCACGTAATACTCCCCGTCATGATGGCGGATCAGATCGATGCCTGAAGTGGTGATGTATGCGCCGCCGGGTACGCGGAGTCCGCACATTTCCGGCCGGAAATAACAGTTGGAAATAATCATCCGCCGCGGCACAATGCCGTCCTTCACAATGTACTGTTCATGGTAAATATCATGAATGAACAGATTCAGTGCCGTAATCCGCTGCACAATGCCCGCCTCCAGCCGTTCCCATTCCATTTTCGGAATAATGCGCGGAATCATGTCAAAAGGAATCGTCCGCTCCATAGGCTGATCCTGTGCCGGGTTATATAGAGTAAAGGTAATGCCTTCTTCCATCATCCGACGCTGCATCAGCTTCTGCTTGCCTTGCAGCTCTTCGGGGCTCATCCCGGAAAACATGCGGTTCACATGCTTGTAATGAGGCCGGACGTTCCGTTCATCCGCATACATCTCATCATAGAAATGCTGCAGCGGATACGGAGACAGACCGGGCAAAGGATCTAGTTTGGACATGAGCCCGACTCCTCTCGGATCAGTATAATGTGTTATGTTTCTTAACAAATAAGTTCAAAATTTAAAAATTCACCATGAAAATATGTTTCACTACCTTCATAATACGTAAATGATATTATTCATGTCAATATATATAACAGCAAAATGGAGTTTCTTAACCATTCTGCCGGTTTGGAATCGCTTCCTTTCTCTTTTCACTGCTTTCAGGGACGTACAGAGTGAATTCCACATCCAATTGTATGCTGGAGCGCTGACAAGCAGTACTGTTATGAATTTTTCATATGTTGTATTTTTAACATGATTTCTGCATATCCTTTGAAAGGCCAAAAGGGGAGTACGCCGAAGGATGATTATGCACTGGTGGAGGCTCCTTTCTGCAGAGCAGGATATGTCCTTGGCGGGGGATTCTGCGCGGGAAGCCAAGAAGCGGCAGCCCCGCAACAGCAGGTGGACAAACGTATCTTAATTCTTCGATTTCTGAGGGATAAGGGCAAGCAAGTGGAGAAAATCCAACTATTTCCGGCTCCCTATTTCCTATTTTCCGATTTCCCTCCCCCTTGTGCTGGTCCAGTCCGTTCAACAAAAAAACCTCCCCGTGGAATATTTCATTCCAAAGGGAGGTTGCAGCGCAGTCATCTATTGTAGTTAAAGGTCTCCGACTACCCATTCAGCTCTTGCCCAGAGTGATTACTCTTCGGCGTCCGCTTCTTCAGAGATCATGCCTGCGAACAGGGCGTGCACGAACTGGTCGGAGTCGAACGGCTGAAGATCTTCCATTTTCTCGCCGAGACCCACCAGCTTCACTGGCAGGTTCATTTCCTGGCGGATCGCTACCACGATACCACCCTTCGCCGTACCGTCCAGCTTCGTTAGTACGAGACCGGTCACGCCGCTCTTCTCGCCGAACAGCTTGGCCTGAGTCAGCGCATTCTGCCCGGTGGTCGCATCCAGCACCATCAGTACCTCATGCGGGGCGCTTGGAATCTCGCGCTGAATGACACGGAAGATCTTGTTCAGCTCTTCCATCAGATTACTCTTGTTCTGCAGCCGGCCTGCCGTATCGCAGATCAGCACATCCACACCGCGCTGCTTGGCAGCCTGAACCGCATCGAACATCACCGCTGCCGGATCGGAGCCCGACTGCTGCTTGATAACATCAACCCCGGCACGCTTGCCCCACACCTCAAGCTGCTCAATGGCTCCGGCACGGAAGGTGTCGCCTGCCGCCAGCAGCACCTTCTTGCCTTCCTGCTTGTAGCGGTGCGCCAGCTTGCCGATGGTCGTGGTCTTCCCGACTCCGTTCACACCGACGAACAGGATCACAGTAATGCCGTCCGGATTCTCGTTCAGACTGTTGTCGTCATCGCCGCGCAGCAGCTCCATCAGCTTGCGGGAGAGAATCGGCTGAAGCTCTGCCGCGTCCTCGATCCGCTTCTGCTTCACTTCGGCGCGCAGCTCCTCCACTAGATTCATGACCGTATTTACGCCTACATCGGCGCCGATCAGAATCTCCTCCAGTTCCTCATAGAACTCTTCATCTATCTTTTTGCGGCGGATCATCAGATCAGAGACCTTCTCAACGAAGCCCTTGCGTGTTTTCTCCAGACCGTCACGGAACTGTTTCGTTACGCTTTCCGTTTTGCCGGAGATGCTGTCTTTCAGTTTTTTGAAAAAACTCATATGCTTATGCTTCCTCCTAAAGGGTTATAGGGATCACTTCATGAATCCTGCGTCTAATTAAGCTATCTCAGCTTCTTCATCCTCCAGCCGCACGGATACGAGCTTGGATACGCCGCCTTCCTCCATCGTCACGCCATAGAGCACATCGGCTTCCTCCATCGTTCCCTTGCGGTGTGTCACTACGATGAACTGCGTCTGCTCCGAGAACTCGCGCAGGTACTGGGCGAAGCGTACCACATTGGCTTCATCCAGCGCCGCTTCCACCTCATCCAGCACACAGAACGGCACCGGCTTCACCTGCAGAATGGCGAACAGGAGAGCCATTGCGGTCAAGGCGCGTTCCCCGCCGGAGAGAAGCTGGAGATTCTGCAGCTTCTTGCCCGGCGGCTGGGCAACGATATCAATCCCGGTATCGAGCATATGCTCGGGGTCCAGCAGCTGCAGATCTGCCCGTCCGCCGCCGAACAGCTTCGTGAACACCGTGCCGAATTCCCGGCGGATCGCATCGAAGGTCTGCTTGAAGCGCTTCGACATCTCCTCTTCCATCTCATGGATTACATGATACAGCGTTGTTTTGGCTTCCACCAGATCATCCTTTTGCCCGCTGAGAAAAGTATACCGCTCATGCACCCGTTGATACTCTTCAATCGCGCCCAGGTTGACCTCGCCCAGACCGGAGATGCTGCGCTTCAGACGCTGCACCTCCAGCTGTGCCGCAGGCACATCCTCCGGTACCGGATAACGCTGCTTCGCTAGCTCGTAGCTGAGCTCATAGTCATCGCTCAGCTTGCGGAGGATATTGTCCAGCTCCACATCGAGCCGGCCAACGGCAACCTCCGTGGAACGGAGCTTGTCTTCAACCGCCCGGAGCGCCTGCCGCTGGTCTTTGGTCTCGCCTTCGGCCAGCTCCAGCTTGCGCGAGATCGCCGCGCGGTCAGCACGGGCCAGGTCAAGCCTCGCAGACGTATCCTCCTTGCTCAGCCGCAGACTGTTGACCTCTTCCTTCTGCTTCACGGTCTCCCGTGCATTCTCTTCCAGATCCTGCTCGATTGTCATCAGCAGGCTGCGGCTCTGGCGCAGCTCCTTCTCCTGGGAGCCGGCATCCTGCCTCATCCGTCGGAGCTGCTCTTCCAGCGAGAAGATCTCCTGATCCAGCTTGCCCTCCGTGACCTTCATCCCGGTCAGCTTGCCCTGCAGCTCTTCCTTGGCCGATTCATTCGCCTTGCGGTCCGATTCGGCACTGCGGATCGCCGCATGCGCCTCCTGCTCTTCCTTCTCCAGCCGGGCCAGCTCAGCTTCGGCCTGCTTGCGGGTCTCGTCCAGCCCCCGCGCCTCATGCTCGAAGCCGCTGCGCTCCGCGCCTGCGCCCTCTACCTGTTCCTGCACATGCCGCAGCTCCTGCTCCAGCTGCTTCAGATCGCCGGATACACGCTGTTCCTCCAGACGCTTCTCGTCACCGTCATGACGCAGCTCCTCCAGCTTCTGAGAAGCCTTGTCCTGTTCGGCGCGCAAGCGGCTGATTCCCTGCATCAGCTTGGCAATCTGCTGCTCGCTTTCCTCAATCTCACCGGAGAGCTGGTCAAGCTGCCGCTTGCGGCTAAGCAAGCTGTTGTTCTTCTTATGCTGGCTGCCGCCTGTCATCGAACCGCCTGCATTCACGACATCGCCTTCAAGCGTAACCACTCTGTAGCGGTACTGGCATTTGGCCGCAATGCGGTTCGCCTGCTCCAGACTCTCAGCGATCACGACATTGCCGAGCAAGCTTCCGATAATGCTTCCATACTTCTCTTCATAGCCGACCAGCTCCGAACCGATGCCGACAAACCCTTCGGCACCTTGCACCAAGCTGCGGTCACTGCCGGTAATCTGCCGGGGCCGGATAACATCCAGTGGCAGGAAGGTCGCCCGCCCGAGCTGACGCTGCTTCAGGAACGCAATCGCCTGCCGGGACACCGCCTCATTCTCCATGACCACATGCTGCAAGGAAGCGCCCATCGCGGTCTCAATCGCCATTTCCAGCTTCTCGGGAACGGAGATCAACTCGGCAACTGCGCCGTGTACACCGCTTACCTGTCCTTTGCGCGCGCCCTTCAGCACCTCTTTGACCCCAAGCATGAAGCCGTCAAAATCATCCTGCATTTCCTTCATCGTCTCATGCCGGGAGACCTGGGCTTCGCGCTTCTGTTCCCATTTGCGCAGGCCGCTCTGCGTTTCTTCGAGCAGCTTCTGCCGTTTACCGGTCTGCTCGCTCTCCGTAATGTACGCGCCGCGCAGCAGGCCGATCTCCTTGCCGAGCGCGGTAATCTTATCCTTCAGCCCTGCTTGGGCGGAGACCAGCTCCTCCAGACGGGCTGTCCACTTGCCGCTCTCTTCCTGGCTGCGGCTCATCCGCCGCTCCAGGCTCTCTTTCTGCTGATCCGCATAGCGGATCTCGTTGCGCGCCTGGGCCATCAGGTTCATCAGCTCAAGCAAAGCGCTTTTCAGCTTCTCTTCCTTGCTCTGGCTGATACCACCGGCCACACCCTGCAGGTTCGATTCCTCATCCGCAAGCTGTGCCCGCAGCTCCTCCAGTGCTTGTCTGGCCTGCTTCAGCTTATGCTCCAGCTCGGCCAGCTCGCGCTGCCGCCCCTCGGAACGTTCCCCTACAGAACCCAGAGTCTGCATAAGCTGTTCCCGGTTCTGCTCCAGATTCCTGCGGCGCTCCTTCAGCAGCTCTCCGTAGCCTTCACTCTTCTCGTTGGCTTCGCTGCTGCGCAGCAGCTGCTCCTGCAGCTTCTCCACTTCCTGCTCCAGATTACGCAGCTCGGCCCGGCCGCTCTCCAGCTTGGCATCATGGGCAGAGACTACAGTAGACAGCTCCAGCTGCTCCGTCTTAAGCACCTCCAGGCGGGCATTACCCTCCTGCCAGGATGTATGTATGCCTTCGATCTGATGCACATATACCGAAATCTCCAGAACTTTAAGCTGCTCACGCAGCTCCTTATAGCGGAGTGCCTTCTCAGACTGGTCCTTC
Organism: Paenibacillus rhizoplanae; assembly: GCF_042684125.1. Classification (NCBI taxonomy): domain Bacteria; kingdom Bacillati; phylum Bacillota; class Bacilli; order Caryophanales; family Paenibacillaceae; genus Paenibacillus; species Paenibacillus rhizoplanae. The sequence continues at coordinate 337,524 of NZ_JBHUKY010000021.1, read as the reverse complement.
AGCGGTCCCACCTGATCCTCAAGCTCACTGATCAGGTCATGAATCCGCAGCAAATTCTGCTCGGTCTCGTCGAGCTTGCGGCCGGCATCTTTTTTACGTGACTTATATTTAACAATACCTGAAGCCTCTTCAAAGATCCCCCTCCGGTCTTCAGAACGGGTACTAAGAATCTCTTCAATCCGGCCTTGTCCAATAATCGAATAAGCTTCACGGCCAATGCCGGTATCCATGAACAGCTCTGTGATATCTTTCAGCCTGCAAGCCTGCTTATTGATCAGATATTCACTGTCTCCGCTGCGGTGGACACGCCGGGTCACGGTCACCTCGCTGAAATCCAGCGGCAGCACATGATCCTCGTTATCCAGTGTCAGCGAAACTTCGCCGTAATTGACCGCCTTGCGGGCATCGCTTCCGGCAAATATAATATCCTCCATCTTGCCGCCGCGCAGGGACTTGGCACTCTGCTCCCCAAGCACCCAGCGTATGCCGTCGGATATATTGCTTTTGCCGCTTCCGTTCGGGCCGACTACAGCCGTAATGCCGCGCACAAATTCCATCTCCGTTTTGTCGGCAAATGATTTGAAGCCCGCTAATTCAATCCGTTTCAGAAACATAACTCGCCAATCACCTCTGACCCATTATACCATAGTGTTTTCTTGCCAAAACACCCCACAAAGGGGTGCACCTGCTTCGATGTTTACTCAAGTACTTTGTGGGTACCCCAAAACATATAATTTCCGATATTCCGAAAAAGAGCAGCAAAAGTCTGACTTCCGCCGATATCGCCGGCATTCAGACCATTGCTGCTCTACTCCGCTTCTACTCGTTCAAATATGCCTTCAAGCGCCGTCTTCCTTCAGAAGCAATAACGCCGCTGCCGCTGCCTGCTGCTCCGCTTCCTTCTTGGAGCGGCCGCTGCCACTGCCGAGTGAACGGCTGGCCATATAGACTTCAGAGACGAACTCACGCTCGTGCGCCGGACCGCGTTCTTCAATAATCCGGTATTCCAGCGTACCCATGCCATGATGCTGTATCAGTTCCTGAAGCTCTGTCTTGAAATCGCTCATCTGCATTTGCAGCTTACCGTCGGTCTCAACCAGCGGGAATACGTGATTATCCAGAAATCTCCGGGCCGTTTCCAGGCCTTGATCGAGATAGAGCGCTCCCACGAAGGCTTCGAACACATCGGCCAGCAGAGCCGGGCGGGTACGCCCGCCCGTCAGCTCTTCCCCTTTTCCCAGCAGTACGAATCGCCCGAAGCCCAAGGTTTCGGCGAACCGGACCAGCGACGGCTCACACACAATCGCCGCACGCAGCTTGGTCAGTTCACCCTCGGGTCTGTCCGGGAGCAGATTGTACAGATATTCGGACACCGTCAGCTCAAGCACCGCATCACCCAGGAACTCAAGGCGCTCGTTATCCTGATGCTGATTGAACCGGTGTTCGTTCACATAGGATGCATGGGTAAAGGCCTGCTTCAGAAGTACAGGATCGTGAAATTGGATTTGAAGTTGGCTTTGTAACTGCTTCAGGTCTCCTTTCACTGCACTGTCTCCCCTTACTTATTATATTTTTTGAGAATAACGGTCGCGTTATGCCCTCCGAAGCCGAAGGAATTCGACATTGCGATGTTAAGCTCAGCCTTACGCGGCACATTCGGAACATAGTCCAAATCGCAGTCCGGGTCAGGGTTGTCCAGATTGATGGTAGGAGCAATCATGCCCTTCTGCAGGGACAGCCCGCAGATAATCGCTTCCACACCGCCGGCAGCACCAAGCAAGTGGCCTGTCATTGATTTGGTCGAGCTGATCGCTACCTTGTACGCATGCTCTCCAAGCGCCTTCTTCACAGCGGCTGTCTCCGATTTGTCGCCTACCGGTGTAGATGTGCCATGCGCATTGATATAGTCGATATCCTCAGCATTAATTCCGGCATCACGAATCGCCATCTTCATGCAGCGTGCTGCACCGTCAGGATCAGGCTCTGTCATGTGATGGGCATCGGCGCTAAGGCCATATCCGATCACTTCAGCATAGATCTTGGCTCCGCGCTTCTCGGCGTGTTCCAGGGATTCGAGAATCAGGATTCCCGCACCCTCGCCCATGACGAAACCGTCACGGCCCACATCAAACGGGCGGCTGGCCTTCTCCGGCTCATCATTACGGGTAGACATGGCTCTCATTGCACAAAAGCCTGCCATTCCTGTAGGGCGAATGGTCGCTTCCGCACCGCCGCAGATCATTGCATCCGCATCACCGCGCTGGATCAGACGGAAGGATTCCCCGACGGAGTGACTACCTGTAGCACAAGCGGTTACTGTCGTTGTATTCGGTCCCTTGGCACCGAGATTGATTGACAGCTGGCCGGAGCCCATGTTGGCAATCATCATAGGAATGAAGAACGGGCTGACCCGCTTCGGGCCTTTTTCGAGCAGCAGGTTGTGGTTATCTTCCCATGTGCCCAGGCCGCCGATTCCAGAACCGACTGATACCCCGATCCGCTCTGCATCGATATCTTCACCAATCGTAAGTCCGCTGTCCTTCAGCGCATCTTCACCAGCAGCAACCGCGAATTGTACGAACCGGTCCATCTTACGGGCTTCCTTGCGGCCAAAGCGTGCTTCCGCATCGAAATCCTTAACCGAAGAAGCAATTCGTGTTGGATATTCACTGACATCAAAAGCTTCAACCAGGGATACTCCGGACTTGCCGCTCATGAGGTTATCCCAGAACGTCTCAAGATCCTTACCCAGCGAAGTCATCACACCCATACCTGTTACAACCACTCTATGATTCAAACATAATCACCCCGTCTGTAGGCTGTGTACCTCTACAACTTGTAAACGAAACACGCCAGATGTCTATATAAACTGCAGTCGCCGCAGGATTAGTTAATCTGCGGTTCTCTTATTATCACTGTAAAATGAGGAGAAGTCCCGCCCTGGCAGGAACGGGACCCTCAATCATATGACTCTAGGTATGAGATTGTATGTACTTCACAACTTCACCCACGGTCGTAATTCTCTCTGCATCTTCATCAGAGATTTCCATATCAAATTCATCTTCCAATTCCATTACCAATTCTACTACATCAAGAGAATCAGCACCTAAATCATCTTTGAAAGACGCTTCTAATGTTACCTCTGCTTCATCGGCACCTAAGCGGTCGATGACAATGCGTGTTACACGCTCTAATACATCGGACATCCGGTTCACCTCCTCTTTTGGTATTATACGAGATATGAAGTCAAAATACCATAGAGCATAAAAAACGCTGCCCTGGCCGCCTCTGTCCATCTTCCCCCGTAATGATTTTAGCCTGCGAAGCCTTACATGTACATTCCACCATCCACATGAAGCGTCTGGCCTGTCATGTAGGCTGCCCCTTCCGAAGCCAGGAATACCGCCGCATTCGCAATGTCCTCCGCCCGCCCAAGCTCTCCCAAGGGAATCCCCTTGATCAGCTCGTTGCGAACCTCATCGGACAACTCGCGGGTCATGTCGGTATCAATGAAGCCCGGCGCGATGCAGTTCACGGTAATTCCACGCGCCGACAGCTCGCGGGCCGCAGACTTCGTCATTCCGATTACACCCGCCTTGGCGGCGGTATAGTTCACCTGTCCGGGATTCCCCGTCACGCCAACGACCGAGGAAATATTGATGATCCGGCCATAACGCTGCTTCATCATCGGGCGGGTCACTGCCTTCAGGCAGTTGAATACGCCCTTCAGATTCGTCTCGATGACCTGATCGAATTCTTCCTCTTTCATACGCATGATCAGATTGTCCCGGGTAATGCCCGCATTGTTCACCAGAATATCGATTTTTCCCCAGGCCTGGATAACCTCTTTGACCAGGTTTTCGGCGTCACTGCTGCGGCCGACATTCCCCTGCAGAGCGATTCCTTCCGAGCCCAGCTCATGAATCCGGGCTACGGTCTCTTCGGCAGCCTGAAGGCTGCCGGAATAGTTCACGGCCACCTTCACGCCATGTGCAGCGAGTGCCAAGGCAATGCTGCGGCCAATCCCCCGGGACCCTCCGGTTACAAGGGCGGTCTGACCTTTTAGTGCTGCAAACATGCTATGTTGTCCCCCTTCGATAATCATGCGGCTATGATTAGGCCAAGCGGCTTACCAGCCAGCCTGTACACTCTCCAGACTGTTGATATTCACAACCTTGACATTCCTGTCAATCTTACGGATCAGGCCAGCCAGCACACTGCCGGAGCCAATCTCTACAAAAGTATCTACTCCTGCGCCAATAAGCCATTCCACGCTATCCTGCCAGAGTACCGGAGAAAATACCTGTTCTACCAGCAGCTTGCGGATTTCTTCCGGGTCTGTTACCGGAGCAGCGGTCACATTGACCACTACCGGCATAGCAGGAGCATTGAAGGTTACCTTCGACAGCTCGGCAGCCAGCCGATCAGCCGCACCCTTCATTAATGAAGAGTGGAACGGCCCGCTAACCTCCAGCGGAATAGCCCGTTTGCCCCCGGCTTCCTTCACACGCTGGACCACCTCACCGACACCGGCCACGGAACCGGAGACCACAATCTGTCCAGGACAATTGACATTAGCCAGTTCAACCGGAGTACCCGACGCTGTAATACTGCGGCATAATTCCGTAAGCGCGTCACGACCTGCTCCAAGCACTGCTGCCATGGCCCCCTGTCCTCCGGGTACTGCTTCTTCCATGAATTGTCCGCGCAGGCGGACCAGCCTTACAGCATCTTCAAAGGACAGCACGCCGGCTGCCACAAGAGCGCTATATTCGCCAAGGCTGTGGCCTGCCACATAATCCGGCGCAATCTGAAGGCCGCTCAGCGCTTCCAGATAAGCCACACTGGCTGTAACCAGTGCCGGCTGAGTGTTCACCGTCTGCTTAAGCTCGCTGTCCGGCCCTTCAAACACAAGCGTGCTCAGCGGAAATCCAAGCACCTCGTCACCCTTTTCAAAGACCGCACGGCTCTGAGGCAATGCTTCATATACATCCTTACCCATACCAACTGCCTGTGCACCCTGACCGGGAAAGACAAATGCGATTTTGCTCATGAGGTATACAGCTCCTTCCCGTTAGCTGCAGCTCCGCCGCGTACTTGACGCCGAAGCTGAGCTGCATCGTATCTATTATGGATTCCTGTTATTTATTTAGTAATGCCCCGATTCTTACCAGATCAGCACAGAAGCGCCCCAGGTAAGTCCGCCGCCGAAGCCGACCATAAGCACAGCGTCGCCTGCCTTCATCCGGCCTTCCTCGGCTGCTTCTACAAGAGCCAGCGGAATGGAGGCCGCGGAGGTATTCGCGTATTTATCAACGTTGACAACAACCTTCTCCGGCGGCAGATCCAGACGCTGCATAGCGGATTGAATAATCCGGATGTTGGCCTGATGCGGCACGAACAAGTCGATATTCTCCTTAGACAATCCCGCCTTGGTAAGCACACGCTCTGTGGCCGATCCCATGACGCGTACCGCGAACTTGAAGACCTCACGGCCATTCATATAAATGAAGTGTTTCTTGTCTTCTACGGTCTGCCGGGAAGCCGGCAGACGCGAGCCGCCCGCTTCAAGATTAAGCAAGCTGCCGCCAGAGCCTTCCGCCCCCAGATCAAAGGACTGGAAGCCGCGTCCTTCAGGAACCTCGCCGACGATTACCGCACCGGCACCGTCACCGAACAGCACACAGGTATTGCGGTCTGTATAGTCTGTAATACGCGACAACGTATCCGCGCCGATCACCAGCGCATTGTTATACATTCCATTCTGGATAAAGCCCGTTGCCGTTGCCAGGCTGTAGACGAAGCCGGAGCAGGCGGCCGACAGGTCAAAAGCGGCTGCGTTCTTGGCTCCCAGCTTGTCCTGAAGAATGCAGGCCGTGGACGGGAAAGCACTGTCAGGTGTAACCGTAGCTACAATGATCAGATCGAGCTCCTCGGCCTTCATGCCTGCGGATTCCAGCGCCTTCAGGGCCGCTTCATAGGCCAGATCAGAGGTGGCCTGTTCCGGGGCCGCAATATGCCGTTCCCGGATTCCCGTGCGGCTGACAATCCATTCATCGTTCGTTTCGACGATCTTCTCCAGATCGCTGTTGGTTAATATTCTCTCAGGTACATATTTCCCAGTCCCAATAATTCCTACCGGACGTAATTGTCTCATGTCTTCACTCACTTCCCGCTAATTTCCTTCGATATACTGGGCACCAGATCAGCCTTCAGTGCAATCCGTGCCTGTCTTACCGCATTCTTCACCGCATTGCCGTCGGACGAACCATGCCCCTTCACTACCAGGCCGCTAAGACCGAGCAGCGGTGCTCCGCCGTGCTCCTTATAATCCATCTTGCCCTTCAGGCTTCTAAGCTCCGGCATCAGGATGGCCGCCCCCAGCTTCGTCTTAAGCGATTTGCTGAACTGCTCCTTCAGCAGGGAGAACATCGCGCCAGCCGTTCCTTCCAGCGTCTTCAGAAGTATATTACCGGCGAAGCCGTCACAGACCAGCACATCGCAGCTTCCGGTGAGCACATCGCGCGCTTCCACATTGCCGACAAAATGAATACCCTGCAGCGCCTCCAGGAGCGGATAGGCTTCCTTGGTCAATTCATTTCCCTTGCCCGGCTCAGCCCCGACGTTCAGCAGGCCTACCCGGGGCTTCGCAATACCGTGCACTTTGTTGCGATATATGCTGCCGATCAAGGCATACTGTGCCAGATGCTGCGGCTTGGCATCCATATTGGCGCCAAGATCCAGGGCCAGTACACCGACATCATCCAGCGTCGGAATCATCGGAGCCAGTGCCGGCCGTTCGATCCCTTCCATTCTTCCGACTACGAGAAGTCCTGTAGTCATCAGCGCTCCGGTATTCCCGGAGGAGATCATGGCATCAGCCTCACCCTCGCGGACCATCCGTCCGGCTACGACCATGGATGAGTCCTTTTTGCGGCGGACCGCCTTCACCGGCTCTTCATCCGAACCGATCACATCCCCCGCATGACGTACGGTAACGTTGGAGGGCTTAGTCTTCAGCAGCGGCCCAAGCCGCGCTTCATCGCCGACCAGCACGATCTCTATATCACTCCACTCCGCAGCCGCTGCAAGCGCGCCCTCCACATTACATTCAGGAGCATTGTCCCCGCCCATGGCATCAATGGCGATCCGCACTCCGGTTTCCCCCTTCGCTGTACTCTTCAGTTGCTGAACGATACACTATAAAATGGCCTTGAAATACCAGCTCTTCCCCGACATATGTAAACACATCTACTTCAGCTTTGCCGTTCCGGCCCGCAAGTGACCGCACCTGCGCCTTGGCAATGCATTTCTCGCCCAGCCTGACCATGCGCACAAACCGGATATCAGCCGAAGCCGTTAAGGCAATCTCATCATTTATAATGGCTACTGCCAGCGAATTCGCCTGACCGAAGACGTAGTGGCCCCGGGCAATCCCGTTGCGGGAGAACACATGCTCATCCCGGATCTCGAAGATCGAGATCCCGCTCCGGTCCAGCTGCAGATCCACAATATCACCGACCACTTCATCGGCTGGCAGGGAACGCACCTGATCATAGGAATGCTCCGCCATTTGCTTCATCCGCTCACGCAGCTCCGGAATCCCCAGTTCCAGCCGGTCCAGCCGGATCGTCTGGATACTCACCTTCAGCTGGCGGGTCAACTCCCGGTCTGTTACAAACGGGTTCCCTTCAATTATAGCCAGCAGCTGCTGCTGGCGTTCTTTCTTGGACATCCGCTCGATAGCGGCTCACCTCCCGGCACAGTCCTGATGTGCAGCATCCGGCCCGTAAGAGTGGCCGCTGTAGTTACGATTCTCTTTTATTCCTTACCATTTAGAACCAGGTACTAATATGTAGTATATAGCATGCCGCATCAAAAATAAAGCTTTGGCTTGAAAAGCGCCTGAAACCCGTGCTTTGCAAGGCTTGGCCGCTCCGTCCCCAGCTTCATTTTCCCCATAAAAATAGCACTCCACCGGCAGATGAAGTGCTACTCTTATGTGCAAACTATTGTTTGATGATTTCTCTTGCTTTGTATGTTCCGCAAACTTTACATACGTGGTGGGAAAGCTTCAGCTCTCCGCATTGTTCGCATTTCACCATACCTGGAACTACCAGTTTAAAGTGAGTACGACGCTTGTCACGGCGAGTCTTGGACGTTCTGCGTTGTGGTACTGCCATTGTTAGACACCTCCTGATTGTGTGTAACCCAAGTGGACTTGGGATTTGTGCTTAGTCATCTTGCTTGGTAAAGAATCCTTTCAACGCAGCGAGTCTTGGATCGATCACTGTGTTGTCGCAACTGCAGGTGCCTTCGTTCAAGTTCTGTCCGCATTTCTGACAAAGACCAAGACAGTCTGCCTTGCACAATACCGAATCCGGTAAGTGCAGTACGAAATTTTCTTCCACATACGGGATAAGATCCACAATCTCATCTTTGATGTAAATGAGTTTCTCATCATCATCTTCCGGAAGAATTGGCTGTTTAAGCCACTTGAAGGTCTCAGCGAAAGGAATGTTCAGCTTACTCTTGACCTCCGTGAGACACCTTGAACATAACATGTCCACTTCTCCACTCAGTGTTCCCACCACGTTCACACTATCGGTTCCCGCGGGCAGCGCTTTAAGGTCTACTGAGAGTGGTGCAACAGCAAGTATATCCTTGCGCCCTGTGACAACCTCACTGACATCCACAACATCGTGGAGGACCAGAGGCTCGTCGGCATTCGCTAATTTGCGAAAGTGAATGTTCATTGATATCACTCCAAACAAACAAAATTTATTATACCTATTATTACCTGACTTTGTCAACCACTTTCCCTTTATATTGTTTCAGGGGGCGTGACAATTTATGATATACATTATAGATTCCAGAATGGGGCGTGAAGCAACTGTGGCAACTGTAGGTATTATAGCCGAATATAACCCTTTACATAACGGGCATGTCCATCATTTCACCGAGGCCAAAAGAATATCGGGAGCGGACCGCTCTGTTGTCATTATGAGCGGACCGTTCACCCAGCGCGGCGAGCCGGCGGCGGTCAGCAAGCGCGCCCGCACCGAGATGGCGCTGCATATGGGCGCCGACCTGGTCATTGAGCTGCCGGTGGCGTACGCCGTCCAGCCGGCGGAATGGTTCGCCTTCGGAGCGGTATCCCTGCTGGAGGCGACCGGCGTCGTCGACAGCCTGTGCTTCGGCTCCGAAGCAGGCACTTTGGGCGTGCTGCTGCCTCTGGCCGGCTTCCTGGCCGAAGAGAGCAGCGCGCTTAAGGAGGAGATCCGCGCGCGCCTCTCTGAGGGCGCGGGATTCCCCGCCGCCTACAGTGCAGCGGCGGCGGCGGCCTGGAAGGGGACTCCCGGTTGGAACGGGAGTCCTGAAGAAGCCGAGGCGCTGCTGCGGCAGCCCAACAACAGCCTCGGCTTGCACTACCTGATCGCGCTAAGGCGGCTCGGCAGCGCGATCAAGCCCTTGACCGTGCCGCGCACCGGCGCGGGCTTCCACGACCCGCTGGAGGGCGGGTCGGCCATTGCCAGTGCAACAGCCATACGCAGGCTGTTGCAGGAGGGCGGATCACCGACGGCTTACATGCCGGAGTACAGCCTGTCCATCCTGGAGCGGGAGCGCGCAGCAGGCCGGGGCCCGGTGCTGCTCGAAGACTTCGCGGGGCCGCTGCGCCATGTGCTCTCCACGCGCTCCGCTGCGGAGCTGCATAGTGTACAAGACATGAACGAAGGCCTGGAGAACCGGCTGCTCCGCAGCCTGCCACAGCTGGACAAGTTCACCGTCAGCGGGCTGCTGCAGGAGCTCAAGAGCAGACGGTATACCCTTACCCGGCTCCAGCGTCTCCTGCTCCACACCCTGCTGAACCACAGCAAAGCAGAGCTGTCCCCCTCCATCCTCTCCCGGGGACCCGGCTACATAAGGGTTCTCGGCTTCCGCGAGAGCGGCCGGGAGCTGCTGAAGCAGATGAAGCAGACAGCGGCGCTTCCGGTGATTACAAGTCCAGCCCGCTATACCCATCCCATGCTGGAGCGGGACCTCCAGGCGGCGGCTGTGTTCGCCGGAGCTTATGCCGACCCGCTGCGCAGCGATCTGTACAGCGATTATCTCGAACCGCCGGTCAGGATCTGATGTTTGGCAACTCCTCCATGTATTTCAGGGCATCGGGTAGCGTTGAGACAGGAATCAATTTCATCTTTGTACCGATTTGTTCCGCTTTGGCCTTGGCCTCGTCATAATTCTTGAGCGGAACAAAGAAGATCTCCGCACCCTTGCGGTCGGCCGCTACAATCTTATGCTTCACACCGCCGATTGGCCCCACGTTCCCCTCCGCATCTATCGTACCCGTGCCGGCTACCTTCCGGCCCTTGGTGAGATCGCCCGGCGTAAGCCGGTTGTAGATTTCCATGGTGAACATCAGTCCGGCAGAGGGTCCGCCCACGTTAGTATCCACGAAACTGACGGCTTTACCTTCCTCCTTGGGCTCCACCTTTTGAACCGCACCAATAACAACTCCGAAGCCCGGCCGGGCAGCCGCAGCATCTTTATCTTTTACTCCCACCAGCTTGACCTGCTCCTTGATCTCTTTGCCGTCACGCTGAAGTAATACCTCCACGGTATCTCCAATTTGGTGAACGGACAGCAATTTAGACAGAGCGGCTGGATCGGCTGCCTTTTGCCCGCCTACACTGATGATTTTATCTCCCGGCTTGAACCGGTCCTGATTCGCAGCCTCAGGTACGGAGAACACATACAGATAATCCACGACATCCGCATAGGGTACACCCGCAGCATGATAAGCTGCCTGCACGGCATAAGACTGGGAACTATTCATATAGAATACCTGCTCCGCCGCATATTCCTGTTCCGTCTTATCTTGCAGGCGGGTCTCTTTCAATACTACCTCGGCATTAGAGTTGAACACAGAAGCGATTAGAAGAGCCACATTCGCATAGCTTGCAGAGACCGTGGTCATCATGAAGGTTCCCTGCTCCTGGGGATCGGCATTCTCAACCCTGATCATCGGTGCCACCTCGGAGGCGCTTCCCGGCTGATATACAATGTAAGGCGTGTTCATAAAGACCACAACATAGAGAATGACCACGAATGAAAATAAATAGGCTGAAGCGCGGAGGCCTACCCGGCGTTTATACTGCCTCAAGTCTCTTCCCCTTCTTTCCTGCGGCATGATGCCCGGCACTTAGAATGTGGTACCAGCAGCCTGGAGCTTCGGTCCGGCTGTGGCATGATGGTTGTCTCCCCTGCATAAATTGATAACAAGATCTGCCCATGTCCTAAGCTATGAAGAGGGGATAACTCTAATGATAAACTTTAGATTCAGACACTTCCTGTCGGGTTCAGCTCCATTTATACCCGGAGCCGCCGCCATTCTGCTCGCTATAGCCATAGTCGCAGCACCCGAAGCCTCTTTCAAGGCTTCACTTACGGGCCTTTCGCTCTGGTGGACCCTGGTCTTTCCGGCGCTGCTGCCCTTCCTGATCCTGTCAGAGATGCTCAGCGCATCAGGCTTCGTGCACGGTATCGGCGTCCTGCTTGAGCCGCTGATGAAGCGGTGGTTCCGGCTTCCCGGGGCGGGCGGCTGGACGCTTGTACTCGGCCTCACCGCCGGCTTCCCGGCGGGAGCCGGCGGAGTGATGCAGCTGTATAAGCAAGGGGCTATTACGGACAAGGAGGCAGGACGGCTGGCAGCTATCGTGCATTATGCCAGCCCGGTCACGCTGCTTATTGTAGTCGGAACAGCCTTCCTGCACAGTCCAGCCGCCGGGTATGCCCTGCTTGCCATCCACTGGCTGTCAGGCTTAGCCACAGGTATGCTATCCGCCTGCTTCAGCAGCTCCCGCAAGATAGTCTCTCCTATTCCGCAGGGAAGCGACACCAGACATACCAGCAGCCGCTCCCGCGCCAAAAAAGCATCCTTGCCCCGGCGTATCCATCAGGCAGCAGCGGATGCCCGTTCAAGGGACGGACGGGGCTTCGGCAAGGTGCTCGGTGAATCCGTATCTTCCGCCGTACAGAACCTGATGATTGTAGGCGGGTATATGATCATGTTCGCAGTTGTCGTAAGTATTATTACAAGGCTGTTCCCGGGGCTGCCGAATCTGGTTACAGCAAGTCTGCTAGAGATTCATCTCGGCGCCCGGTCGATGACCTCAGCCGCAACAGATCATGAAGGCTTCATCTTAGGCGGTCTACTTGGCCCGGCACTGCTATCCGCCGGACTGGCCTGGAGCGGTATTTGCGCTCAGCTCCAGGCACTCACTGTGCTGAAGGCAGCGAATGTCCGCTTCCTTCCGTTCACCGCAGTCAGACTGCTGCATGGACTATTTGCCTTTGCGTTCACACTCCTGCTGTGGACACCGCTGCTCAATCTTCAAGCTGCGGTGCTGCCGGTTATTGCCGGTTCACCCCCAGCCGATCTGCCGCAAATAGGCACTTCGCTGAGAATATGGACTCTGGCCCCACAGATCCTGGGACTTCAGACACTACTTGTTATGCTGCTGCTGGCATTATCCGCTGCCGTGAAGCTGCTTACATCGAACCGCCGTCCATCCGGCTGAACTTCTGCTTCATGGCCAGCTCCACTTCAGGGGTTACAAAATCCGAGACCTTCCCGCCGAAGTGGGCAATCTCCTTCACCACACTGGAGCTAAGATAGGAGTATCTCGGATTGGTCATCATAAATATAGTTTCTGCTTCAGGGTCAAGATTATGATTAATGGAAGCGTTCTGCAGCTCATATTCAAAATCCGTAACAGTCCGGATTCCCCGGACAATAACCTGGGCATCCTTTTGCCTCACATAGTTAACCAGGAGATCACGGAAGCTGTCCACCTCAACATTCGGTATATCCGCAGTCGCCTGACGCAGAAGCTCTGTCCGTTCCTCGACGGAGAACAGCGGATTCTTGCTCAGGTTGTTCAGCACCGCCACAATCAGCCGGTCGAACTGCTTGGCGGCCCGGTGAATAATGTCCATATGTCCCAGCGTAACCGGATCAAAGGTTCCCGGATAGATGGCGACACGCTCTTTTCTAATTTGCAGACTCATCATTAACCTCCTTGCTGCTTACGGCAGCCTCTGGAAGAGCAGCTTCATACCGGTAGATCGAGATTGTAACCTCTCCATAGACGGATTGCCTCGTTCTCACGAACCCCCGTATATCCTCCGGGTAGGCATATCCCGATTCATGCTCCAGCACGATCACCGCATCCGGGTTCAGTAGCAGCTTGTCCGCCAGCGTAACCATCAGCTCGTCTCCATGCTTCATACGGTAAGGCGGGTCCAGAAAAACAAGATCAAACGCTCTCCCCCGCTTCTGAAGTGCCGCAAGCGCTCTTCCCGCATCATTGCGGTAGACCTCAGCCTGCGCCTCCAGCCGGGCCGCCTTCAGATTTGCGCGCACCGTATCAATCGCCTTCTGCTCCATATCCACAAATACTGCGGCTTCGATCCCTCTGCTCAGGGCTTCGATCCCCAGGCCTCCGGTACCGGCATACAGATCAAGCACCGTACCTCCTTCAAAATAAGGCCCGATCATACTGAATAACGCTTCCTTTACTTTATCGGTAGTAGGCCGTGTGCCATTGCCTGGAACACTTTTAAGCGGCCTGCCTTTTGCACTTCCCGATATGACTCTCACCGATTATCCACCTGCTTTTTAGCTTTTATGTCTCTACATTGTTATGCCATTACAGGGCATAAGTCCAAGCCTATAGTACCACAATTTTTCCATGAAATAAAAAGATTGTCCGAGTTTGTCACAATGCGGAGCTGAAGAATATTCGCAAGCAAATGTATAAAACTCCCGTAACCGGGTCATCCTGTAACTATCGACATCACAAAATGTCGTAGACAACCGCGGAGCAGGCTTACGTTTCCCCATAAGCTCTTCGTCCGGTTTCTCCTCTCCCATGAAAGAGGCTCCCGAAAGGGAGCCTCGATTTTTGTTATTTGGTTATTCAAGTGGAAACGGCATTGCCGTCCTTTTAAAGGACGGTACCGTTTCAGTGAGAAAGATAAGGATAATTATAGCGCGAAGCATATAAATTCTTATCTTTTTAAAAAATCCGACGCCCTGTGGGCACCGGATCGGCTCTGCTTATATAATCCGCTTCAGCTTGGCTTCCTGCTCAATGGAGCGCGCTGAGAGAAGTTCGATAATTCTGTGCTGATTCTCCAATAAAGACTCAACGTTGATGAGGCGGTCGTTTGTTTCCAGCACAGCACGTTTAATCTGTTCCTGATCTTGTTTCATGTTCTGCTGCTCTGTCTCTATTCGATCCAAACGCTCGTTGACGGTTCCTAATTCCGCCTTAACAGGAACTAACTCTTCCCGAATAACGGACCGCAATAATTGTACCAGATCATTATCCATGTACTCCGCTCCTTCAAACTTAATATATAGATTGTACCAGAATCCAATTCATTATTCTACATCATTTGACCTTGTCGATCTTGAACACAAACTTCCATGAGGCTGAATTTCCGGAATACCGCCCGCGGTTTTCGACTACCGTCACTGTCAGTGATTTGTTCTGGGTATCCTTCAGGGCTGACACTTTAATCGAGGTGTTCGCTGAGCCGTCATCGGGGATCTTATCTTGTTCCTGCGCTTCAGCACGAAGCTTACAAGCGAATAAATTCAATCCGCGCGGACAAGGTTACATATATAGTATATGGATATCAGATAGATTCAGGAGGAACCGCTATGAAGAAGCCCTTGTACAAAAAGATGTCATCCCTTGCCCTAGTGATCGTATTCGGCGGTGTTATTGGACTGACCGCAGGCTGCAACGCTCCGGCAAATCAGGCCACCCCGACTCCCACCGAGGCAGCACAGCCGACAGCAGCACAGCCCACCACTGCGCCGGTCGCTGAGCCGACTGCCGGGAAGGGGTCGATGAACTGGGAATCTGCTATCCAACAAATTGCCGCTACTGATACAGAGGCTACGCAAAAGGCAGATGCTGCGGAGGTTTTGGCGAAATCGTATACTCCGTCGGCTGTGGAGCTTAAGGATTTTGAATCCCAGATCGTGGAGGAGTACACCGCCGGGAATTATCTCGCGCACAGCGAGGACGCCGGATACATGCTGACGAACCTGTTTAAGGCCACCGTAGTTGAGCGCAATCACCCTGACGGTGAAGCCGTTAAGAAGTTTGCCTTTGACTTTTATCAGAACACCAAGAATGTCTTCCGCGGAGCCCATGCTGTGGACAGCGAAGCCGTACAGTCGAATGAAACACAGATGGACAAGGCGTTGTCAGAGATCACAACCAAGTAAAACTGCTTATGGCTCCGGCATGGGGCCTCCCGTATTTACAATCAAGCGGGGACCCTAGTCAAAAAAATAGCCCGGCCTCTTAGAGTGCCGGGTGATGATTTTTATTCATTTGTTCAGATTCTGCCAGACTCTTTCAATAAAATAAAATCAAGCCCGCGCCGGGTCA
Organism: Paenibacillus rhizoplanae; assembly: GCF_042684125.1. NCBI lineage: Bacteria > Bacillati > Bacillota > Bacilli > Caryophanales > Paenibacillaceae > Paenibacillus > Paenibacillus rhizoplanae. The sequence goes on along the minus strand of NZ_JBHUKY010000021.1, from coordinate 322,051 downwards.
ATTTGATTCCCGCGGTAGTAACCGTCACAGCACCACTGCCTGATCTGGAGATCTTAATATTCTCCACCATCCGGCTGTCGGTAAGCTCCTCCATAATATCGGCGAAGGCCTCGGCTTCCAGTTCCATTACCTCCTGATTAACCGGCTGATCCGATTCAATCCGCTTAAGGATGGCGTATATCTTTTCCTTCTCTTCCATCATAAACCTCTTCCCTACCCGTACTGATTGCCCTGAAGACAATGACTTCTATTATCGCACATCCCTTCCGGGCATGGCGAATTTAATTTACTGTCAGGGAGCAAAGCTTGTCCTCTTCTGCGCCTACAAAAAGCGCAGTCCCGGGACTCCACCGGGACCGCGCTGACTGATTGGATCTCCTAGTAGAAGCAAGCACTCAGAATAATAACGAGCAGGATATAAAGAACCAGAATCGCGCCTGTCGATGTCCAAGGACTTACTCCACACGTATTCACGCCGCCTACATTGCCACCGTATCCGCAATCTGCACCCATGAGATTACCTCCTTCATAATGTTGACTACAGAACAGCATATGAGTAAGTAGCCTTATCAGATTGGGCGAAACGGACATAATTTGGGGGCGTATGTACAAGGGCATCCTGCCCGCCTTCGCGGCCAGGCAGGATGCATAATGTTACAGATTAATCGGATACCAGGATTCCATCGAAGCTCTCCGGACCTACACGGATTGTACCCAGAAGGTTCGAACTGATGAACGCAGTATAGGTTAACTGCGGAGTAATCGTCGGCAGGAAATCATCGGCAGAGAAGGTGATCACCTGTGGCGCAAGAATACTAAGATTGAAAGTGGAAGTGGCGGAATACACCAACGGGTCCGTAGCCAGTGTTCCTCTAACAATAGTTACAGTGATGCCAACCAGTGCAAGGGGTAGCTGGACCGATACCGTTCCTTTCAGAATTACACGTGGATTCGTACCCACTCCATCTGTAATTAATCCTATCTGTCCGAACAGCTGTGGAGTATCAACTACCAGGATAGGTATTGCAATAGAGTTAGCAAAACTAGCATTCTGCGATGTTCTTCCATCAACATAAGTTCCCATATCAAGCACCTCCTTTCTTGTTAATTTAATATATTCACAATCCTTCCAAGTCGCATGGATGATATACCCGCTCTCTTTCCCTATATTACATACTCTCTTACAGCTCCAGCTGTCCTATTCTTCTTTGGTAGTCCCGCTCCGCTTATTGAACGCCAGTTCAAACAGTCCCGTTGCCGATAATCCGGCTAAGCCTCCGGCCCATAGACGAAGAATGAGATTCATATCTGTAAAAGGATACGCAGCCGCTCCTACCAGCAGGCCGATGATCAGCCCCACCGCAGGAACCACGTTGCGCGGAAGGGTCACGCTGTTCTTGACGAGCTGGACCAGCGCCATGACGAATACCGCCAATACGGATGCAAAAGCTAGTACATTGTTAAGTGCATCATTGTACATAACCGCTATCCCCCCTTGCTTGTAACCAGAAGACCGGCGCGGTTCAATACTGTCAGTATCCGGTAGAAATCATAGCTGCCTCCTGACGGCGTATCCAGCAGACCGGCGGCAGACGCTGCCTGTACCGCAGGCTCAGCCCAGGCCGGCACATTCATTACTGTACGGCCCTCAATGACAGTCAGCCGCTCCGCGACACCTTTAATGGCCTGGCCTTGCTCTTGAACGCCGGCCTTGAGTGTATCTCTGCTGACAGACAGCCCTGCCAGCAGCTCCTTCAGTTCCCGCAGCTCGGTTTCCAGCGCCGCAATTTTTTGTTTATCTTCAGCCGACATCTCTTCATCCTCCTTCAGCTCGTCATATTGATACAGGTTATATGAATCCATAATCTGAATCAGCTTGGACGCATAACCCGGGTCCGTAGCGTAGCCTGCAGCAGCAATCTCGCGGGCGGCTGTTTTGCCGTCGACTCCAATAGCCTTGCTGTACAGCTTGGGGTTCCAGGAGACTCCCCCGGTAATCAGCGCGGAATGATCCGTCACAGATTCTCCCCAGTTATTATAGGAACGGAACTGGGCAGTCACCTGTACAGCTTGGCCGTTCCTGTATTCCGTTGTCGGAAGCGCCAGGCTGCCCGCAGGCCCGCTGCCCTTGATGCCGAACAGATTGTTGGCCTTAAGCGTCAAGCCGCTCGTTCCCCAGCCGGATTCCAGCGCTGCCTGGGCAATCGTCAGCGAAGCTGCGATACGGGTGCGCTGCATATCCGCTACTGCGAAAGAAGCGATCCGGGCGATAAATTCGGAGTTCGTCATTGCATCACTTCCTTTCCTACTATATTAAATGCCCCGTCCTGCCAAACTGCCTGTGCTTATCCCTGTTATGATGTATATGGAAGTGAGCTGCAGCTTATACGCACGCAAACAGCGCCGGAGCGGATGCCCCGGCACTGTTTCAACAACCCCCTATATTCCCTTCCGCTAAAATACACTAAGGATAATAATCAGCAAAATAAACAACACCAGTATGGTCGCCGTTGACGTTCTAAGACCTCCACTCATCTGAAGCCCTCCTCTCTTACGCACATGCCCAGCTTTGATTCCTCTACATCATATGCCTGTAGTCCCAAAAAAACTGGGCGAACGCATAATTTGGGATTTATATGTAATAAAAGTATTGTTAAATCTTCCATCCTGGCTTAAACTAGTAATAATTAACTATATCGGAGGGACTAATTTACTATGCCTTCATATTATTTCAAGGAAATTTGGACACCGCTGAGCTGGATAGGCATTAAGTTTTTCCGGGACGACGAAGGATTTCTGTGGATAAAGAGATGGTCTAATCCACGTAAGCGGTTACGCTGAGTGTAGTGAGATAACGCAAACAACCTTTTATCCGGTACAAGAGGAGCATTCCCATCCTGCCGATAAAAGGTTGTTTGTTGTTTCTGTCTGCCTCTGATTCCTGATCCTAGGATGCCGCCTCGAAGGTGATCCGGTTCTTCCCGCTCCGCTTGGAGATATATAAGGCTTCGTCCGCGAGCCGCAGCGTCTCAACCGTATCGCCGCCATCCGGACTCCATACAGCAGCACCTACGCTGCAGCCTACACGAAGTTCCTCGCCTTTGATCAGAATCGGCTGGTTGATCTTGCTGATAATCCGCGAAGCCACCACCTCCGCTTCCCTCATCGGTTTGCCCGCCGAGGTATTCAGAATAATCACGAATTCATCCCCGCCCAGCCGGGCAACGATCTCATTGTCCCGCGTACAATCCATCAGCCGGAAGGCTACCTCTTGCAGCAGGGCATCTCCAACCGCATGGCCGAAGGTGTCGTTCACTTTTTTGAAGCCATCCAGATCCATGTACAAAAAGCTTAGTGTTGTCCGCTTCTGCTTGGCCTTACTGACCGCATGGGCCAGAAACTCATCCAGCGCTGCCCGGTTGGGCAAGCCGGTAAGCTTATCATGCAGCGCCATATCCGACATATAGCTCAGCTTGGTCTCTGTCTTGGTCAGGTTGTTCACCAGACCCCTCAGGGAGGCCGACAGAATCGCCACATCCTTGAACCGGGTAGAGCTCGGGATCTCCACATCGGCACCGGAGCTGAGCAGGTCGGCTGTCCGGGTAATATCCCTCAGCGGTCGGCTGATCCATCCGGCCAGCAGCCAGCCGATCAGTGCGAAGGCCGCAGCGGTCAGCAGACCGCTGATCAGGATGAAGCGTTCAAGCTGATGGACCGAGGCAAAAGCGATGTCCGCGGGCTGACGGATAATGACCGTCCAGCCAAGGCCCGGATAGTTCATGTAACCGTCGCCGTAGGCGTATCCCGTTAAATAGGAGTCACGGCCCCGCTCCTGTTCAATCACGTAGGAGCTATTGCCGCTGCGGGCCTGCTGCAGGACCGCATCCGTCATTCTTTTGCCGGTGAGCGCTGCAGGTCCCAGCAGAATGGTGTCATCCTTCTTGCTGACCACGAACACCTCCACACCCTTAAGCCGTTCCTTGAGCGGATTCACAATGGAGGCCTCGACCTCGCGTGACCACTCCCAGCTAAGATGTGCCGCCAGCACGCCGCTTGTCTGTCCTTGCTTGTCCATGACCGGCACGCTCACATCAACAAATTGCAGGGCTTCCCCCGTAGGGTTAGGCAGCAGCTTAGAGAGCAGCACCGCATCGTGGACATCCCCGACGAAGGTTCCCTTAAGCGCCTGCTGAAAGACAGGCCGCTGGCTGATATTCGTCCCCTGCAGGATCTGATCCGTGGAAGCAACTACATTCCCTGTCTTATCCAGAAAGCCCACCCAGGTGAATACCGGCAGACTCTTCTTCAGCTGATCCAGTAACCCGCCCACTTCTACCTGCCCCACGGGTTCTTGAAAAGCATTCAGCTTACTCAAAACTTCTATTTCACCGGAACGTGACCACATGAAATGATCAAGCTTCTCGGACATTTGATTGGCCTCTGCGGCCAGGGAGCTGCCGATACCGACTTCTACGGAAGTGGTGGAACGGTTGCCGATCACATAGCTGAGCATAGCCGTCAGCAGAATGATAATGACCGCAAATGCTGTTGAAAATAAGGTGCGAAGACTTAATGACATGTACACTCTCCTCTTCCGATGACCTTGTTCATGATTCCGACCACTGAAGATATCTTGCAGCAACATGTCGAAAAGGGTCGATATTTCTTTATCGGAAGAGTCCGGCAGAAATATAATACAGCTTCAGGCACACGTCCGTTTTTTCTTGAGTCGTTACCCTACCTTCGCTCCCATAGAGCGGGCCAGCAGCACAGCCTGCTCCACATCCAGCCGCACTCCTTTGAGATCCAGACTCTTCAGGTCAATCCCTTCCAGCTTGGCATCACGCAGATCAGCCCCTGCAAGCTTACACTGGGCAAGCTGGACCCGGCTTAAATCCGCCCCGCGCAAATCCGCCTTTTGCAAATCGCAGCCCAGCATGTCAGCCTCGGTGAACCGGATCTCCCGCAGATCCTGCCTGCTGAGATTCAGATGGCGCAGATTCGTATACGCCCAGTCCCCTCCGCTCAGTGTAATTCCGTCCATATGGGCATTGGCGAAATCCGATCCGACCATCTTGCAGTTCTCGAACTTCGCCACGAACAGATTCGCTCCGGTGAACTTGCAGTTGGTGAACGCGCCATCCTTGTGCAGCGAAGCATTCAGCAGGGCACCGGTGAAATCGCAATCCACAAACCGGCAGCCGCTGGAGGTCATCTCTTCCATAGAAGCTCCCCGGAAGGAGCAGCGCTCAAAGGTACAGCCGTTTATTTCTCCGTCCTGCAGTGCCGCGTAATCGAAATTATGCTCATGAAACGTCTCATTTTGATATTGATACATAGTTTATGCACCTCTTTATCTGGGTATTGGAGCAAAGGTATGGTATAACAGATACTATATTAATCTTTAAATATACTACTTTAGGAGATTGTCCAAGTGTAGCCGTTTCGATATAATAGCAAATAAAATCGCGGAGGTAAATGATGGATGACTCCAGCAGAAAAGAACCATTCCGATATGTAATGAACCAGCCCATCGATTGCTGGCTTGAAATTCCCGCCAGTAATTCGGGACCGGGAGCGGGCAAATTGACTGAGGGTATCCTGCTTGACCTTAGCCGCTCCGGCTGCAAGGTCCGCACCTCGCTGAACCTACGCTTCACCGCAGGGGATACGAAGCTGATTATTCATTTTCAGCTGGCGGAAGAGAAGCTACAGTACGAAGGCAGTGTCCGCTGGGGCTGGATGTTCGGTCTGGGGCAATACCAGTATGGGGTAAGACTGGACCTGCAGGAAGACGAGGAAGAACAGCTGCTGCGGGAGCTGGAGCTCTGGACCAGCGGAAGAAGCGCGCAAGGCTTATAGCCTTAGCGCTCCCTAATATTGCATACAAACGCAAGCAAGGCTGATTAGGAGCCTTGCTTGCGTGAAATAAGAACGATGGATTATCCCTCTGCTACACTTCTCTTTATACTTCGATTCGTCTCCTCACCAGCACAACCATTCCATAGATCATCAGGCAGACCACCGCCACTTCAAACAGCAGCGCCTCTTGATTGAATGGAAGATACTGTATAGTGAAATCACTGCCGGACTGGAACCTTCCAGGGTATATCTTGAAGTTAAAGGCATTATCCAGACCGCTGAAATAGATGTCGAAGAGAAACTTCTCCAGATAACCAAATACATTCTCCAGCGTGACCAGAAGGGCTATGCCAATCCAGATTCTCCCTTTGATGCGCAGACTCAAGGCCACCGTAAAAGAGAACATCACCATCATCATTAGAAATCCGGCGGACCAGACCGATTGAAGCAATGCTCTGAAGCCCACCGGCAGCAGATTGCCGGGCAGGAAATCCATCGTGTACAGAAGCCGGTAGATCCCCAGGTGGGCCAGGCCGAGGAGGATGACCACCCCAATCAGCAGCAGCGCCAGCAGCATGGGAGACAGGACCGTCTGCAGCGCAGTAACCGGCAGAAGCCGCCGCTGATAGGATTTAAGATTACGGAAATATCCGGTAACGGCTATAAATATCATTGCGATGGCCAGTATACTGTAAATAACCAGATTCAGGGAGGCCAAGTCTGCGTCTATCTTAGCACTGGAGATCCACAGCCCGGCCTGCGCGAGTAACGCAATTACAATGAAGACGAGAATGCGTTCTTTTCGGCGTTTAAGATCATATTTCAATAGCTTCAGCATTCGGCAAACACCTCTCTGAACAGCTCATCTACACTCTTCCCGTGCTCCTGTCTCAGTTCTTCCACCGGACGATGCAGCACAATCTCCCCATCCTTCAGGAAAATCACCTCATCAAAGATCCGTTCAATATCCGTCACCAGATGGGTAGAGAGCAGAATACTGCTGTCCTCCTCATAGAACTCCATCAGTGCATTCAGGATCTTGGTCCGTGCCACCGGATCAACGCCTCCAATCGGCTCATCCAGCATATATAATCTGGCCCGGCGGGAGAGTGCTAAGGTCAGCTGCAGGCGTTCGTTCATCCCTTTAGATAACGTCCGCACCTTATCCGCTGTACGCAGCTTCATGAAATCCAGCATCCGCAGCGCCTTGGCCTGATCGAAATCCGGGTAGAAATCCTGCTGAAATCTCAGCGCATCCCCAATGTTCATCCATGACTCCGTGACCGGCACATCTGGCATGAAGGAGACGAGCGTCTTACTCTCAACGCCCACGGGCACCCCGAGGACTGAGATCCGGCCCGATCCGGGCCAGGCGAGTCCGGCGATCAGCTTCATGAGTGTGCTTTTGCCGCTGCCGTTGCTTCCCAGAAGGCCGGTGATGGTGCCGCTGCCCAGCTTGAAGGAGACCTGGTTCAGCGCCTGTCTGGGGCCGAACTGTTTACTCACATTCTGAATATCAAGTATATCATCCACTCTTCTTACTCCCCCTGTTCTTGGTCCCGCTGATGAATGCTCTCTGCTACTGCAGTTAGAATATCTTCGCCCTGGAAGCCGAGCTCCTGCATGCCGCGAATAAAACGGTCCAGCACATCCTGTGCCATCTCCTTCTTAACGGTCAGAATTGTCTCTTCGCTTCCGGTCACATATCTGCCCATGCCGCGGCGGGTCTCCACGATGGTCTCACGCTCCAGTTCCTGAAATGTTCTTTGTACGGTATTCGGGTTAATCTGCAGTTCAGCGGCCAATTCACGGACAGAGGGAATTTTGTCTCCAGGCTTCAGCTTGCCGGTGATAATCTCTCCCTTGATATAATTCATGATCTGGAGATAAATCGGCTGGTTATTATCGAATTCGATCCCCATCAAGCAACATCCCTGCGTCTGAAGACGGCGAAGCCTGCAAGCAGGAACAGCGTCATGTAGATGCACAGCAAGATAATGGAGAAGCTCAGCGTCATTCCCTGCATCGGCGCACCGCCATCCTGGTAGGCTGCGAGATTAAGATTAGGGAACAGCACATATTTGTAGAACTCACGGGAAATGACCAGCTTGTCGATGGTGGTGGCGAAGATGGTTGCCCCAATGGTTACGCCAGTCGACTTCGTCAAAATCCCCAGCATGAAGCCGATCGTAGCGTAGACTGTACAATACACGGTTGAATACAGCAGCGAAGCAAGGATCGCGCTTATTCCCGCTTCTCCTCCGTTAAGTCCGAAGAAGATCGCACCTGAGAGGAACAGCGCCACCGCCGCAACCACTTGCATGCTAAGTGTATAGAGCAGTACAGTTACATATTTGGAGGCCAGAATCGCGGTGCGGCTGCGGGCACGAATCAGCAGAAATTTGATTGTCCCCTGGCTGTATTCCCTGGATACAATTCCTGCCGTCCCGACGATCACCAGAATGGCCAGAATCTGTCCAATGCCTCTGGGCTGAAGGGAATCCGCTGTAAAATCTGCCGCTGAAGCATACATATCTGCGGCAAATGTACGAGTCATATAGCCCACTGCCAGCGACAGCACCAGCAGGATGACATAAGGAATGATGTTGCTGCGTTTCTTCGATATTTTGAGCCATTCATTCAGCACAAGCAGATTAAATTTACGCAATGCGGTTGCCCCCTGTCCATTTCAGGAAATCCTCTTCCAGACTTTGTCTATTCTCAGTTATCCGGTATATCCCGACCTTGGCTTCGCTAAGTGCCGTCACCAGCTCCGGTACGGCTCCATCCGGCAGCTGCACATGCAGCTCGGAATGGGCTTCATCCGTCCCAGTGACCTTGACGCCCTGCAAGGCTCCGGCCACAGTCCGTGCAGCTTCAAGCTTATCTACCCGGATCGCAAGTGCTACCTCACTACGTGCCTCCGGTGCTTCCGTAAGCTGTGTGACCGTTACAAGTTTGCCGTTCTGAATGACCACCGCGCGGTGGCAGATCTGTTCAATCTCAGCCAGCATATGACTGGAGATTAGAATGGCAATGCCCTCTACCTCTGCTATTTTCCGCATATAGTCGCGCATCTCCCGGATGCCGGCGGGGTCCAGGCCGTTGGTCGGCTCATCCAGAATGAGCAGCTTCGGCGAGTGCAGCAAGGCCTGAGCGATCCCCAGACGCTGGCGCATACCGAGTGAGTAGGCCCGAACCTTCTTGTTCATCGCCTCCTGCAGCCCCACCAGCTCCACGACCTCCTTGATCCGCGATGCCCCGGCTCCGTCACTCATGCGTAAATATTGCAGCAGGTTATCGTACCCGGTCATATGAGGATAGAACTCGGGATTCTCAATAATTGCCCCGATCTGTGAGATCGCCTGCTTGAAATCCTTCCGGATGCTGTGCCCATGAATCAGAACATCCCCTCCACTCATGCGGATCAATCCGGTCATCATCCGGATGGTGGTCGTTTTGCCGGCACCGTTCGGTCCCAGCAGTCCGACGATCTCTCCCTTCTGGATCTTGAAGCTCAGATGATCTACAATCGCCTTTCCTTTGATCACTTTACTGACGCCCTGCATTTCCAGTACGGTTTGTTCTTGCGCCGGGCCAGACGGCCCCTGAGCATGGTGAGCAGTTGAATTCATGACAGCCTCCTTGTGAAGATAGGTATGGGTGGAGTAGCAATTCCACAGGTTGTTGCTGAGCTGGAACATGTGTATTTTCATCGTTGTACCGGTGTGTTAGTTAAATAGTACACTAGGCGTTTCAGTTTGTAAAGCAGGTTTGTGAAAATTTTCCTGAGGGTGTCTGTAAACAGGCTATTAGTTCAGGGGATCTAACCATACCAGTCTTTATCAACATACATAGAATAGTATTGCAGCTGGCAGTATCGTGCTGCTTTTGCCAAAACCGCTCCAAGGAGGAATACACATGAATAAAGAGGTTCATATCTCTCAGACTTATCCAAGACTGACAGTGTACAGTGAAGAAAACTTCCGGGGAAGAAGCAGAATCTACAGAGGCAATCTGGGTATCCGCAATACGGACAATATTCTGGATGGCATCGAAAGCCTCCGCTTCTTCTCGACCAGCAGCAATGCCACGCTCGTCCTGTTCAGCAGAACCCGGTTCAGAGGCAGCTTCCGCGTGCTTCGCGGCAACCACAGCCTCCGCGATCTGGATGATTACATCTCCGGCAATGACGTAGAATCGATCATCTCTACTAACCAGAGACTGACGCTGGACCAAATCCGCCGTATCCGCAGCAGCGGGGATCTTCCTGCAGGCTACCGCTTAATCTAGCAGAATATGCACGTGAAACAGGGCACCCTCTGGTATCGCCCAGCCGGAGAGTGCCCTGTTTGTTGTGTTCAATAGCTTAGAACTCGAAGCATGGTCGTCGCTGCGGTGAACATCTGGACTTCCGCTTCTTTTTGCTTTTTGTTAATTTCTAGTGCATCTTATTATAGTAGAGTACCAAACCACACCACCCTGCCAGCATTAACTGTATGGAAAAACTAGCGTTCCACGAGGAGGACCAACAGAATATGAAGCCACTGGACATCCATCCAACAGCGTTGTATGAGCAGGTTCAGTCCGACATTGGCAGCTTTCAGGTCTTGGCAAACTACAGGCTGAATAGTGTGAGAACCGGGGTCTGGAAGCTGCAATCCGCTCAGGACTCTAAATGTTATTACTTAAAAACGTATAGCCGCAAACAGAGATGGCATCCTGAGGTTTATGCATACCGTCACTGGATAGGTCAGTTGAAACCGTATGTACCTGAGTTAATAGCTGCTTACGAGGGGGAGGATTGGCAGGCGATACTAATTACAGCAATCGACGGGTTCATTATGAGAGAGACGGCACTAAGCCCGGGTGCTGCTGAAACCGCTTTTTATAAGGCTGGTGAGTTAACAAAGATTCTGCATCTATCGCAAACAGGCCGCTGGTTCGGCCGCCCCGATCAATATGGAAACCCGATAGAGCTAAGTCACCATGCTGACCCGGTGCAGTATGTTGCTGATACAATTCAGGACTTAACCTCACAGTGTGTTGATGGGGGTCTGCTGCAAGCCTATGAGCTAAGGTTAACCGATTGGGCACTTCAGAATGTTCATGTATTCCGGCATAGCAGACCTGTGCCTATTAGCTGGGACTCCACACCAGGCAACTGGCTGGTGGATGACCAGGGTATTTTGACAGGAATGATAGACTTCGAGAATATGTTGTGGGGGCTGGCTGTGGACAACTTCTCCATTCTGTTCGCCAGATATTTCATAGATCATCCATCAGCCAGAGATGCCTATTTTGCAGGGTATGGACTTGAAGTGCTTAAAGACCAGTCTGCTGAAATACAAATATGCTGCATCAAAATGGCCCTCGGCGATATCTGCTGGGGTACTCACAATCATCAGCCCGAAGTCGTCCGATCCGGCAGAGAGCTGATGAAAAGAATACATAATCAGCAGCTTTTCCTGTAAGGAAGCTTGAAGACAGTGCAAGTTCCATGCAGCTTCCCGCCTACATCGCAGCTACCTCTGCCGCCAGCTCCCGGACCTGCTGCTGCAGGACATTCACCTCATCGGTCCCTTCCCAGTAACGGGTGGCGAAATGCAGGAATACGTCTATCTTGCGCAGGAGCATGAGCACCGGAATAGCCTTCATTTCTTCGAGAGTCAGCGTAACTTTACGGCTGAAGCCTCGCCAGAAATCACGGATCACCCGCTCCTCTTCCTCATGACTAAGCAAGGCCGACAGGATCACAGCAGCATCCATGACCCGTACATCCCGGGTGCAGAATTCAAAATCCAGCAGCGCCGTCACCCGGGCGGTATCCGCTCCATCCACCAGCAGGTTGGAAGCATTCAGATCGCCGTGCACCAGCTGATGCGGCAGGCTCTCAAGCTGTTTCAGCGAATCTGCCACATTGTCGTAGGCTTCAACTAACAGGGTCAGCTCCGGCAGCAGCTCCTTCAGAGACTCAGGCGGGGCCGTCACCAGACCATGGAGCGCTTCACGGGTACAAAGCGGATAGGAGGTCCGCAGCTCATAGTATGGGCGGTACACGCACGGGATGCCCGTATCTATCTCAGCTAGTGCTGCGGACAAGATGCCTGCCGCTTCTCCAAAAGACTCATAGTAATCCGAAGCTTGCCCGGACGGGGATTCCCCTTCAATATAAGCAAACAAGCAAGCGAATTTCCCGCTCTCTTCAAGTTGAACCAAGGTCTCTCCACTGGCAGTACGGATCGGAAGAGGTGTGCTGAACGGCAGACCCGCAGCGGCCAGCTTCAGCAGCACCGTATGTTCAAATTCTATTTTGTTCCTGTCCTTATGTGTGTCATAGATACGCAGCACAGCGCGGCTCTCCCCGCTCTCTACGAAATAAGTGGTGTTATTCCAGCCCCCGCTCCGTTTGCGCAAGGTTCCCTTCCATTCAGGCCAGACCTGACTCACGATGGCTTCCGTAGGCTTATGCCCCTTTCCAAAATAGGTTATGTATCCAGCCATTGTAGAATCAGATCAAGACCGTGTCAAATGATCAGCCAGTCATACCGTTATACGGGCAACTAATTATCCGCTATAATAGACACCATATAACACTAGCAAAGGATGGTATTACCTATGGACTCTACTGTAACCAAACGCTGGCTGCTCGCCAGACTCTATGAGCCGGAGCAGACCATCGTAGACTGCCGCTTCACCTTGGGCAAGCCTCAGGAGGGCAAGGAACGTTATAACAAAGAGCATATTCCAGGCGCGGTCTATCTCGATTTGGAACTCGACCTGTCTGCTCCTGTAGGCGGGCATGGCGGACGACACCCCCTTCCCGACACGCAAGTGCTGGCATCCCGGCTGTCCAAGCTCGGAATCGGCAATGATACTCGCATTGTCGCCTACGACGATGAGAACGGCATGAACGCCGCCCGTCTGTGGTGGCTGCTGCGTTACCTGGGGCATGAGCAGGTATACATTCTGGAAGGCGGCTTCAGCCAGTGGAAAGAGGGTAAATATCCGGTGACGGATCACCAGCCGGTGAGAGTGCCTAGTTCGTTCGTTGCGAATGTTCGGCCGCAGATGCTGGCGGGAGTTGAGGAGGTGCGGGAGGTGTCGGCGAAGACGGTTAATAATGCTGGAGCTGAGACTGGGAGTGACGTCAACGTTGCGGATGCCGTGCCTACTCTTCCCGTGCTGATTGACTCCCGCGCAAAAGACCGGTATCAGGGTATGAATGAAACCTTGGACAAGAAGGCCGGACATATTCCGGGCGCCCTGAACTACTTCTGGAAAAACACGCAGAATGCAGACGGTAGCTTCAAGAGTGCTGATGAACTTGCGGCGCATTTTGCCGGATTAGACAAGGAAGCTGAGATTATCGTCTATTGCGGCTCCGGCGTAACCGCCTGCCCGAATGTGCTGGCCTTGGAGAAGGCCGGGTACAAGAACGTGCGGCTGTATGCGGGGAGCTGGAGCGACTGGATTAGCTATGAAGATAACCCAGTGGCCACAGGAGACGAGTAAGAGCCAATAGACCGCATCGGACTCGAGTTTTGGGGCTGTGACAGGTTGCCGGAAGGCAGGCTGCTCACGGCCCTTTTTCGGCATTGTCGCGGGCGCTGTTCCAGAGATCGACAAGTTGGAAATTTGAGGATTGACAATGTGGCCCGTAAAATTTAAAATAATCACAGCGGAAAAGTATGATTTAAATTATTATAAACTAAACCATAGAAGGAGATTTTAATAATGACCGCTCTCCAAACCTTTAAAGCATCTGCGCATTTGCAAGACGGAGTCCAAGTGAAAGTAGCATCCCGAAACTTTGAATTTATTATTGACGAGCCCAAAAGCTTGGGCGGAACTGATACCGGTATGAATCCGGTCGAAGCTTTGCTGGCCTCACTGGGAGCATGTCAGTCTATCGTAGCCAGAGTGTATGCGCCTAAATTCGGCGTGAACCTCAAGGATTTCTTCGTGGATGTAGAAGGCGATCTTGATCTGGATGGCTTTTTCAACAAGTCGCAGGTGCGTCCGGGCTATTCAGAAATTCGCTATACCTTCCGTATTAAAACAGATTCACCCAAAGAACAGGTTGAAGAATTTGTACGATTCCTGGAAAGCAAATGCCCAGTTGGAGATACGCTTGCAAACCCGGTTAATCTCAAGCTGGAAAGCATTATCATCGAAAGCTAAGCGACCGATAAGGCGGCAGGAGCAGGATAAAGGCAAAGAGCCCAGATCTGTGGGCTCTTCGTTCTGCCAGTATTTCTCTTCCTCTACTCTGTGAGTGGCGCTATTCATATTCGCTTTAGAATCTCACCGACACTCTAACTCACAGCAGAGATGCCAAATCGATAGACAGTCGGTGAATCGGCTGCTGAACTGGCTGTCCCAGCCGGTAGCAGAAGGAAGGTCTCGGCTCTTCGGACAATTGCTTACAGACAAGACCGCCGTCATGAAAATCATGCAGACGCAGGGATAGTTGGCGCGGCGTTATACCGGTGAGCGACTTGCGGATATCCTCGAACCGTTCATTATTAAAGTTCAGCGTTAGTAGAACAGACAAGCCCCAGGCTCTGTCTGAAAGTCTGCCCTGTCCAATCTTCTGTTCGCTGAGTTGGACAGCACGCGCGGCTTCTCGGTGAAGCCGCCCTTTGTCGGTCAGCACATACTCAGGAAGGAGCGGGTGCCTCCGATCTTGCGGAGAAAGATGAATGAGCAGACCATCCGCTATCATCTTCTTCAAATTGGCAGTCAGCCGGGAGGGAGCGATACCTAGCTTGTTCTGCAGCGGGGTGAAGCGACCGCCACGTTCGTCAAGCGACAGCAGAATGGGCAAGGTCCATTGCCCGGTCAGCTCCCGGCTTAGCTTGAGTATCTCTTCTTTCTTGATCAAGAGTCTGTAAGGGATTCGGCTAACATCAGATTATGCCCGTCGGGGTCCACGAATGTAGCCAGCTTGGTCAACTCCGGAATAAGTTCAACTTCACCAATGAAAATTACCCCTTTACTCTTGAGCAGTTGAATCGCTTCCTCGATATTCCATACCTCAAATACGGTCGAAGAAGTAGCCGGTTCTACGGTGTCTGCCACTGAAAAACCAATAACACAGTCCTTAGTATTGGTACTCACCATGGCCATGCCACTCTCTGCATCATGAAAGATAACCTCGAAACCAAGCTTTCCTGAGTAAAACGCCATCGTCTGCTCCAAGTCGGATACGCTGTACCATACGGTAAGACCTGATCTGTACATATTCAGCCTCCTTAAGATAAATACCGAATTAACTACCGATAGTATACCCCATATAATAACGGTAGTAAAGTAATCATAATCATCGTCAATACTGCTAAGAGGTTAGCGGGATATCCTCTTTCTATAGAGTTTGGATACAACTCCCCCTTCTCTCACACGATCTACGGACAATGTACAAAGCGGATCATGGTTACGTATATTAAAAGCATTAACACGGCTTTTTAGTCAAAGCTGTCTTTTAAAGAGGTGAACCGTGTGCCTATTAAAACAGGTAGCCAATACATCGAACGTATCGACCGGCAAAATATCAATATCTTTTACAAAGGAACACGGATCGAAGGCCCTTTATCCAAGCATCCCGCATTTCAAGGTCTCATACAAACCCAAGCCGAAATGTACAACATGCAATGTGATGAGCGTTATTTAGCACAGATGACCTACCCTTCACCCGATACAGGAGAGCCTGTGGGTCTATCTTTTCTTCCACCCAAGAATGCTGAAGATTTACAGCGCCGCAGAAAAATGATTGAACTCTGGTCCAACTGCCATCATGGGTTTTTAGGACGTTCCCCGGATTATATGAATACAGCCCTCATGTCTCTGTATACAGCTGCCGATATCCTTGAGGATCTTAATCCGAAATATGCTGACAATCTCAGGAAGTACTATGCTTACTGCCGGGATCATGACATTACCTTATCCCATGCATTCATCCAGCCTCAAGCAAGCAAAATATCCGGCCAGATTGATGCTACTGAGGATTCTATCGCTGCTAAAGTCGTAGAAATCAATGATGAAGGGATGATAGTAACCGGTGCTTTTATGATGGCAACACAAGGGGCTACATGCGATGAAATGCTTGTATTCCCGACGCCTTTCCCCTCATTTGTGGATGATGATAATCCGTTCGCGTTTGCATTCGCCGTGCCTAATGATCTGCCTGGAATGACCTTTTTTTGCCGTGAAAGCTACGCTGCCTCATCTACCTACGACCATCCGTTAAGCTCAAGATATGAAGAAATGGATACACTAGTGATATTTGACCGCGTTCTTATCCCTCATGAGCGTGTATTTTATTACGGAGATGAAATGTACTGTTCCCGCTTGTTTGGCGAGAGTCACTTCCATACGCATCTGGCCCATCAAATCATCACCCGCTATATTGCAAAAACCGAGTTCTTTCTCGGGTTGCTGGAGGCTTTGGCGGATGAGCAAAATGTTATCCCTGAGCCCCATACTATTCTGCCTATTTCCAGAACGATGACCTATTTAGAGACCTTCAAAGCCTTAAGACTTGCTTCTGAAATTGGGGCTTCTCCAGACAAATTCGGATATCTCGTTCCAGACAAAGGTCCACTTTTGGCTTCGTCCGTTCACTTTTCGGAGTTTTATCCAGAACTGATTGAAATGGTTCAAAATCTCAGTTCAAGCGGTCTCATCATGATCCTCTCGGAGTCCGACTTCGATACAAGCGCTGGTGCGTACCTCAATCAGTATTTGAAGGGTACGGCTTCGGAGGCTTGGTTCCGAAATGCTTTATTCCGGCTTGCTTGGGAACTGGGAGCGGGTGCATTCGGGGGGCGACAAATCCAGTTTGAGCGGTTATTTTTTGGCAGCTCCCAAACTCTGGCCTGGCGCATGTACAACAGCTATGATAACCATGAATCCTTCCGTCAAATCATTCACGAGTTCATTGCCCCAGAAGAAACTGGATTAGTTATGAAGGGAAGCCGGTAACTCAAAGACACTCTTCTCATTGTTCTGAGGAGAGTGTCTTTTTTCTAAAATTAAAGCATAATTGACATTGTGTAAATAGCGACCACCTTTTATAGTGATGATAATTCTAAATAAGAAAGAGCATCGAATATTATCAAAAGGTTCAATTTGTACTACAAAGCCGAATTGTGTATGCTGGCAATGGCTATGTATGTAGGTGATTATCTGCCGGTGATAAAAACAGCAGACGATGCTCCAGTAATGTAAGAAATAAGCGCACAATAGCGAACGGGGGTGCAAAGAATGAACAGTAAGGATGGAATCCCGCCTGCGGGTACCTTCGGACAGCTTGATCAGATGTGGTTCAGGCTTCGGAGCAGCGAGCAGAACAGCAGTCTCACGGGAGAGTGTTCACTCCGACTGCAATTCCTTGAATCGCATCTGCTCCTGATTCCAGTTTCGGGCCGGGGCTGGATCACTGTGGACGGCAAGTATGGCGAACTCAGAGCGGGAGCTGCCTTTGTCTGCCTGCCGGGACAATTAATCGAAGCCCTCCTGGACGGTTCAGGCGAACCGAATATATACATTCTGCGGTTTGATGTATTTAGCCAGCGGAATCTGCCTGTACAACCGGGCCGGATAAGCTCATCGGAGCCCCCGCTCCCCTTCTCCCTGGAAGGAGAAACCGCGATGTCTTCAACAGTTACATACAGCAAACACTGTGAGGCTATCACCGCTTCCCTTGGCAGTACAGACCCCTTACAGCAGCTGCTTGCCCAGAGCAGATTCTATGAGCTGCTGTTCAGTCTGCTCAGCGATGCCAGGCAGCTGCAGCCTGACGATACCGATACGATTATGGAACGCGCCAAGACCTATATAGAGCAGCATTACCGTGAAGAGCTTTCTATCCGTCTGCTGGCGGGCGAAGCAGGTACAAGCGTAAGGCATTTTATCCGGCTGTTCAAGCAGAAATATGGTCTTAGCGCCATCGAATACCTGACCGAATACCGGATCAGACAAGCAAGAAGCCTTATGCTGCCGCATTCGAACTATGAATTGAAGGATATCGCCGCTTATGTCGGTTACAAGGACGTTCCTTATTTCCGGCGCAAATTCAAGCAAATTACCGGGGTAGCTCCGGCGACCTTCATGCGGAATGCCAAGCTGAAGATCGTTGCCTACCACGGCAGCCTGATTGGGGCGTTGCTTACCCTTAATATTATTCCTTGCGCCGCACCGGCTGACCATCCCTGGACAGAATATTACCGCCGTAAATATGAGACAGATGCGGTTCTGCCGCTTGCCCAAGATGACGCTATCCGCATCCAGCAGCTTGCTTCCCTCCGCCCTGATTATATTCTGGGGCTGGAGCAAACGCTAAGTCCCGCCATGCAGCAGCAGCTTCAGGAGCTTGCCCCCACTTCGCTTGTTCCCCGGCTCCAAATGGATTGGCGGACGGAATTACGCTTCATCGGACAATCTCTTGGCAAGTCAAAGGAGGCGGCGGCTTGGTTAGGCACCTATGAACGCAAGGCAGAAACAGTCCGTGATGAGTTGGATTATGAGCTTACCAAGGGCAAGCTTCTTATCGCCCGAATATCCGGCCATACCCTCAACGTATTGTCTAACCAGAGCTTGGCCGAGGTGTTCTACGATGATCTGCATTTCATCCCCGCTCCCCTTGTTAACCGCAAGCTAAGCCGTCAGACCTTGACCCTTGCGGAACTGAAGTCTGCGGATGCGGACAAGCTATTGTTGATCGTAGACGAGGATGCCGACTCTCAGACCATGTGGTCGGAGATCCAGCATCAGGAGTTGTGGAAGCTGCCTGATCCCGCCGGATATTCGCGTGTTGAGCTTCTCCCTCCCTACCCTTGGACAGAGTATACCTCGTTCACACAAGAGCTGATTCTTGACCTGACGCCATCCCTGTGGCGTAATCGGATATGAAATATTGGCGTGATCATCTATAGTCGAAACCAAGGGATTGTTTTATACTCCTAACAGTGATATTGATTCTCACTCTCATGTGAGATGTAAGGTATCGAAACTCAGGAGGTTATAGAATTCATGCGACAGATAAGAACAGGAATAGCATTCTGTATGGCCGCTCTGCTGGTACTGGTAATGGCAGCTTGCTCTAATAACGCGGGACAGGCCAAGGTAGAAGCTTCAACAGAAGCGGACTTTCGTCTGGTAAACAGTGAGAAGGGCGAGATTAAGATCCCGGCCCATCCGACCAGAGTCGTCGGCCTATCCGTAGTCTACCCGGAGTTTCTGCAAGCGTTAGGCGTTACACCCGTTGCTGTGCAGAACTACCAGGAAGAATTCCCAACCTATCTGCAAGAGCCTTTCAAGGATACGCTGAAGATGGGAATTGCCAAAACTCCGAATTTTGAAATGATACTGTCTTCCAATCCAGATCTTATTCTTGCTCCTGCATGGTGGGCAGGCAAGGATTATGACCAGTTATCCGGAATCGCACCGACGGTTCTGCTGCCCGAGCGTCAGGACTGGCGCGATGAACTGAAGGACATCGCCGCAGTGCTGGACAAGAAGGAAGCTGCCGAGAAGGTTATACAGGAGCTGGAAGACTATGAGGCCAAGGCCAAGCTGAAGCTTGATGAGCTGGTTGGCAACGAAACCGTGTTGTATGTGAGGGTTATGCAGAATAGTCTCGTCCTCAATGGAGATCAGGTCGACCGCGGAAAGTTCATTCATACCACCCTTGGTCTGGAGATGATTCCGAATTTCCCCGAGCAGTCTCCGTCCATCTCTCTGGAGAAATTACCGGAGTACAACCCTGACCACCTTATTATTCAGTTGAACAAAGAGGATAATGCTGAGATTAAGCAAACCTATGAAGATATGCTGGCGAGCCCTTTATGGAAGAATATGAACGCGGTTAAAAAGAATCAGGTCATTACGATGGGGGACAAGGATTGGTTCAACGTGGGCATGTCTCCAATGGCAAACCGCTATGCGGTTGACGTAGTTCTGGAGGCCTTTGAAGGCAAGTCGAAATAAAGGGGATTTCAGAATGTGCGATACTGGCAAACTTCAAGGGGTGGAACGTTATTTCATCCATCAGGAAGCTGTAGAGAATGCAGTGATTACTTTATCTCTTACTGAATTATGCCAGCCTTCCGCAGCAGAGCATCTGCTCGGCACTTATGCTTCTATGCTTGGAACGGCGGACAAACGCATCGCGGCGGCCATCTTTTGCAGCTGGATTGCCGGAATCTGCGGAGCCAAAGCTGCACTGCTCACGGCTGGACACCCGATGGCTTCTGCTGTGTGCCGGAGCAATATGTCTGTGCAGCTCCTCCGCACGGAGGGCTACCCCGAATTCTCCTTCCCCGTCCATGATCAGCGGGAGGGTATCTATGACCGGACTGGTAATGGAAATGAATTCATAGACGAGCTTGGAATGTTCTACCAAAATGATGTCAGACCGGTTATAGCGGCGCTGGCCGAGGCTTCACAGACCAAGCCAGTGATGCTGTGGAAGCAGGTGTACAGTCAGTTGTATACCTTCATGGAAGAGGAAGTCCAGGATGCAGCAAGTGAGAGCCGCCGCGCTCAGATCGCCCAACAATTCAAGACTATGACCTGGGCGCTGCAGCCGGAGAACTTCGGACTTCGCAGCAATCCGTTCCGCATTATACCCAGATTCAGAACGGACCCCAGCCCCCCCTACCGTACGATATCCATTAAGGCGACCTGCTGTCTGGCCTACCAGCTAAGAGCGGATCATTCCTACTGTAGCAGTTGTCCTATATTGCCGGAGTAACCGGAGAATTATAAGCTGAGTACCACCCTTCAAGCGGCTACCGGAATGGGATATTTCCCCATCCGGTTTTTTTATGCAAATTAACACACTTCACTATACAAGAATATCCGCCATATTCCGACATATTATTTAAGAGCTTTTGCTCTAATACATATCCGGGAGATGACCTATGTCACAGCTAATTCAAAAACGGCCAGTCCGTTCAACCAGCATCGCCAACACATTGGCCATTGTACTGCTAGTCATTATTCTTGTCGTCTTCTCGATCCTGGGTACCTTCTTCTATTCCAGCACCCGAAGCATTCTGGTCAGCCAGCAAGAGTCGATGCTGATTACCAAGACGCAGGGAATTGTCAGCCAGTTCGATGCTTTGTTCAAGGAGAAGGGCTCACTGGTCAAACAAATGTCCACCAACTCGATTTTCCAAAAATATATTGAGAGCACTACAGCAGATCAAATCACCACTTCCCCCCACGCCGCAGAAGCACTCGCCACACTGGCGGACATTGTAAAGTCTGAGCCCTCCTTCGCCGATGCCTGGGTGGCCGGGTTATCCGGGAAGGGATATTTCCTTCAAAATGACGGTCTGGCCTCTAAATCGGACTTTGATATCCGCGCCCGCCCCTACTTCAAGCCTGTATCCGAATCCAAGGGTCTCTACTATTCTGAACCTTACGCCGATGTCATTAGCGGCAAAATGCTGATGGGCATTTTCTATCCTATTCTGAATGAGAGCAGCCAAATGATCGGCTTCATTGCCGCAGATATTGCCTTCGATGACATCCCGGCCATCATGCAGAGCTACTCCCTGGGAAGCACCGGGTTCTCCATTCTGGCTACCCGCTCAGGCGATATTCTCTACCACCCGGATAAAGCCAAAGTGCTGAAAGAGAAAATCACAGACAGTCCAGGCGATCTCGGAGCTATCGGCAAAAAAATGATTAACGGCGAATCCGGCGTATCGCTCATTAATGATAATGGTGACCCCCGTTATATCGGCTATGCCACCAGTAAGGATACCGGATGGTCTGTCGGCTTAACCATTACCCGGCATGAGGCGCTTAGCGAGCTAACATCCTTCACCCGGATTACCATTACCGGTTTTGCCGTGGCCGCGCTTCTGCTGGTAGTCATCTGCTATCTCATGCTGCGTTACCTCTTACGTTCTATTCCCAAACTGCTCGCTGCTATCAAACGGATTGCAGACGGCGACTTGACTGTTGAGCTCAATGACACTTCTCGCAATGAGATCGGGCAGATTGCTCATGGCATTGCAGGTATGGTCCAGAAGATTCAAGGCATGATTCAAGTGATCCATAATACGACTCAGGTGCTGGCCCAGTCCTCCCTCAACCTGCAAGCCGTCTCCACCAAAACAGCGATAACCATGAACGAAACGGCTACGGCCATCAATGAAATTGCGAATGCCACCAACTACCAGTCCGCTGAATCCGAGAGCATTCTCCACAAGACCGGTGCCTTGTCGGATCAAATTGACGAAATCACCAGTGATGCCCAGGCTGTAGGAGCCATGGTACAGACCTCTGCGCAGCTCAGTAGTTCAGGTCTTGACTTGGTGGAGCAGCTCTCCAAAGCCGCAGAAGACAATCACCGATCCACACAAGCGATGTCATCACTCATTGAGGATATTGATCTGAGCCGTCATGAGATTTCGGGTATCGTAGGCACTGTGAATCAAATAGCAACGCAGACCAACCTGCTCGCCCTTAATGCTTCCATTGAAGCGGCACGGGCAGGTGAGCATGGCAGAGGTTTTGCCGTGGTGGCTGGTGAGGTGCGTAAGCTTGCCGAGCAAACAGCCCGGGCTACCGAGGAAATTTACAAGAAGGTCAGCGCCATTGAAGAAAAAACAAGCCTGTCCGTAGAACACACTACTCTTGGCCTTACGATTGCGGAGGAGAATGCCAAATCTGTCGAGAATGCGAAGCAGGTCTTCTTTAGCCTGAACGGTGACCTGGAGGAACTGAAGGTACGGATGCTGCAGATCAGCAATAACACTTCGATTGTCCACAAGCACAAGGATGAGATCCTGCAGGCGATTGAGGTCATCTCTTCGACGACTGAGGAGAATTCCGCCTCCACTGAAGAGGTAAGCGCCAATACGCAGGAGCAGCTCGGCAGTATTGAGCAGGTAGCTGAACTGTCCAGAGAGCTGAGCGAAATCTCACAGAGGCTGGAGGAAGAGCTGCGGCAGTTCAAGCTGGAATAACGGAATATACAAAAACATCGCCAAGTAGGAACACTCACTTGGCGATGTTTTTGTCATTCGGAGGCATTAGCTCGATCCGGTGCTATTTTAACATATATTTGCTTATCGTCTTAGGCGCATAACTCCTCGAAATGTAAAGCTCCCCGCCTCCCGCATAAATGTAATTATGCCCGGTTTCGTAGTCATGCCAGCTTGTGGAAAGATGATATTTGATCTGCAGGTTCCCTGGGTCAAGCACATAGAAATCTTCCTTCGCTATATCTCCCTCAAAGGTCTCAGGATCAATCACAGCCGGACGCTCCTGCCACTGGTACTGCTTCTCGACCGTAATCTCGCCCGATGGCGTTATCCTGTAGTACCATTCGCGGTCCCCGGCTTCACCGATCTGCTGCTTGCCAAGCAATTGGTTGTCTTTGCTGTACAGTTTGTAGACGTTGTCGCTCTTGATCAGGTAGTTGTTGCCTGTCGTATTGATTTGATCCGCTTTGTTCAAGGTACGCACCCACTTCTTAGTGCCGCTTGCGTCATAGCCGAGTAACAGCCAGGTATCCGCGCTGCTCATCTGAATCAGGAACGACCCTCCACGGAGCGGCTGCACCTGAAAATAAGGGTTGTTCACCGTTTTGGGAACAGTGTAGGTAGCCAGCGGTGTCGTCAGAGCGCCCAAGCTCCGGTATACGCTGACTTTATTTTTATCGTACTCAGTATGCACCACATACCCGTTTGGAAGCACTTCTAGCATCCCTGCGGCCCAGTTGCCGGTCAGCTTAAGCTTGCGTACCTGCTTCCCGTCCTGACTGTACTCGGTAATACCACGAGAAGCTACATTACCGCTAACCAAGGTTTGAATCACAATATTCCCGTTATCCAGCACCACCGGCGAGTAGGACCCGGTTATGATTTTGGTCCATTTCCGTTTGCCGTTCGGATCAACAACGGTAAGATCATAGGGTACGCCGCCCCACATTTTATAGAAATAGCTGTAGCCGTTACTGGCTGTAAAGAAACGATGAGCGGTAAATGGCTTGTCATTGGCAATGTCGGAGTAGTCATAGACCCAGTTGTTAGAACCGTATACGCGGTCAATGGATGCGTACAGCATACCGGAAGACTTCGTCTTGGCCGGTGAGACGGTGACTGTCTTGACCATTGGAACGAATAACCGCTTGCTGCTCTGTAAGCTGTCTATGGTGCCCCAGAAGGTATGGCCCTCCGGCAGCGTATAGCTCCATTCCGGCTCGGGGAGCTGTTCGATGACTTTCCCCGCAGCCGATGAGCGCCCGGGAACCAGCACCTGTGCAGCCAGTAGCAGCGCAAATGCCGTGGTGAGAAACTTGAATCTTTTTGAAAACATACTCCTATCCCTCTTTTGCTATGTATTAATGTTCCAACCTGAATTATTATATGACCACGCAGACAATAAGGACAGGTTATAAATGGATGCTATATAACAGGTGTGTCCGGCAGCATTTCCGGCGGGTTTGCCAGTAACCCGGGGTGTCCATTACAATGACAGTAAACAGGCTGACAATGCCGATTCCCGGGAGGAGTGTATGACATGGTAGCTTGGGACCGTGCCGTATGGGGGCAATTAACGGTTGAAGAGAAAATGCACGCGATGCAGGAACTGCTTAAGCAGCTGCCCGCTGGCTTCAAGTGGCTGCAGTTAGAGAGTTTCGAACGTTACGGCCAGTCTTTGGACACAGGGGTCTTCTTGTATGAGGGCAGTGAATATGTGTTCGTGCCGGGCGACTCGGTGACCCTTGGACGTTCAGAAGTACATATGTATGCGAAGATGTCTCCTGTCCGCGAGGCTGTGATCGGGCCATTGCTCGTGCAGCGCCAGCCTGCTTCGGCAGGCTGGTACGAATGTCCGCTGGACCGGCTGGACCCGGAGGAAGATGAGGATGTGCTCGAAGCCATCAAGGGGTTCCGTCAGGGGCCGCACACCAGCTATGAGTTCTCCCAGTATTTCCGGTTGGAGCGGAATGGCGAACAGATTACCCTGTTCCTGTTCGATGACAGCGAGACCTTCGGGGAATGGTGCGAGTCGGAGCTGCCGGAGGGCTTCACTCTGCCGACTGAGGACGAATGGGAGTATCTATACGGCGCAGGTGCCCGGACGCTGTTCCCGTGGGGTGATGAAATGGATGAATCCATACGCCTCAGGCATGTGTCCGGCTCAGGGGAGGCTAATGCTGAGGACCCGTATCCGCTGGAGCTGCCGAATGGGTTCGGGCTATGCTTCCCCGGTGATCCTTACAAGAAGGAGCTGGTCCTCACACCGGACGGCATCACCGGCAAAGGCGGCGACGGCGGCTGCAATCTGCACGGCGGCCAGGGCGTTGCCCTTGGGTATCTCCCCACCGCGACCGCTTTCCGCGATCCTTATGAGAGCGAGCTGGAATGGGCGGATCTGATGGACTGTCTGGTGTACCGGCGGATAGTGAGACTCTAGACTGTCCATTCATACATTATTGAAGGAGGCACAAGAGCAATGGAAATACAATTAAGCGGCATGTGCGGCAATTCACCGAAGAACAAGCTGGCTGAAGATTTAGCAGTCGCCCTTATCACTGGAGATACCAAGACATTAGGCCATCTGCTGACAGCCGATGCTGTTGTAACACTTATAGGCAGCGAACGTTATCCGTTGTCTGCCGTTCTCCAGGGATCAGCTTCAGTTCCTGAGCTCACTGCACTGACGATTGAACACGCTATCTCTCACGGCAAAATCGCTGCTGTGAGCGGTAATTGGGTAACTCACGGCGGGATTCGTTACGCCTTCAGCGATCACTATAGCTTCGCTACGACCAAAGGCACGGAGGTGGCCGCCGCCAGCTGTTACCGGATCAGGCTGCCCTGACATGAAGTTTATTTCAGCGAAAAGCCGCCCGCTTCGCTAAATGCGAATTCCGGGCGGCTTTTTTCAATGTATGATTTGGTAATAATACAGCTTCATATTCATAGGCTACCGGGTTCACACACCTTGTGATACAAGCTCGCGCTTGGCGGAAGCTGCTCCCTCTATGTCCGAATCCGGACTTTTATCCAGTTCCTCCACACGCGCCACATGGAGTTCCTGCTCATTCTGATGAAGCTCCTTGACCATATTCCTGTAGATATGGGCTTCCTGACGGTCAAGCCCGTCACGATTCTCTTTCATGATCCAGGTTTCCACGGTTCGCTTGAGAATTTCGCCTTTTCGTTCTAACAGTTTCGTATAAGTCAACAATCTTCATTCCCTTCCTGAAGCTAGAGTTCATACGCCAGGCCGAGGCTCTAAAGTCTCATCCGGCGTAACGTCTATTATTATACGGGAAAGACCCGGCTCACCCAATGCGGAGCATCCGGGCTTACACAGGGTGAGCCGCGCTGAGCGCAGAAGAGGCCAACTCAGCAGGCAGGGTTCGTAAAAGTTCGGATGGATGCTCCCATATACGGCAGGATAGAAGTTAAATTCGCCTACAAGTCGATATGTGTTCGGTTTTCCGCATACATTTGGCCCGCACATCTTACATTTGAAAGAACGCCTGGCCCGAGGAGACCTGTGGACGGATGAATATTCTGCTGCACTGGCGAATGTTCAGACCCGGGCTGCCGATCTGGTGCAGCATCAGCATCCTCTGCCCCGCATCTCCAGCAGAATGACAAATAAGCTAAGAGTTTAACGAAAAATACAATACCGAAGAGCCTGTGTCTAACGATGCAGGCTCTTCGTGTTGAGAGGATTTTCCAGCATGTGCTAGAATAAAAAGTCGTTTCCACTCGAATTCTGTCAGGGAATTAGCTTATAATGATCACACTGCGACTTGACCGAGGATGGAACATGACCAAGCAATCCAGAATAATCCCAAGGAGGAAGTCCATTGTATAAGGTGCTGATTGTAGATGATGAAGTTTTTGTGCGGAAGGGCTTGATCCGGATACTTGGCGAATGCTCGCCGCAATTTGAAATTTGCGGTGAAGCTGAGAACGGGGAGCAAGCGCTTACCCTGATCGAACAATTGAACCCGGAGCTGGTGATCGCTGATATCCGTATGCCCGTGCTGGATGGGCTGGGACTGATCAAGAAAGTGAAAACGGAGCTTGAGCAGCAGCCGATATTTATTATTTTAAGCGGGTACGCTGATTTCTCGTATGCCCAGCAAGCCTTCCGTTACAATGTCTCCGATTATATCCTCAAGCCGGTTGACGAACAGGAGCTGAACGCCGCACTGAACAAGATTGCCCAGACGCTGAACCAGAAGCAGCTCCTCTCCATCACTAGGGAAAAGCCACTGGTCGAGACGGTCATCGAAAGCTTGCTGCAGACGCAGCCCGATGATCAGGTCATGGGGCGGATCGCCTATGCGCTTGAGCTTCCTCTCACCTCTTCCTATACGTATCTCATCGCAGAAATGCAGGATCAGCTACCCGCTGGAGAAGTCGATTATCTGCCTGCACTAAAGGACTCGCTGCTGCATTATCTTCGCCAAGAGGACCAGACCCTGCTCCTTCATGTACGAACGCACAATCAATACGGGGTGATCTTGCCCGGCCAGTGGGTGGATGAACGAGATCATTCCCCTTGGGGAGGCTACCGTACGATGCTGGATACACTGGAGCGGGAGCTTGGAACGACCATTGCTTTGTTTGTAGGACAGAAGGTAAGCCACCTCAAGCAGATTGTATCCTCCGGGGAGAGTGCCGAGAAATCCCTCCAATACCGTTTTGCCGCCGGCTTCGAGGGCATTTATATGGCGGACGAGCTGCTGGAGCTGCCCTTATACTATTTCGATATCGATGAAGGACTGCACAGCAAGCTGATCTACGAGGTTGAAGCCAATGACCACAAGGGCTACAGTTCGACCGTTGACGCCATCTTTTCCATGTTTCAGGAGCGCCACTTCGCACCCGGAGCGGTGACGAACACAATCCGGCGCAGCATGATTGCCATCATTAACATTATCCGCCAGCTCGAAGGAGACGAGAATACGCTGCAATGGATGACTGAGCTGCTCAACTGGCCGCTGAAATACCGCAATCTGAAGCAGCTGAAGCAGGTATTCCAACAGTTTATCGCCGAAGCCGCAGAGTATATCGCAGAGAAGCGCGGCGGCAAGAGCGAAGGCAATATTGAAAAAATCAAAAAATACATCGACGGTCATTACCGTGAAAATATCTATCTCAAAGGTATCGCCGCCGATTTCGACATGAATCCGGTCTATCTTGGACAGTTGTTCCGCAAAACCTACGGGGTATACTTCAATGAATACCTGCTGAGCCTGCGGATTGAGGAGGCTAAACGCCTGCTGCGGCAAACCAAGAAACGGATGTACGAAATCGCTGAGCTGGTCGGCTTCCAGAACGCGGATTATTTTGCCACCCAGTTTGAAAAGCTTGAGAATATGACGCCGACCGATTATCGTAATATGATGATTGGCCAGTAAATGTAAATAAGGAGGCTCCCTGCAGTGTTCAAATTCCGTCTGAATCATATGAAGCTTAGAAGCAAGCTGATCGTCATCTACATTGTATGCGTGTTCATTCCAATCATCCTGACCAATGTGATGTTCTACCGGGTAACCACTGCCAATATCAAGAATCAGAAGACCGCGGATGCCGAGCAGGCAATGACCCTGTTACAAGCCGAGCTGAGGACGGTTATTGAGGATGCCGCAGGCATCTCCTACCTCTACTCCATTGACCGGCAGCTCATTCAACATCTGAACACTACCTATGCGTCCACAGACCGTTATGTGGAATCGTTGAATGCCATATCGAATCTGTTCAACCGCACCGACAAGGAGAATAAAATCATGAGCTCCTCTGTCATCATGACGGACAATCCAACCATTCTCGCCTCGGGCCATATCATAAAATTCGAGGATGAAATGCGAAATCAGGACTGGTATAAACAGATTAGTCAATTCAGCAATACACATCCCCATCTCTATGTTACGCCTGACAGTATCAGTGTCATCCAAAGACTTACCGACCGCCGGCTTGAGACCTATGAGCATGTATTCAAAATTGATCTGAATATGAACTATATCCGGCAAATTCTGGACTTATCCAGTTTCAGCGGGGACTTCTACATTCTCGACCCTTCCAGTCAAGCGCGCTTCGGCCGTCTCTCCAGCGGTACACCCAGCAAGCTGGTTACGTCAGGACAGGTCCTTACTCCGAATGAGATTCCCAAGCCGAAGCAGGCCATCGTAATCGACAAAACCTATCAGAATAACCGTTACTTAAGCGGATGGTCCATCTATGGCGTGCTGGATGAAGCGCTCATTCTGTCGGATGTGAGACAATCGGGCCAATTTATCCTGTGGTTTGCCGGGATTAACTTCCTTGTGCCTACCCTAGTGATCGTGATCATGTCCCGTTCGATTCACACACGTATCAAAAACATCCTGAAGCACATGAAGTCCGTGAAGGACAAAAATTTCGGTCTGATTCCCTATCACCTGGAGCGGGATGAGATCGGTGAGCTTACGGTAGAATTCAACCGGATGAGCAAACGGATCGAGAATCTGATCAATGATGTGTATGTAGCGGAGATTCAGAAGAAGGAGTTGGAGCTGCGGCAGCGGCAGGCACAGCTTCATGCGCTGCACAGCCAGATTAACCCTCACTTCCTGTTCAATGCACTGGAGACCATCCGTATGCGCAGTATGATGAAGGGCGAAACCCAGACGGCCCGGACGATTCAGAACATGGCGAAGATTTTCCGCAAATCAATTATGTGGAAAAGCAGCTTCGTTACGATCCGCGAGGAGCTTGAATTAATCGAGTGCTTCCTGGAGATTCAGAAATACCGTTTCGACAACAAGCTTGAATATCACATCGAGGTTGACCAATCGCTGCTGAACATTGAAATCCCGAAGATGGCCTTCCTTCCGTATGTGGAGAACGCCAGTATCCATGGGATTGAGAATATAGCCGGCATCGGGTATATCAACATTCAAATCGCTCAGGAGAACGGGCAGATCCTCTTCGTCATTACGGATAACGGCGTGGGCATGGATCAGGCAAAAATCAGCGAGCTGCTGCATTACCTCGAGGATGACTCGGCCATGGGCGATTCAATCGGGATGAAGAATGTCATCACCCGGCTGAGGATCACCTACGGGGAATCGTTCACCTTCACGATCACGAGCGAGCCCGGAGCGGGAACGCGCATTTTGCTGCGGCTGCCTCTGGAGAACAAATAAATAAATAAATATAGGGTATACCTTAATTATTCAAAGACCGATCTAAGGTTTGCCCTGTAACAATGTGAAACGCTTTCTTTTATAATGAGGATGTTCAATAGCACAAAGTAAAGAAAGGGGATATGAAATGCGTACAAAGAAATGGTTGCAAACCGGACTGGCTGTTGTTATGGCTTCGGCACTCCTCATTGTCGGCTGTTCGAACGGCAACAATGCAGGCGGAAAGAACAGTGAGTCCGGCGGAGAAAACAGCGAAGTCAGCACAGAACCGGTAACATTCACTTACTTCGGCTTCGGGGCCAACAAGGATACCATGGCCAGTGATACCACCATCGGTAAGAAGCTTCAGGAACAGACAGGTGTAGACTGGAAAATGGAATACGTAGTTGGCGATGGAAGCACCAAGTCCGGTGTTATGATTGCCGGAGGCGACTATCCTGATGTCATCTCTCCAGTCGGCGAGCTGGCCAAGCTGCTCGATGCCGGTGCATACATTCCGCTTAATGATCTGATTGAGAAGTATGGCCCTAACATCAAGCGTGTCTACGGCGACTACATGAACAAGATCACCAATGAAGACGGCAACATCTATATCCTTCCTTTCACTGCAAATGTAAACGGATACTTGTCGCCTCCGGACCCTAGCAGCACCTTCTGGATGCAGAGACGCGTCCTTAAGGAATTCGGTTACCCGGAAGTGAAAACGCTTGATCAGTACTTTGACCTGATTGAGAAATACCAAGCTAAGTACCCTAAGGTGGATGGTAAAGATACCATCGGCTTCGCAACCTTCGCCGGTACAGCCGGTGAATTCTTCACCATCACCAACCAGCCAATGCATCTGGCCGGTTATCCGAATGAAGGCGGCGTCCTGGTGGACATGGAGTCTCATGAAGCCAAGCTGTATCAAGGAACCGAAGATGAGAAGCGCTGGCTGGCCAAATTGAACGAAATGAACGGCAAGGGTCTGGTTGACCCTGAGACGTTCACAGCGAACAAAGACCAGTATCTGGCGAAGCTGACCTCCGGCCGTGTACTTGGATATGTCAACTATTCCTGGCAGATCAACGACGCCACTAACAACCTGAGATCCGCTGGTAATGACGACCTGCGTTACGTTGCCCTTCCTATCGTATTTGACGAAGGCATTAAAGACGCTTATGTTGATCCTCCTTCCTTCGTGAACAACCGCGGGCTGGGCATCTCTGTCAGCGCGAAGGACCCGGTCCGCATCATCAAGTATTTTGACAACCTGCTGACCGATGAGAACCAGAAGCTTGTAGAGTGGGGCATTGAAGGCGAAACTTACACTAAGAACGCTGAAGGCCGTATGGTGATGAACGAAGAACAGCTGACCAACCGCAACGACAATGATTTCAAACGCAAATTTGGCTTCGCTTATTTCGATTATGAATGGCCGCGTTATGGCGACAACTCCGTGTATGATGACGGCAACGCCCATGTTCCGTTCAACCAGCCGGAAGTTGCAGCTATCAACTACACCGAAGGCGACAAAACACTGCTGAAGGCATACAACCTGAAGACCTTCTCCGACTTCTATGCCGAGCCGGTAGAGCGTCCATGGTACCCTGCCTGGAGTATTGAGAAAGAACCGGGCTCCCCTGAGCAGCTATTCAGCCAGAGAGCCGGCGATTTGCAGCAGAAATACTATCCTCGCATGGTGCTGGCTGCCCCTGGCCAATTTGAAAAGGTCTGGAATGAATACCTGGCCGAATACAACAAGCTCGATGCTAAGAGCTACGAAGAATTCATGACTAACAAGGTAAAAGCCCGTGTTGAGGGCAAGTGGTAAGCTGACCGCTGACGCCAAGCATGATGAACCGGGAAAAGTGAAGCTCGCTTTCACTTTTCCCTTCTACACTTACACTTGTTAGTAAATAGAGAATATGGAGCTTGGAAAGGGGACGGTACAGGTGGGGAAAACAGCTGTGCAGTTGGCAAAATCGAATAATACCGGCACTTCGCGCTTCAAAACCTTTTTTAAAGAGCTATCTAAACAAAAAATGCTGATGCTGATGTCATTGCCCTTTCTGTTATGGGTGATTGTATTCAAATACCTCCCGCTATGGGGGTGGACGATTGCTTTCCAGAAATTCAAGCCAGCCAAGGATCTGTTCGACCAGAAGTGGGTCGGCTGGGATAATTTCAAGTTCCTGTTCCAGGAACAGCAGTTCTACCGCGTGCTTCGTAACACTCTGGTTATGAGCTCCATTAACCTGGTACTGGGTTTTGTAACGGCCATTGTGCTGGCCCTGCTGCTGAATGAGCTGCGCAATGTATTCTTCAAACGCACCGTGCAGACGATCAGTTACCTGCCTTACTTCATTTCCTGGGTCGTAGCGGCCAATATTGTACAAATGGCACTGGCACCGGAAGGGATCATCAATGTGCTGCTGGTCAAAATGCAGCTTATTGATCATCCGGTTCTGTGGCTGGGCGAAGGCAAGTACTTCTGGGGAATTCTCGGAGCAACAGAGGTCTGGAAGAATGTCGGCTGGAACACCATCATTTATCTGGCGGCCATCACTTCTATCGACCCGTCTCAATATGAAGCGGCCGAGATTGACGGGGCCTCCCGTCTGCAAAGAATGTTCTACATTACGCTTCCAGGCATCAAACCGGTAATTGTGCTGATTCTAATTATGAATCTGGGCCATATTCTGGAGTCCGGGTTCGAGGCGCAGTACCTGCTGGGCAACGGTATGAATTTGGACTACTCGGAGAATCTGGATATTTTCGTACTGAAGTACGGGATGCAGATGAATAACTTCGGGCTTGCCACCGCAGCGGGTATGTTCAAAACGCTGGTCAGCTTCATCTTCTTGATCGCAGCCAATAATATCGCCAAACGTATGGGCGAAAGCAGATTGTACTAGAAAGGAGGACACAAGTAATGGCTAAATCCAAAGCTAATTCATACCGGAATTCTTCATTAGGTGACCGGATCTTTGATATCTGCAATACGGTCTTCATGATTCTCTTGGTGACTGTCACCCTCTACCCGTTCCTGAATATGTTTGCTCTATCGTTCAATGAAGCGAATGACTCCGTCCGTGGGGATATCTATATCTGGCCGCGGGAATGGACGCTGCGAAACTTTGAGTATGTATTCAGTGAATCCAACATTTTCTATTCGACTTTCATCTCCGCAGCACGGACGATTGTCGGAACTGTGGTCTCCGTATTCTGTACAGCGATGCTTGCCTATACGGTCAGCCGTCCGGAATATAAGCTGAAGAAGTTTGTGTCCGTCACTTTTATTTTCACCATGTACTTCAGCGGCGGTCTGATCCCGGGCTACCTGCTGATCAAAGAGCTGAATATGCTTAATACCTTCTGGGTCTATATTATCCCGGGTATCATCGGCGTATTTAATATGATTGTCATCCGTTCCTTCATCGAGGCACTGCCTGAGGGGTTAATGGAATCGGCCAAAATCGACGGCGCCGGAGACTTCATTACGTTCTCGCGTATTGTACTCCCGCTGACGGTTCCGGCTCTGGCTACTGTCTCCTTGTTCGTAGCAGTCTATCAGTGGAACTCCTGGTTCGACGTCTTCCTATACAACTCCTCCACGCCAAGCCTGAGTACTCTGCAATACGAGCTGATGAAGATGCTGTCAACATCCAACACCGCGATGTCCAGTTCCTCGGCAGCCGATGCCTTTGCGAACGCGCAGGGCAACAAAGCGACCGTTAC
Source organism: Paenibacillus rhizoplanae (assembly GCF_042684125.1). NCBI lineage: Bacteria > Bacillati > Bacillota > Bacilli > Caryophanales > Paenibacillaceae > Paenibacillus > Paenibacillus rhizoplanae. The sequence continues at coordinate 288,285 of NZ_JBHUKY010000021.1, read as the reverse complement.
ACCGACCTCTATCCGTGCCACGATGACCATTGTGGCCAGTGTGCCGATTATCATCGTCTATCCGTTCCTGCAGAAGTATTTCGTCAAAGGGATGGTTGTCGGCGGGGTCAAAGGCTAAGTGTAACCGCTCAAAAGAATACAGCCAAGTGGAAACGGCTTTGCCGTCCTTTAAAGGGACGGTACCGTTTCAGCGAGAAATAGAAGGATAATTTATCGTGTGCAACATATAAATTCTTATATTTAAACAAAAACAAGCGATCCTCAGAGGGCAGTACGCCTTCCCTGAAGGATCGCTTGTTTGTTATAAATGGAACCTGTTGTAAAAATTTTCGTAGTAATACGAAGTTTACAAGCACGCTTGTATGGAAGCCATAGAAAGCGAGATGATTTATTTATGAAGATAGCCGCCAGGCTCCTGCAGAATTTCAGAGACCACGATAACCGGCAACTGCTGAAGAACTATGAGGTTACAGCGGAGCTTATCCGCACACGGAATTTGACAGTCTGGGCTGATGCAGAGCTTCAGGTGGAGTCCCTCAGGCTACAGCAAGCGGCCCGGTCCGGCATCCCCCTGGATGAGCTGCTGGTGGATGCCTATGCATTAGTCTGTGAGGCGGCTGCCAGAGCACTCGGGTTACAGCCCTATGATGTCCAGATTATGGCCGCAATCGCCCTGCACGAGCGTATGCTGATTGAGCAGCATACCGGTGAGGGCAAAACCCTCTCAGCGGTAATGCCAGCCTATCTGAATTCGCTGACCGGTAAAGGCGTGCATGTGCTGACCTTCAATGATTATCTGGCCCGGCGGGATGCGCTGTGGATGGGTCCGGTCTACCGCTTCCTGGGATTAACCGTGAATTCGGTTCAAGCGGGCATGAGCCTGAATGAGAAACGGGCAGCCTACAGGAGTGATATCACCTATGTTACGGCAAAAGAAGCGGGGTTCGACTACTTGCGCGACACCATTGCCCTCACAGAGAGTGCTACAGTACACCGCCCTTTCCACTACGTCATCGTGGACGAAGCCGATTCACTGCTGCTAGATGAAGCGCGGGTCCCCCTTGTAATCAGCGGCGAATCCGAGGTTAGCCATAGCGACGGCATGCTGTATGCGGATCTGGCCAGGCAGCTGCTGCCTGGGGAGCATTATGATTATGACGAATTCCAGCGGAACGTGTACCTGAACGATGCAGGGGCTGCCCAGGTGGAGCTGCTGCTGGGGTGCGGTAACCTCTACGATAGCCGGAATAGTCAGCTGCTAACCTCACTGAATTGTGCGCTGCATGTGGAGACCTTATTAACCAAGGACATTGATTACATCGTCCGTGACGGTGCTATCGAGCTGATCGAAGAGTATACCGGACGCGTGGCCGAGAACCGGTTTTTGCCGGACGGGCTGCAAGCGGCACTCACGGCAAAAGAAGGACTGAAGTGGACTGCAGGCGGAAAAATTCTCGGCACAATTACCATTCAACACTTCATCAGCCTATATCCGGAAATCTGCGGCATGACGGCCACGGCCTGTGCCTCTGCCTTGGAATTCAAGGATATCTATGCCCTCCAGGTGGTGAAGATCCCGCCGAACCGGCCCAACATCCGGACCGATTACCCGCACCGAATCTACACGCATAAGGAAGCCAAATATCAGTCGCTCGTGCAGGTCATCTCCTCTATTCACAGAGAGGGGCGTCCCATTCTGATCGGGACAGCAAGCGTGGAGGAATCGGACATGCTGGCTGCGGAGCTTGCGGCTGCCGGTGTTCCCGCCCAGGTTCTGAATGCGAAGAATGATGCTGAGGAAGCTGATATCATCGCGAGAGCCGGAGAACTCGGCGCTGTAACGGTCTCTACGAATATGGCAGGACGCGGTGTCGATATCCGGCTCGGCGGCGGCGATCCTGTACAGGCTGAGGCTGTTACCCGGTTGGGCGGATTATATGTCATAGGCACCCATGTGAACGAAAGCGTTCGGATTGACAACCAGCTTCGCGGGCGTTCCGGCCGCCAGGGCGACCCGGGGGCTTCTGTCTTCTATGTCAGTCTGGAAGACGACCTGATGCGCCGCTTCAGTTCCCCTACCCCAGCCCATGCGCTAAGACAACAGGAAGCTATTGAAGAACGGGAGCTCAGCCGCAAGATCGCAAGTATTCAGCAGATTGTGATGAGCCAGAACTTTGATATCCATAATGAGCTGAACGGTTATTCGGATATGGTCGAGGACCAGCGGCGGATTCTCTACGCAGAGCGGCTCCGTATCCTGCTGGGCGAGCAGCCTATGAGCCCTGCGGAGCAGCGGGTACGGCTGTTCTATATCGATGAATGCTGGGCAGACCATCTGGCCTTCGTCTCCTATCTCCGCGAAGGCATTCACCTGGAGAGCATCGCCAGCCGCAGCCCGATCGATGAATTTCATACGCAGATTACCGTAGCATTCGATCAGATCCCGGGTAAGATCGAACGTGCGACAGAGACTATGCTTGCCAGGCTCGGCGGGTCCAATGATCCGGCTGAATGGGAACGGCTGGGACTTAGGAGCCCTGCTTCGACCCGGACTTATATCATCAATGATCAATATCTCCAGAATAAGCGCAGCTCATGGACGGGAACGACAGTCGTAGCTTTCTGGCTTCGTCCAATTGCACAAAAGCTATTATCCCCCTTCATTAAGCAGCCGAAATACTAACTGTAGAACTCCCAGAATACAAGCTGGGTCAGTAGAATCGATATCATCACCATGGGCACGATGACGGACCAAGGATAACGGGCCGTTGAAGCAGGCGACGGAGTCAGGTGCCTCTTCCTGGTTAGAAACAGCGCAGCGATAAGCAGTGCAGCCAGTCCGGTTAGCGCAATATTCACTATGATCTGCGGATACACCTCCGCATAGGCACGTTCATTGTTGCTGAGCATGCGTAAGGCCAGCACCAGATTGTTCACCACCAGACCGGTACCTGTTAAGGTCAGTCCGGCCGTCAGCTTCCGGTTGGCGGAACGGGGTGCAGGACGGTTACGGCGAGCTTTCCTTTTGCTCAGAAGCGCCTGTACCAGCCACACAAACGGAGCGATTACAAAATAGACGATCGCCAGCGCCGCAAGTGCTGCACTTAGAATTAATACCGGCATGGACCGAACCGGAGACAGCGGCAGATAATCGGAGGTGTACACCGAGATAGACGCTACCTTCCCTTCTTTCATTGTGGCATACAGCATCGGCCAGGCATCCAGTCCTGAATCCCCACCCGTCTTCTCATAGAGGTAAGGCTGAACCTGCTGATAGCTTCCGCTCATCCCGGCAAGCGACACCTGAAGCTGATCTGCTCCCTGAGGCTCAAGCTTCATCATCGTCAGATATGGGAACAGCTTCATGAAGCCATGACCGGGACGGCGAGCCGCGACGAATCGGCCTTCCACCTCTGACACGTCTGGCAGAACCGCTGCCTCCGTCTGCGCTCGTTGTCCCACAACTGCTTTGGTCAGACCATGAACAATATGGGATTCGCCCGCCTGATTCGTCATGACGACAACTGCAAACCGGTCTTCAGGCACAAGCATAAGGTTGGTGGCAAAAGCAATCGTGTTCCCGCCATGTCCCAGCGTCCGGTGTGCCCCGGGATACTCCCAGAACCCGTGGGCGATGCCAGGCATGCCTTCCGCAGCGGAATGACTCCGGGTCAGCATCGTAGCCAGCGTTCCTGACTTCTGAAACAGCGGAGATTGCTCTCCGGCTGCAGGCATGAGGGCCATGGCAAATTTGGCGAGATCCTCCGCAGTCCCGTTATTGCCGCCATTAGGGTACATAGACATATAATTCCACGGGCCTTGCTTGAAGGAGCCTGTTCCGGCGAAGAAATACCCTTTGGCCTTGTGCTTCAGCAGCTCCGGGCGGTCCTCCACCACGGAATACGCCATGGAATGCTTCATGCCCAGCGGCTCAAAAATATGCTCCTGGACATATTCATGATAAGGCTGCCCGCTGATTCTCTCTACAATGTAGGCAGCCAGGGAGTTGCCATAGTTAGAATAAGCGACTACCTCTCCAGGTCTGTAGATCTGTGCTGGCTGGGCCAGTTGCAGCCCCTCTTCCAGTGACCGCACTTCCTCAGGCGACTGGTAAGCCATATCGAACATATACTCTTCAAAACCGGCATTGTGGTTCATCAGATGCAGCATGGTGATCGGCTCGTCATACTCCAGCTTGTTCAGGAAATGCTCCGGCAAAAGCTTACGGATATCTTCATTCAGATCCAGCTTGCCCTGCTCGGCCAGCTGCATTACGGATGTCCATACGGCGAGCTTGCTGATAGAGCCCCATTCCATGACCGTATCCGGGGAGACGGGGATCTGCTGTTCCACGTCGGCGTAGCCGTACCCCTTGGACAGCACGACCTGTCCATCCTTCACCATCACAACGGACGCGCCTACGGTCTGCTTTCCTATGTACTCTTTTACATAATCATCTGCAAAAGCTTCCAAACCGGTCAGCGGTATACCGGACGGGGTAACTCCCCCTGCTTCTACGCTGCCTTGCTCAGCCGCAAATGCTGTAATGCTGCCCGATAGCAGCAGTAATGCCAATAGCAGAACTGTAAATCCTTTTTTCAACAACAAATATAATCTCTCCTTTAGTCGAGTAAAATCCTGCAGTCCCCCTATTCTAACAAAAAACCTCTGCGATTACCGGAAAATTTCCTTTCGGGCGTTTTCACTGATAGTATCTTTAGGAGAAGCAACATGATTATCTTCATGGAAGAAGGGCCAGTGCATGAATAAATTCCACACCACATTAGCTTATATTAATGAAACATTGTACGCACCAGCCGGCTTCATTGCCGATTCCATACGTGAAGAACCGCAGAATGCCGAATATGGAGCCGGTACATTCCAGCTGGGTGCCCTGTCGGTCCGGTTTCGGGTGGCCAAAATCACCCCCACGAAGACCGGTCAATTTGTCGCAATGTGGGAAAAAAATGCCGAGCGTAAAAACCAGGCCTTCACCTATGCCGATGCCCCTGATTTGCTGGTCATTAACACCTTCCATCCCGTTAGTGGGGAGCTTGGACAGTTTGTCTTTCCGAAGGACCTGCTGAAAAAACATGGTGTGCTGGCAACCGATAATGCACCGGGGAAAATGGCGATACGGATATATCCAGCCTGGGATACCGTGACCAATAAGCAGGCTGTAGCTACTCAGACATGGCAGCTCCCTTATTTCGGAATAGTTGATCCGATGAACCATCACCATATGCAGGTGTTGACCCAGTTGTATCTGCCAGAACTACCGTTTACAATTTAAGAGATGGCATCTGAATCTGAAAGGAACTACAGCTATGATTCTATTTATACACCGCAAGGACCTGCGGACTTCTGATCTGCCAGCCTTCGACGCTATAGCTGCGGCGCAGGAAGACTCGCTGCATGTATTAATAATGGAGCCGTTTCTGCTAAGAAATAAGCGTTATCTGGAGCATAGCGGACAGAATTTCCTTCAGCATGTTGCCCGGCTTCAGCAGGAATATGCGAAAGAAGGCAAGCTGCTCCATCTCCTGTATGGGGAGCCGGAGGTGATCCTCCGGCGGCTGGCACAGCTCCACCCTGTTCAGGAGGTCAGCCTACATGCGGACTATACCCCTTATGCCCTTAAGCGCGACCAGCTGCTGCAGGACACCGCCTATGCGCTGAACCTCCGGTTCCATGCCCGGCATGACAGCATGCTCTGTGATCTGGATGAATTCATGGACTGGTGCGGACGGAGTGAACCGTTCAAGGTGTTCACTCCCTTTTACCGCCGCTGGCGCGCTTTCCTCTCGCAGCGGTTCCAGCCGCCTTACTCTGCTGGGCTAAGTAGTCTGCGAACCGTTGCTCTTCACCCGCAGCTCGCAGATTCCTTCCAGCTTCCCGAAGAGATTGCCCGGGAGCTTACAGCGCTGGCTCCCGCTGCAGAGCAGATGAACCCGGATCATGTGCTCGAGAGTTTCCTGCATGCGGATCTGCAGGATTACAAGGTCAACCGCGATCATTACGCGCAAGAACGGACCAGCCGGATCAGCAGACATTTGAATACGGGAGCGATCTCGGCACGGACCCTATACAGCAGGCTTACTGAAGAAGAGGATATCGGCGAAGACTGGCTGAGACAATTAGCCTGGAGGGATTTCTATCTGGGTCAGGCACGGCTGGACAAGGATTTTTTCACCTATGAGAATGTATATGATCTCTCTGTGCTGGGGACACAGCACTTCGAGGCCTGGGCTCAGGGCAGGACCGGCATTCCGGTCATCGATGCAGCTATGCGCCAATTAAACGCAACCGGCTGGATGCCTAACCGGCTGCGGATGATAACGGCCATGTTCCTGACGAAGAATCTGGGCTGTCCCTTCATCTATGGCGAGCGTTATTTCCGGCTGAAGCTAAGCGATTATGACAACGCCCAGAACCGTGGCGGCTGGCTGTGGAGCTCTTCGCTCGGCTTCGATGCCTCTCCCTATTTCCGGGTGATGAATCCGGTCACCCAATCCCAGACCCATGATCCGAGCGGCAGCTATATCCGTACCTGGCTGCCGGAACGCGCGGACTGGTCTGATAAGGACATTCACCTGCCCGATGAAGATGCCATTGTGGATCTGAAGCGGTCCCGGGCATACGCCATCGAAGTCTACAAAGAGATCATGCGGAGTCGGCAAGGCTGATAGTCTCCCAATCGCAATCGGATTCCGGTGATCATCAGAATTCTTTATTCCGATGAATCCGCACGGAAATCAGATAGGACACCGCGAACAGGAGAACAGCAAGGAGCAGGGTGGCATACCCGGTCTCAGGACCATTATAGTTCACATCGTCCATATACAGGTTCAGCAGCATCCACACCAGGAAACGAAGGCCCACTGCTAGCCCTGCCGATATCATCACCATCTGCTCGCTTTTTTCCACACCGAATTTAAGAATGACCGGATAATAGATCGCCAGGGTGGAGATAGATAAAGATAAACCGAAGGTATACCCGGTGGACAGGTTCAAATGTGCTATGTCTCCCTTGCTTACATAGGTTAATGCCAGAGTAACCAGACTTACAGCGCTGCCCATGAGGATTAACATCAGGAAGGACAGGTACTTCGCATGGATGACTGTTCTCCTTCTGATCGGCATGGTGAGTTCAAACCGGTTCCATTTCGATGCCTCATCCATCTGCAGGGAGGCCCCGATGCTCAACACAAAAATCCAAATCTGCGCCGCGATGACTGCATTCAGTACACTGTGATCCACCCCGGCAAAGGAAACCAGCGACAGAAGCAGCGCAATGCCGAGGGAGGATTTGATGTTATTTTGCAGTGAGTAATAATTATTTAACAGCAGCCCGCGCATATTATTTCTCCCCCTTTACGAGCAGCAGCAGAATCTCATCAATGGATACCTGATCCACCGTAACGCCGCTGTACTTCTGTCCAAAGCCTTGTTTATCCTCGACCAGCACATCAATCTGATGCTCCCTTACTCTATAAGTCATTCTGTCTCCTTCCGCAATCCGCTTGAACTGTTCTCTTGTGCAGCGGGCAACACCATAGTCATAGATCAGCTTATCTTTCACTGCTGTCAGAATAATCTTCCCCTGATGTATAAAGGTGATGTGATCGGCAATTTTCTCAAGGTCGCTTGTGATATGGGAGGACATCAGTATAGCGTGGCGCTCATCCTCTACGAACTCCAGGAACACCTCCAGTATTTCCTCTCTGGTCACAGGGTCCAGGCCTGAGGTCGCTTCATCGAGGATCAGTAGCTTGGGATGATGCGACATGGCGGCGGCTATGGCAAGCTTCATCGTCATGCCCCGGGAGAATTCCTTGATCTTCCTATTCATGGGCAGGGCGAACTTGTCCGTAAGCCTCACATAGAGCTCCTGATCCCATTGCCGGTAGATTCCGCGCATTACCTTAGCAAGCTTGCCGGGGGTCAATATCGCCGAGAAATTAGCCGAATCAAGCACAACCCCGATGTCTTCGCGTAATGCAGTATCCCTATCCGTCATCTCCTGGCCTAACAGCCGGATCGTCCCGCTGCCCTTATGAACCGTGTTCAGAATAGATTTGATGGTTGTCGTCTTACCGGCCCCATTCTCCCCCACGAACCCCATAATGGTTCCGCTGGGAATTGCTAATGATACATTGTCTAGCATAAAGCCGGAGTCGGCATAGGACTTGGTCAGTCCGGTGATTTCCAAACTAAGATTCATGATTACCCTCCTTATAAAAGATAGTCAGCATCTCTACCATCTTTTCCAGTTTGATTCCGCCCGCACGGGCGATTTCTGCGGCTTGTCTCAGATGCTCCTCCACTTGCTTCTGCTGCTCTTCCTGAAACAGCGCCTGGCTCACGGCGGAAACGAAGCTGCCCCTTCCAACGGTAGTCTCAATGAAGCCGTCTCGCTGTAAATCCTCATACGCCTTCTGTACGGTGATGACACTGACTTGAATGGATTTGGCTAAGGCGCGCATCGAAGGAATGGGATCTCCTGCCTGAAGCTCTCCGCTCATAATCTTGCCTTTGATCTGCGAGGTGATCTGCTCATAAATGGGCTTGTTCCTGTTACTACTGATGATGATCTCCACACGCTGCCTCCTTGCGCGAACAGTGTACTTATTGTACCAGTACAATATAACTGATTTCTTATTTTTTGTAAACCTGCTAAATAACCACACTAAGACATACAAAAAAGGGCCAACCCCAGCTTGAGGTCAGCCCTTCCACATTACTTATTGTGCATTCGAGAAATGAACTTGAATGGACACTACCTCCGAGCGCGACCCGATGCGGATCGGCGGACCCCAGAAGCCATAGCCTGAAGACACGATGGTATGAAGCTGCCCCTTCTTCAGGTACCCCCAATCATTCTCGAACACCCGGGAAGTGATCAGGTTGGCTGGCGCGATCTGCCCGCGGTGGGTATGGCCGGAGACCATCAGGTCGATGCCCTGCTCCTCTGCAATCCCGAACTCCACCGGCTGATGCTCTAGCATGAACACCGGCTTGGAATGATCTATGTCCTTGGTCAGATCAGCCAGCTTGGCCCGCTCCTTATCGCTGTAGTCCTTCCGTCCAATCAGCGTCAGCCAGCCGCCCACCTCGACGTCTTCATCATAGAGCACCTGCATCCCGCTCTCCTTCAGCAGGCTGATGATCTCCTCCGTCCCGCCTTTGAACCGGTCATGATTCCCCAGGGAAGCATACACTCCGAGCGGAGCTTCAAGCTTCGCCAGCACAGCGCCGAGTCCTTTCTCCTTATACGGCCTGACATCATCATCCACGATATCGCCCGGGAGCAGTATCAGATCGGGGTGCAAGGCGTTAATCTCCTGTACCATCCGCTCCGCATGGCGTTTGCCGGATAAATAACCGAAATGCATATCCGAAGCCATCACGATATGAAGCTTACCGCTGGCCGGACCCGGCTTGTCAATCTGTACCTCGTAGGAACGCACAACCGGGCTGTATGCATTATAGCTTCCATACCCGAGCAGGCTCACCAGCGCCACCAGCGTTAGAATACCGGACCATTTCTGAACGGCCCGGCGTGGCAGCCTGACCAGCTTCGTGAGCCAGACCGTAAGGTGCACTAGCGGCAGCAGCATGAGCAGCAGGCTGAATACGGCCAGCCAGTAACTGCCAATGACGCTTAAGACCGCTGACCCCGCCACCACTCTGGAGAGGATCAGCGAGCTGGCCAGGAAGATCAGCGCAATGATGTAGAACAGCCGGAACCGTCCGGAGACGACCGGCTTGATCCAGCCCCAGCCGCTCCAGCCAATATAGAATACAATTAAGGCGTATATCGTAATAAATACCAGCCCGAGAATAATAAACATGCACTCAGCTCCAATTTGTGTTAAATAAATATAGTGTACTCAAATGACAACCTGGAGGATTTCATCATGGCCAAACCCTTTTTTCCGCGGCTGCAGGGAAACAGCCGGGGCTGCTTGACCTTTGAGCCTTTTTTCCTGATTCCCTTTAGTATGTTCTCTACCTATGCCACCTTGTACATGTACGAGCTGGGACTGACGGAGCTGAACATCGGATGGATCACAACCATCGGACTGATTGTACAGGTGTTCTCTTCTTTGCTCAGCGGATATTTAACGGACCGTCTGGGACGCAAGCGGGCTATTTTATATTTCGACCTGCTTAGCTGGAGTCTGGCAACCTTGCTGTGGGCCTTTTCACAGAACCTGTGGTTTTTTGTGGCGGCTGCGGTGATCAACGGCTTCCAGCGTGTGCCGCATATCGCCTTTTACTGCCTGATTGTGGAAGATACCCGTCCCTCAGACCGGACCTATGTATTCACCCTGCTACAGATCATCGGGGTGATCGGAGGTCTGTTCGCTCCGCTGGGTGGTCTGCTTGTCCACCAGTATGGCATGGTCACGGGCATGAGGATCATGTACGTGCTGGCCTTCCTCTTCATGACTTTCCAGTTCGTGGGCCGTCATCTGACCACCCGGGAGACCGAAGCCGGCATTCGCAAAAGACAGGAGACCCGGGAGCTCGGCCTTAGGGAGAGTATGATCGAATACGGCGGTGCCTTCCGTGACCTTGGGGCTGAGCGCAATCTGCTGCTGATCTTCGGCGTCTATATTCTGTTCAACTTCCAGGCCACGCTGAAAAGCACCTACCTGTATCTCTATCTCGCAGATTATATTCATCTGGACAGCGGCATTCTCTCTCTGTTCCCGGCAGTGTCCTCTGTCATCATGCTGCTGACCCTGTGGCTGCTGATGCCCAGAATCCCGGATCAGAGCGCCAACCGCGCCATGATGGCAGGCTTCGGCTTATCTGCTCTCTCGAATGCCATGCTGGTCCTCTATCCTTCTGCAAGCTTCATCTGGATCGGGCTTAGCACCATTCTCGCAGCTGTGGGACTAATGATCAGCTCTCCTTATCTGGAGGCAGCCGTGCAGAACGCGATTGATGATGATAAACGGGCGAAGGTATTCTCTATGCTGTCCGTGCTGATCCTGGTGTTCACCGCACCTGCGGGCATTATCGGAGGCTGGGCATACAAGCTGGACCCGCGAATCCCCTTGTGGCTGGTTACGGCAGCCTTTGCTGCCTCGTATCTGCTGCTGCATCTGTACCGCAGACGAACCGTACACCAGCACGCTTCTCATTAACCTCTGCCATCCGTTCATAGCCAAATATCACAACAGGGATGTCCCGCAGCGACTCAAGGTGCTTCGGACATCCCTGTTCTTATTTGATTATGACGAGGATGAATCGGTCTTCACCTGTTCCTCCAGCTGTTCCTTCTCCAGTGCCCCCTTGAGGTCATCCTGGACGCGGCGGTTCCAGAGCGGAACACCGGAGCGGTAGGCCGCCCGGCCTGTCAGATGAGCGGAGAGCGGCGAAGTCATGAATACGAACACGATTCCGAGCAGCAGCTTCGCACTGACGAAATCGAGAAAAAAGGCAAAATAGAGAAACGCGCCGCTGAGGATACAGAGCACACCAAGCGTAGCGCTTTTGGCTGCGGCATGTGATCGCAAATAGACATCCGGCAAGCGGATCAGCCCCACAGAACTGACAGCGCTTAGCAGTGCACCAGTCAGAATAAGCAGGACAAAGAGTAATTCAACTGCCGTCTTGATCATTTCCATATTCAAACACCACTCCCCTTTCGATATATCTGGCCAGTGCCATCGTGCCGATAAAAGAGAGAATTCCGATGAGCAGAATATATTCGATATAAGCCTCAGTCTTAAACAGGATCGAGAGAACCGCTACCATCGCCAGCAGATTGATTCCAATGGTATCCAGCGCGGCCACCCGGTCAGGCAGTGAAGGTCCCTTGACCAGCCGCCAGGCGCAGATGGCAATAGAGATTACCATAATCGAAAGCGACAGCATGAGGATAAAGTGAATCATGAACGGGTCACCTCCAGAATCGCGCGTTCAAACGTATTGCGGATATTCGCGTCGAACTGCTCCACATCTGTTATATCCATCGCATGAATATATAGGGTGCGGTTGTCTTTGGATACCTCCAGCACCACAGAGCCCGGTGTAAGGCAGAGCATGGTGATCAACACCGCTACTTCCCAGTCCGACTTCAGCTCTGTATGGTACATCAGAATAGCCGGGCGGATGTTAAGATTCGGTCTTAGCACTGCCTTCACCACTACATAACTGGATACGATCAGCTCCCGCAGGAGCAAGGCCACCAGCTTCAGCACCGCCCATACTTTGCCCAGATACAGCCGCCCGCCGAAGAAGCGGCGCATGACAATGAGAACGGCCACCCCCAGCACATAGCCGATTATGAAGCCGGAGGCCGTCCAGTCATTATTCAGGAACATCCACAGGAAGGCTATCATGAGATTCAATAATATTTGAAAGGCCATCTTCATCGACTCCTTATGACAGCATTAATGTACGCTGCCGGATCAGCGAGGACTGCGCCGGCCTGTATTACATAGCCGTTCACCAGCTCAGCGCCGATACCCATTAGGATGACGAGCACAAACAGCACGGCAGCCGGTGCCATCATGGCTTTGTAGCGCAGAGGGCGGATTTCTTCTTCGTTCTTCTCGCCTCCCCAGAATACCTGCTGGAACACTTTGATCAGCGAATACAAGACCACGAAGCTCGAAGCCAGAGCAATGAGCGCAAGCACAGTGTGCTGCTCCCCGAAGCCGCTGCGGACCATCATGACCTTCCCGGCAAAACCGCTAAGCGGAGGGACTCCCACCAGGGCCAGCGTCAGGATGAAGAACATCCAGCCCGTCCATGGATACCGGCGGATTAGACCGCCCATCAGCTTAAGCTGCTCGGTTCCCGAGGCGGCGATAATGAGTCCTCCCAGGAAGAACAGCAGCGCCTTGGCAATCATATCGTGCATCAGATAGAACACTACCCCGCTCAGAGAATCCTGGGTTGCGACAGAAATGCCGAATGCGATGAATCCCACGCTGATCACAATATTATAATTGAAGATCCGGCTAAGATCATTGTATGCCAGCGCCCCGATGGCTCCAAGAATCATAGTGGCTCCTGCCATCCAGCCGATCAGCGTATGCGTCAGACCCATATCATGCACGAAGATCAGTGAGAACGTCCGGGTAATGGCATACAGTCCCACTTTGGTGAGCAAGGCTCCGAACAAGGCCCTTACTGCCTGCGGAGGGGCACTGTACGAATCCGGCAGCCAGAAGAACAGCAGCAGACCCGCTTTGAGCGAGAACACCAGCAACAGCAATACGGCAATAACACTCATCACACCGCCCTGCCCGGCCTCCGCTACACGCATGGCGAGATGTGCCATATTCAGTGTCCCGGTTGCTGCGTACAGATAGGCGATTGCGGCTACAAACAAGGTGGAGGAAATGACATTAACCAGTACATATTTGAGTGTCTCACGCAGTTGGACTCTCGTTCCACCGAGTACAATCATGGCGTAGGAGGCCACCAGCAAGACCTCGAAGCAGACAAACAGGTTGAATAGGTCTCCCGTGAGGAACGAGCCGAACACACCGGTCAGCAGGAAATGGAAGAACGTATAATAGTAGAACCGCTCCCGCTCTTCACCAATGCTTGCGAAGGAAAAGAACAGACAGGCCGCCCCCACCACCGCAGTCGTCAATACGAGCAGCGCTGCGAACATATCGGCTACGAAGACGATGCCGTAAGGCGGTAGCCATCCTCCCATATACAGCGTCTGAATCCCGTCCGTACGGACCTGGTACACAATGATAAGCGCTACTGCGATGTTCACCAGCACACTGATGGCACTGAGTATACGCTGCAGCTTCACTTTCTCTTTCAGAAAAATCAGGATGACCGCCGTAAAGGCCGGAATTAGCAAAGGCAGTACCAGCAGGTTGTTCATGGTCTCTCCCCCTTGCTTCCTTCCACATCATCCATACCCGCCGAGCGGTAGGCCCGGTAGGCCAGGACGATGAAGAACGCGGATACCCCAAAGCTGATTACAATCGAAGTAAGGATAAGCGCCTGCGGCAGCGGATCGGTATAGCTGTCCGCGTTCTCCCCAAGCAGAGGGGAAGCGCCTGTCTTCAGTCCCGCCATGGTCAGCAGCAGCAGATGAACGGCGTGAGCCAGCAGCGTGGTTCCCAGCAGGATGCGGAGCAGGCTTTTGGACAGGACCAGATATGCACCTACGGTAAACAACACACCGATCGCCAGGGCAATAAGGATCTCCATCAGTTATCCCTCCCGACCGTAAAGATGATATTCATAGTGACACCGATGACCGAGAGGTATACGCCCAGATCGAACAGCATCGCCGTAGTTAGCTCTGTCTTGCCCATGACCGGCAATTCGAAATAGCCGAAGGCTTGGGTCAGGAACGGAGCATCGAATACAAAGGAACCCATGCCTGTGAGAAAAGCAATAGAGATTCCGACGGCTATTAACTTACGATAATCGACAGGCAGCACCTTCTCAACGAATTCCATACCAAAGGCAATGGCAATCAGCACGAGTGCCGCCGCCGCCATCAGCGCTCCGATGAAGCCGCCTCCCGGCTGATTATGACCCGCGAAGAACAGATACAGGGAGAAAGTGATGATGATCACGAAGGCTACTTTTGCCACCGATTGTAACAATACATCATTGCTGCGGGTATAGCGGCGCTTGCTCTCCTCCGGTCTTTTTCTGGGCAGAACAGGCGTATTATCCTGCTCCAGCTGTAGCTTGATCATCGAGTAGATGGCCAGCGACGCCAGTCCCAGCACCGTAATTTCGAACATGGTATCGAAGCCGCGGAAGTCCACCAGCAGGACATTGACGATGTTCTTGCCGCCGCCAAGCTTGTAACTATTCTCCACGTAGTAGGTTGAGATCGACTCGAACGGACTGCTGCCGAGCGCAGCCAGGGCAACCAGTGTCATCGTTGCGCCGAATCCTACGGCAATGATCAGCTTGGGTACCTTCAGCCGGAACCGGACCTTCTCCCGCTCAAGCTTCGGCAAATGCCGGAAGCAGAGCAGGAACAGCGTGACCGATACCACTTCAACGATCATCTGTGTCAGTGCCAGATCGGGTGCGCGGAACAGGATGAAGAGCAAGGTCACCATATACCCGACCATTCCCGTCAGCAGAATCGCCGAGACTCTGGACTTTGCGAACGGAATGGCGAGCGCGCCTGTCAGCAGGACCAGTACAGCAACAACTTCAAAGAAGGTGACCGGAGCGTAGCTCCCCTGGCCGAACGTAATGCCTTCCGAATACAGCATGGAGCCGCCAACCGTTATAATAATCAAAGTGAAAATGTACATCAGATATTGACGCATGGAACCTGTCATATATAGCCCTGTGATTGCACGTGAGGCCTGCTCAACAAGACGGATACTCGCGTCATATGCCTGTGTCAGCGTATATCCGCTGCGCCATTCCTTCTCAACTAGGCTGAACCTGCCATATACACGGTATACAATAATCCCCAGAATGATCACGCCCAGCGTCATCCAGACCTCGGTTGTGAATCCATGCCAGAAATGAATATTCACCTCAAAAGGTGCGGTTGCTGCAAGCTGCGGATGAATGGCATTCATCCCCGGCACGATCAGTGTCTTCGACAGCATGTTCGGGAACAATCCGGTGACAACAGCCAGCAGCGCCAGGAGAACTGGTGGAAGCAGAAGGCCGAATGGCGCTTCATGCGGTTTTTTGTCCAGCTTTTCCGGCTGATATTTGCCAAAAAAGGTATGGAAGACCATAATCATGCTGTATGCAAAGGTAAATATGCTTGCAATCCACGCCAGAACCGGGAAGATGGTGAAAAAAGACCCGGGGCTAAAGATATCCAGCTGTCTGATATTCAGCACAGCCGTGAAGAACATTTCCTTGCTCAGGAATCCGGCAAACGGGGGAAGCCCCGCCATCGAGAAGCTGCCAATCAGCGCCAGCGTAAAGGTTACCGGCATCAGAGACACCAGTCCCCCAAGCTTGCGCAGATCACGTGTATTCGTCTCATGGTCGACAATTCCGACCACCATGAAGAGCGAACCTTTGAATATGGCATGATTAATTAAATGAAATAGTGCTGCCGTTGTTGCGGCGGTATAGAATACAGCCTCTTCCCCTGTATAGAAGGACGCGGCAGATCCCATTCCCAGTAGTCCCATAATCAGTCCGAGCTGACTGATTGTAGAATAGGCTAACAGAGCCTTCAGGTCCGTCTGCTTCATCGCCTGGATCGATCCATAGATCAAGGTGATCAGGCCGACACCCGACACAATCCAAAACCACTCATGTTGCCCCGCGAACACCGGGCTGAAACGTGCTACCAAATATAAACCGGCTTTGACCATAGTTGCCGAGTGCAGATACGCACTGACCGGAGTCGGCGCTTCCATCGCATCAGGCAGCCAGATGTGGAAGGGGAACTGGGCCGATTTGGTGAAGGCACCCAGCAGAATCAACAGCATTGCAGGAATGAACAGCGTCTGTCCGCTGATGTCGCCGACCTGGCTCCAGATCTCGCGGATACTGAACGTACCGGTCATCACATACAGCATTAAGAAGCCTGCGAACATTGCCAGACCGCCGAAGACGGTAATCAGCATTGACTTTTGTGCGCCATAGCGTGATTTCTGTCTCCGGTGCCAGTAGGCAATCAGAAGGAACGACGAGACACTCGTGAGCTCCCAGAATCCGTATAACACCATGAGATTATCGGACAGCACGACTCCAAGCATCGCCCCCATGAATAGCAGAAGATATACATAGAACGGCGTCAGCTCTTCCTTGCGTTTATCCAGATAAAAGATGGAATAGATAAAGACCAGGGTGCCCATTCCCGTAATTAATAAGGCAAACAGCAAACTTAATCCATCCAGGTGGAAGACCAGATCAATACCAAGGGAAGGAATCCAAGACAAGGTCTCATATCCGAGATCCCCTCCCTTGATGACTGGAATCCGGGTCAAGAAATATATGAATAACGCCAGCGGTGCGGCTAATACAAGCCATCCTCTATGGAGCTTTCGCATCCTCCCGCGCAGAAGCGCTATCATCAGGGCCAGGAGAAACGGAACAAGAACGGTTATATGCAGCAAAGGCAAGCCTCCTTTTCCATTTTACAATTTGGGTTGTGAACGCTGGTACTTACTTCCTGAAGACAAGAGCCGGTTACAATGGCTCGGTCAACGTCCCTTCACAGATATGCAAATATCTTGCTTTACCATCTTGCTCAATTCTGAACAAGCCATTCTCAAATTCTGTGTGCAATTCATGAAAAAATTTGCCTTTGATGTAATCGTTGCCTTCCGGCTCATCGCTGAGCTGGTACACGCCCTCATTCTTCACCAGATAAGAGATCACCCCTTCTTCATGGGTCTCTTCGAGGCCGGCGCGCATACGCTGAACTGCAACGACATGCAGATCCATCATCTTCATCTTGCTGATCAGCTCATTGACGAAGTTGCGTTTGGTCAGCTCCTGCCACAAGGTCTGGGCGGATTGGCCAATAATGATCTGAGTGACCTCTTTCTCTTCTGCTGCTTCCACGATCACATCCGTTGTCTTGCGGCCCCGGCGTTTGCGGACCAGAAATTCCGCTCCGGCTTCCTCCGCCAGACGCTTCCAGACAGCCATATACATTTCTTTGCTATGATTATATTCATCGCTGTCCGAACTATCCACATTAAGCACATAGAGCGGTGCCCCAAGCATCTCAGACAGCTCGACACCACGCCGGATTAGACGCTCCCCATGCGGCCCATAATGAACACATACCAAAATCTTTTCCTTGTGAATGACTTTCGCCCTCCTGTTAACATGGGTGAAAATACAAAAGGAGCCTAATGGCGTTAGGCCCCTCTTTGTTGTTTCAAACCCTGAAATATACTTAAATTATACCTATTCCGATGCTGTTTGTAAAGTTTACGGACAACACATACAATCCCTTGGCTGCCGCAGGCCTTACTCTACTTCATTTATAGCGCCCTCACTTCTCGCTGAACGCCAGGCCTCCAGAATAGAAGCTGGTGCTTTTCGACTAAGCGGGCCGCTGCCTTCCTTCGTCCACAGCGGCGGGTAATAGCCCATGACCTGGCCCGGCTCAAGCTGCTGGACAGCCTCTTCCCAGCCCTCCCAGCGGAACGTTTCATAGAACAGATTCAGGTCCCCTTCCGCCAGCCAGCCGATGAAGCCCGAATAGGTCAGCTCGGTGGTCTCCCATTGCAGCACATCCGGGGCATAATAATAGATATGACCGGTCTGCCCGAACCGCCCCGTATCCAGGCCGAAGAATCCGCCTGCCGCATCATAGGCCACGATCAACATCCCCGGCATGGGAGGAATATCATCCGCTGTAGACAGGCCATTCCAAGAGGCTAAGCTTCCGAAGATCCCTTCGGCTCCCGCACCAAGCAGCGTAATCCAGCCATGCTCGAACACGATTCCTCCTGTCTCATAGGCTATCGCTCCCAGATAGGATTTCGTGCTGACCTGCAGGCGGACCAGCGTCTGCGCTGCTGCCTCCGGCTCTGCCGCCTCCAGCCGGTAGGTGCGTGATCCCTGACTCAGCAGCTCCCTGATCTCTTCCCAGGCGTGGTTCTCCACATCTACCAATTCTGCTACAGATAATAAGTGCATATGCTAACGCCTCTCTCTCAATACTTTATGCTATTGCCGCTATTTATATATACCCTATTCAAGGGGAACTGCAATCCTGAATTGACCAGAGGTTTATTAACATTCTGCCGCATATAGCTTGCATAATATGTAAGGTTCATAGAATTTCTTAATGACTATGCCAAAAATAATTGATTGGCAAATTGATGTCAGGTTTTATAGAATTCTTTTAAATTCGAATTAAATACGGGATAGCCCGAATTACAATCAGACAGGGAGTGCTTGCCAAAGTGTCCATCGTTCCTACACTATCGTCAGAAGTATCAAATGAGGCTGTGCAGTACGTGCAGCGGATCTATGCAGAGGTCCAGAAGCGCGACCCGCATGAGCCAGAATTTCACCAGGCTGTCCAGGAATTCCTGGAGAGCATCACCCCCGTTCTGACCCGCCACCCGCAGTATATGAAGCACGGGATTCTCGAGCGGCTGGTTGAACCTGAGCGCAGCATCTCCTTCCGTGTTCCTTGGGTGGACGATGCCGGTAATACCCAGGTGAACCGCGGTTTCCGCATTCAATTCAACAGTGCCATCGGTCCCTACAAAGGCGGCCTGCGCTTCCATCCTTCCGTCTACCTCGGGATTATCAAGTTCCTGGGCTTCGAGCAGATTTTCAAAAACTCGCTGACTGGCCTGCCCATGGGCGGCGGCAAGGGCGGCAGCGACTTCGATCCCAAGGATAAATCGGATCAAGAAGTTATGCGCTTCACCCAGAGCTTCATGACGGAATTGTACCGCCACATTGGGCAGGATACAGATGTTCCCGCAGGAGATATCGGTGTAGGCGCGCGCGAGATCGGCTATATGTTCGGCCAGTACAAACGGATTCACGGAGGGCATGCTGCCGGAGTTCTAACCGGAAAAGGGCTGCTCTACGGCGGCAGTCTGGCGCGCAAGGAAGCTACCGGCTATGGCTGTGTATACTTCGTGCAAGAGATGCTGTCAGCACGCGGAGCAAGCTTCAAGGACCGCAAGGTAGTCATCTCCGGTTCCGGGAATGTCTCCATCTATGCTATCGAGAAGGCTCAGCAGCTTGGGGCCCACGTGATTGCCTGCAGTGATTCGAACGGTTACATCCATGATCCTCAGGGCATCAATCTGGCTACCGTCAAAAGATTGAAGGAAACCGAACGCCTGCGTATTAGCGAATATGTGAAGGAGCACCCGCATGCCGAGTATGTTGAGGGTTGTAGCGGAATCTGGTCTCTGCCTTGCGATATCGCCCTGCCGTGTGCCACACAGAACGAGCTGGATTTGGAATCCGCCCGCACGCTGATTCTGAACGGAGTTCAGGCCATTGGCGAAGGTGCCAATATGCCGACCACCCTCCAAGCGGTGGAGCTGTTCCTGGAGAACCAGGTGCTGTTTGCTCCAGCCAAAGCTGCCAATGCCGGCGGCGTAGCGGTTTCCGGCCTTGAGATGAGCCAGAATAGCATGCGTCTGTCCTGGACCTTCGAAGAGGTGGACGAGAAGCTGCAAGGCATTATGAAAAATATCTACAGCAGAACCGTTCAGGCAGCTGAAGATTACGGCGTCGCCGGTAACCTGGTTGCCGGCGCCAACATCGCCGGGTTCCTGAAAGTCGCCGATACCATGCTGGCGCAGGGTATCGTGTAACTGTTGTAGACTTAAACAAGTGGAAACGGCTTTGCCGTCCTTTTAAAGGACGGTACCGTTTCAGCGAGAAATAGAAGGATAATTTATAGCGTAAAACTTATAAATTCTTATATTTTGATACAAAAAGAGGTGTCCCTAAGCCATTTGGCTGGGGACACCTCTTTTTTAGGTGAGGGATTGGTTGGTGATAATGTATGCTCGCTAGTGGTTAGGCTGAGCGCAGCCGATTGGTCTTACGCGTACGAATGGTGGGTTCAGGTGCCAATGGCGGGTGAAGGAGCACTAATGCTCCTCATTCGCTCATATAGCTGACTTCTGGCGAATTCAAGTGCACTTGTGCTCCTCATTTGCTCGTATAGCTGACTTCCGGTGAATTCAGGTGCACTAGTGCACCTCATTTGCTCATATAGCTGACTTCCGGTGAATTCAGGTGCACTTGTGCTCCTCATCACTCTCCTTCAGTCACACTTGACCTCACCAAAATTGTTGCCTACAGCAACTCGCGCCGCAGCTCCTCAGCCGATCTTGGGGACAAGTGGCCGAGCGGAATGTCGAATACCGTCTTGGCTCCTGTCTGGCCCTCCTGCTTCAGGCGCACAGCAGCGCGGGCATAGGCGGCCAGGACGCTGGCGGTGAATTCCGGGTTGCTGTCCAGCTTCAGCCCGAATTCGGCAATCTGCTTGCTTCCGCCTCCAGTCACTCCGCTGCGGATGACGAAGCCGCCGTGCGGCATCCCTGAATGCTCAGCGGCAAGCTCCTCGTCCGTGATGAATTGCACCGTTGTATCATAATCGGCAAAATAGTTCGGCATCTCCACAATCGTCCGGGTAATGGCATCGCGGTCAGCTCCTGCTTCAGCCACTACGTAACATTCCCGGCGGTGCTTCTCACGGGTGGACAGCTCCGGGGTCTCGCCTCCGCGAATGCTGTCAATGACCTCCTGGACCGGCACGGTATATTGCACGCCTGCCTTGACGCCGGGAACCCGGCGAATCGCATCCGAATGCCCTTGGCTAACTCCCGTACCCCAGAATGTATAATCCTCGCCTACCGGCAGGATCGACTGCATCAGCAGCCGGTTCATGGAGAACATGCCCGGGTCCCAGCCGGTGGAGATCACACTTACGCTGCCGCCTTCGCGGGCGGACTTGTCCACTGCTGCGAAGAAATCGGGGATTTTGGCATGAGTGTCAAAGCTGTCCACCGTATTAAACAACCGGGCCAGCTGCGGAGTCTGCTCCGGCAGATCTGTCGCGGAACCGCCGCACAGAATCATTACATCAATCTTGCCTATGTACTGCTCGGCGGCTGATATGTGTTCGGTAAGCGTTCCTGTGATGTCTGCCAGCTGCTGCGGATCTCTGCGGGTGAATATGGCTACCAGCTCCATATCGGAGTTCTGCGCAATGGCCTGCTGTACCCCTTTGCCCAAATTTCCGTATCCGACGATCCCTACTC
This sequence comes from Paenibacillus rhizoplanae, assembly GCF_042684125.1. Taxonomy (NCBI): domain Bacteria; kingdom Bacillati; phylum Bacillota; class Bacilli; order Caryophanales; family Paenibacillaceae; genus Paenibacillus; species Paenibacillus rhizoplanae. The sequence continues at coordinate 266,575 of NZ_JBHUKY010000021.1, read as the reverse complement.
TAATAGTTGAAGTCATGTCTGTAATATCCTCCCTTACCGGTTAACCCGGAGATATGAATCCTTCAAATGTTAAGTATATATACATTACACGAAATGTAAATAATTAAAGTGTTATCAATCACAGTTATTTATGGAAAGCAGCAGCTGACGCTTCACAAAGCGCACAAGGTGAAGACCATCTGGTTGAAGCCCGGCAACCCGGCAGCTGAGCATGTGTACCGGGCTTTAGCAGTTTGTGGTTGAAAGCAGACGAGGGAACAGCCCGGCGGCACAGGAGCAACTCACATGACACAGGAAATCCTAAGCCAAGCTGAATAAGACGGTTTTGGTGCCGATTAACGTTGAACCGCTGTTCACAAAATAATAGTTGGACGATGTATCCAGTGTGAGCGGACCGGTCCAAGTAATGGTGGCGAACTGGCTGCTGAAAATCCCGGTTGGCGGCACATCTGTCAAGGCAAGTGTTACAGTGACTGCACCATTAATGTTTGTATTCGTGATATGGGAATATCCGCGGACATTGATGATCCCGTCCGACTGGCTGTCAACCATACGCTGAATATTAAGTCCCGTATGAACCATTGTATTGATGCGGCTATGATATAAATAGGTATTTAAATTCCCCATGTGTCCCGCCTGGATGATACCTCCGACTACCCGGGCATTCAGAAGCTGAAATTCTATAGTTGTAAAGGGATCCCCCACAGCCACATTCTGGAAAGTAATGTCGCCGCTGATAATGGCTCCATCCGTATAGTTCGTATGGGTGCTTACGGAGGTACCGTTATCAAACGTGCCTATCACAGTAACCGGGCGCGCAACAAAGGCGGGTCCTTGATCACTGTATACGTCTTCGGCAGCCGGGTCGGTCTGTATCGTTACATTGCGCGGAGTTGATGATCCGAAATTCGCCAGATCCGAATTGCCAAGTACCCACGGACCCAGACCAAGCAATTGAATGTGCCGGGCAGGCGGGATGACGACATCTTCATCAAAAATTGAATTAGCCGCAATGAGCACAATACAGCGTGCTCTCATACCGATAGCCACTGCTAAAGGACTGTTGGCTGCGGCATCAATGGCCGCCTGCAGTGAGTTAAACGGATCAAACGGAGATCCGCTGCCCGGCCCTGGAGCTGCCGAATCCGCCCAAAAGATCGTTTCACCCCATTCGAAAACCACTGATCCTGCGGGATCCAGTACTTCAGAGGATACCAGGCGGTGAGCTGTAACCAGCTGCCCTGCCGAATTTTTGCCCCATGCCGAGATTTGAATTACTTCTGAAGCGGCATCGTCGATCGTGAAAACAAACTCAAATGCATTCAGATCGGCGAAGTAGTTCTTCGTGATCACTTCATTCGGAGCGATAGAGAATTCCTCTTGCGCATACAGCGTCCGGGTTCCGTTCAAGACATAGCCTTCTACCAGAATCACCGAAGAGATTAGCGGGTCCCGGTTATCGAATTTGATCGTTACCAGTTGAGTGGGTCTGACCCCGCCGGCAGGACTATTCTCAATGGGACCTGTCGATAAAATCGCCATACTTATTCCTCCTCACAATTGCTAGATTTAATCTACCCCTGCAGATTAATGTATGCACTGTGTTTAACAACAAACCTGTACAATCTAGCAATAATTAACTCCTGCTGTCGGCCAATAGACAAATAGAAACGCCTGTACCGTCCTTGTACTAGTATTGTGCCGTTACAGCAAGAAGTAGAAAGATAGTGTTCGTGTGAAATTCTCATTTGTAGGCCGCATTATAGCCCACGCCATAGACTAACGCCCTGCATACAATACCTAGTCAAAGTCAGACCTATGCCTATGTATTTCTATTATTAGCTCAAAAGGAGCTGGAAACCAGTGAATTCAAGAACAAAGCTTACCGGACGGGTAATCTTTAAAGGTGACCCGGGTTATGAGGCAGCACGCAAAAATTGGGACCCGCATACCGACAGATTCCCCAAAGTATTCGTGTTCGCCCAGAAGACGCAAGATGTGTCGAACGCCATTAAATGGGCCAACGAGCACCGGATTCCCATCCGGCCCAGAGGCGGCAGACATGCGCTGGAGGTCAATCTGTCCCAGGTGAACGGCGGAATCGTCATTGATGTCAGTGAAATGAACAGCATCAAGCTAAACAAAAAAACGGGGACAGCCGTCGTCGGAGCCGGAAACACAGTGGGGAGAATCGCACATACGCTTGCCCGGAAGGGGTATATGGCGCCTTTCGGGGACAGTCCTACCGTTGGAATCGGCGGCATTACACTGGGCGGCGGCATCGGCCCGCTTCAGCGTACCTTGGGACTGGTCAGCGATAATCTCGTGGAGCTCGAAATGGTTGATGCCAAGGGCAGAATTATTATTGCGAATAAGAAAAGGAATGCCGATCTGCTCTGGGCTTCCCGCGGGGGCGGCGGAGGGAACTTCGGCGTATGCACCCGTTACAAATTCAAAGTACGCCCGGCTCCTGCCACAGCAACGGTATTCCGCATCACCTGGCCCTGGGGCCAGTTCGAGAAGGTCCTTAAGACCTGGCAGCGCTGGGCTCCCTCCGTGAATACCAGACTGGGCAGCGAATTATCCATCGGTCCCAAAAAGGGTGGAAATGTCAGCATGCTGGGACTGTTCCTCGGATCTAAGGCTGAGGCTGTCCGCCTCTTGAAGCCCATTACAAGTGTAGGAACGCCTACGATCCAAACGATCCGTTCCCTGCCTTATCCGCAAGTGGTCAGCTTCTTGTTAGCTCCCGATCCGGTACAGACTCAGCGCTTCAGCAACCAGTTCTCCAGTGCCTTCGGCAGGAAACCGTTCCCGGATCAGGCATTTAAGCCGATGCGTGAGTTCCTGGAGAAGGTGGAGGGGAAAGACGCCGGGTTCTTTTTCCTCAACTGGGGTGGGGCTGTAAGCCGTAAATCTCCTAAATCTACTGCCTTCTACTGGCGAAAGGCCAAATTCTACGTGGAGTGGAACAGCTCATGGATCAAGAAATCGGATGCCGCCAAAAATATATTCTACGTCCGCAACACCCGTCGCAAGCTGCAGCCGTTCATCGTGGGAAGCTACATCAACGTGCCTGACCAGGGCATCAAGCATTCCGGCCCGGTCTATTATGGAACGAACTATGCCAGATTACGCAGAGTCAAGGCGAAATATGATCCCGGGAATGTGTTCAACAATCCGCAGAGTATCCCGCCAGCCCGTACTACAAGCTGAATGACGGGCCGGTAAAGATGAAACCTGTATGAATTGAGCATAAAAACATAAAGCAGCGGTTCTCCATCCCAAGAAGGGAGAACCGCTGCCATATTGTACATATAAGGTGTAACTAAGCTGTCAGGCTTATTGGCCTGAGTTCGCCAGGAATTCATCAATCTGACGCTGCACCTCTGCGATGATGGTGTCGATACCGGCTGCCTTAACCTGCTGCTGGAGCTTGGCCAGACCCGCATCTACGTCCTTCACAGTGCCGTATTCCAGTGGAATGCCGTATTGCAGCATCACATTGCCGACATTGGCCACTTCGGTCTTCACCTTGCTGTTATCGAAGACGAAGGTCTCCAGCGGATAGTGATAGACCTCCTTCTCCCATTTGTCAGTCAGGGCGTTCGCTTCATCCGGGAAGGAGGCGTTATCCCGGTTCAGCGGCGAGTTGAAGCCCCAGTTCGAGAAGCCGGTATAGTTCGCATTCTTCTCGGCGTTCGTGAATTTATCTTCGCCGACCGGATTATAATGCACCGCCGTGATGCCGTTCATCATCAGATCATGCAGCTCCTTGTCGTTCTGGAGCAGATCGATCATCATCAGTGCACGTTCCGGCTGCTTGGAGGTGGAGTGAATCGCTACGCCGTTCTGCGTAGAGACGGCAACGGATTTTTTCTTATCCGGGTTAATATCGGCCAGAGCCAGCTCATACGGGGAGTTCTTCTCCCGCATATCGGTCATCAAGGCGCCAAGCGTACCCAGATTGTGGGTGATGGAGGCTGCCTTGCCTGCCTTGAATTCCTGCTGATGATCCAGCTTGCTGTTCAGTGCGCTCTTCGACCAGGCGTTGTTCTCGGCCAAATCTTTATAATAGTAGACAAGCTCCTTGAATTCAGGAGTCTCATATAAGTTGAATACTTTGCCGGCCGGATCATCCAGCTTGAAGCCCATCGGCAGATCGAGGTCGAACAGATTCCATTCGTTCTGCTGCTTGAGCAGGATGCGGTCCAGATTATGCAGCTTCCAGTCTCCGGTCTCCGGTACGAATGGGGTAACCCCCTTCTCTTTACCGGATATAGTCTTGAGATAGTTGGCGTATGCCTCCGGACTGTTGATCTCCGGCAGGTTATATTTTTTGCGCAGGTCTTCGCGGTACAGAATCAGCTTCTCTACGGTTTCGCCGCGGTTCTGAGGCACCATATACAGCTTGCCGTTCACCTTCGCCTGACCCCAGGCTACCTCCGGCATCGCCTTCCAGGTCATAGGTGCATATTTCTCCAGCATTTCGTTCGTCAGCTCCAGGAACCCGCCTTTGAGTGACTGGTCGTTATAGCCTGCCCAGTTGGCTGCATAGATCAGATCGAAGTCCTCGTTAGCCGCCAGCTTAAGCGGATATTTCTGCGCCCAGTCGGACCAGTCCAGGAACTCAGCTTCCAGTGTGGCGTTGATTTTCTCCTTGAGCTTCTTATTGATCTCTCCGAATACCTGATCATAATCAACCGGCTTCGGACCTACGAAAATCATCTTCAGGGTAACAGGCTGGGATGTATCCACTGCACCGGCATCCTTGGCTGGTTGGGCATTCGTTCCTGCAGCTTCCGTTGCTGCGGCCGAGGCCTTAGGCTCCGCTGCGTTTCCACCGGCATTCCCGTTACCGCCTCCGCACGCGCTGAGCAGAGAGATCATCAGAATACTGGACATCAGTGTCATTGCTTTTTTCTTATTCACTAGAATTTCCCCCCAGCTATATGTGTGTAATCGCTTACAAGAATAGTATAATAAAAATTCCGCGCCCCGCTAATATAGGCATTCAACGATAATGCATACTTTTGCAACGACTTTTAGGGCGGGATAACATAATATTCCTGTATATAGCCCATAATAAAAAAAGACCCCGGACAACATCCGCCCGGGTCTGTATTCACATCAGTTTCTTAATCTCATCCAGTGGCAATTCAACCGCCTTGGATACTACCTCGGGAGAAAATCCGTGGAGCAGCAGCTTACGAATCGTCTCCGCCTGGCCTTCTTCTTTCCCTTCCGCTTTGCCTTTCTCAATACCTTTCTCAATACCTTCCGCAATACCCTCTTCATATCCCCAACGCTTCCAGGCTGGCATGAGTTCCATAATGGCATCCCCCTCCTCCGGGTAGTGATCGATTAATTCTCTTAGAATCTCCTCATCCTGTACCCGGTCCGGCTTAAAGTACAGATCCGCCACGGACATTATCAGTGCCAATCGGCCCTGATCCAGCCGCGCTCTCAGCTTCATGAACATCCGCAAGAATTCCCGGCGCACTTCTCTCGCTTCTCTTGTAGTATAACCCATCTTCGCTAATAACGCAGCAGCCACCGCATTATCTGAATCGATGAACCGCCGCCAGTTCTGCTTACGCAGCTCCACCTTAAGAAACTGGAAGCGCAGAATGGAATGCTCGGGGATGGACATCTCCAGCGTGTCCTCTTCCTCCCTGATCTCATCTGAAGTAAAAATTGCAATGGGAATAATCAGCTTATGGTCTTTGCGGTAGCGCTCGAATAAGCGGCTGAAGTAAATAAACATTCGTTCACGGAATTCGTTATCTCTGTACGATTGTGGCTCCAGGTGAATCAGAATATAACCTTCCAGCCCTTTGTAGCGGGTCTCCAACAGGAGATCCAGCTCCCGCGCCTCCTCGCCAACAATATCCACCAGCAATTCCTGCATCAGAAACCGGGTCTCACTATAGTCTAGCATAGCGCCCAGCTCAGGAAAGAACAACTCAATGAATTCCTGATAAAAAGTTTCCAGCAGCTTTTTAAAAGCCTCATCATGCGGTATAGAAATCTCTATCGCCTCCCGGGTCAAGTATCGGACTTCGTGTATGTAATTATATTCCATCACTCTGGAATTGTATATAATAAAAGGAACATACATTCTCATTAAAGTGTGCTAAACCTGCTCCATAGCGCCCAACTTTCACTCTCCTAACTTCTACTCAATACAACAAAAAAACGGCACCGTCTTACCAGCCGGGTGAGGCTGATTCAGACAGCGCCGCCTTAAGGCAACACAGATCATAGTTAACTGCTGCTTATTTCTCCAGGAATCCGGTAGACGGATTGGTGATGAAGAAGCCTTCCTGCGGCACATAGAAATACTGAATCCAGACGCCGTCGAGCAGCGGTTCGCGGGTATCCAGCAGAATCTCGATATCCTTATCTGTAGCAACCACTTCATCGTGCTCAGTAGGTGTATCCAGCGCCACATCATAGTGTCCGTGATCTCCGTGATTCTGGGTGATGACTACGCGGATTTTCTTGCCTTCCGCTTCCGGGCTGTTCAGCATATCTTTTAGAACTTTAGCTGCATTGCGGTTAATTTTTACTTTCATCCTCTGGCGACCTCTATTCTGCTTAGTATGAAATCCGAAATTCATTATAACATATTATAAGGAGCTATAGATAATTAAGTGGTTATTCCAGTGAGTAGACTCGTGTGCAACATAAAAATTCTTCTATTTTTAAATAAGAAGCTGTCCTAACCAGCCATATTTCACGGCATGCGGGACAGCTTCTCGTATGTGTACTTCTATTTATGAAGCATTCTGGTTCGACAGAGCCGCTAACACTTCACTCGTGACGTCCTTGCCGCCCTTGAAGTTGGTGATGAACACGCCGATGGAATAGATCGGCCCCCAGGGAATCCCCCACCAGCCCACCAGGGCCGTCAGCAGGGTGTACTTCAATCCTTTTTTGACGGAGCCCTCGCCCGCCTTGATGAAATAGATGCCCGAGCTTCGTCTGAACGTCATCAGGACAACAGAGAAGCAATACGTGTAGATCACGAATTTGCCCCCTTGCTGAATCTGGCTCATTATATTGCCGCCGTCCATGTTTTCGATCCCTTTTATGATCATAGGAAATCCCCTTTAATGGTTATTAATAATCATATACCGTAGGGACCACAGACTGAAACAGCAGACAGATATTTGTAAAAAGTGAGCTGAAGGCAGACGCGGATTACTCCAGCTCAGCTCCGTTACTGGCGATTACCCTTTGATACCAGAAAAAGCTGTCTTTGCGGGACCGGTCCAGAGTACCCTTGCCTTCGTTATCCTTATCCACATAGATGAAGCCGTAGCGCTTCTTCATCTCTCCGGTGCCTGCACTGACCAGATCGATACAGCCCCAAGAGGTGTATCCGATCAAGTCCACGCCGTCAGCCAGCGCTTCCCCCATCGCCCGGACATGTTCCCGCAAATATTCGATCCGGTAAATGTCCTTGATAGAACCGTCTGCTTCTACAGTATCTACTGCGCCAAGGCCGTTCTCCACCACCATCATCGGCAGTCCGTAACGGTTGTAGATATTATTCAGGGACCACCGCAGGCCTTGCGGGTCAATCTGCCATTCCCAGGCGCTTGCCTGCAGATACGGGTTCTTCAGACCCAGCGACATATTGCCGCCAATCGCCTCCTGATCCGGAGCTGCGCTTACGCAGGTGGATGAATAGTAGCTGAAGGTGTAGAAGTCCACACAGCCTTCCTTAAGAATCCGCTCGTCACCCGCCTCCATCTGCAGCTCAATCTGTTTCTCCCGGAAGTGTCGCAGCGCGAAGCCCGGATAAGCGCCTCTCACCTGAACATCGGAGCAGAGGAAATTACTCAGATTATCCTTTTGCTGGGCCTGCAGTACATCCTCGGGATTACAGGTCAGCGGGTAAGAGCACATGTAGGCAATCATACAGCCGATCTGAAAATCCTTATGAATCTCATGTCCCAGCTTCACGGCTCTGGCACTAGCGATGAACTGGTGATGGAGCGCTTGATATCTTAGTTGCTCATTGTCAGTTTGCGCGGATGCCGTTAGTTCGGCACTTCCTTCCGGCTTCATCGCTCCTGCCATAAATGTCCCGAATGGCATCGTAAGGATGTTGATCTCATTGAAAGTCAGCCAATACTTCACGTTGTGCTTGTAGCGGTTAAAGATCACCTCGCAGTAACGGACATAGAAATCAATCGTTCTGCGGTCCGCCCATCCGTTATAGGCTTCCGCCAGATGATAAGGCGCTTCATAATGCGAGATCGTCACCAGCGGTTCGATCCCGTGCTTGGCCAGCTCGGCAAACACCCGGTCATAGAACTTAAGCCCTTCTTCGCTTGGCATGGCATCATCCCCGTTCGGGAAGATCCTGGACCAGGCGATCGACATGCGGAACACCTTAAAGCCCATTTCGGCGAACAGCGCGATATCCTCCTCCTACCGGTGATAGAAATCAACTGCTTCATGGCTCGGATAATTAGAACCGGCTTCCAACACCGGAGTAATTCTCCGGGAGACTGTATGCGTTCCTGCGGTCATGACATCCGCCGTGCTTAACCCCTTGCCGCCCGCATCGAACCCGCCTTCGAGCTGATTCGCAGCCGTTGCGCCGCCCCACAGGAAATTGTCCGGAAATCTTCTATTGTTCACACTCATATTCTTATTCATATTCATATTAGTTCCTCCTGCGATTGGATTAGGTTAGTGATTAGATCATGACGGTCAGCAGATTCTCCCGGTAATCGATGCTCTTCTGGTCCGTCTCAATAACGTCGAGATACTCACCGGAATTGGAGATGATCACAGGCGTAGTCAGCGTATAGCCCGCCTCTCTAATCGCGGCAACGTCGAACTCCATGAGCAGCTGGCCTTTGGTGACAGTATCGCCTTGCTTGGCCCGGGGGGTGAAGTGTTTGCCCTTCAATTTGACCGTGTCCTTCCCGACATGAATCAGAATATCGACCCCGTTATCACTGGTAATGCCAATCGCATGGCCGGAGGCGAATAAGGTGGTCAATACCCCGTCAACGGGAGAGTACACCTTGCCTTCCAGCGGTTCAATCGCTATACCTTTGCCCATTGCGCCAGTAGAAAAAGCTTCGTCCGTAAGCTCCGACAAGGCTCTGATCTGGCCCTTCAGCGGACTTCCCACCGTCTCCTGCTTCACCAAAACGCTCCGGGCAGTCCCGCCGCTCTTGCTGTCCACCGCTTCCTCATCCTTGAACCCGGAGAAGAAGACAAGAATGAACCCGAGAATGAAGCTGATTACAATGGCGGCAATCGCGCCGTAGAAGCCTTTATCCATCCCGTCAGGACTAATGTAGCTTGGGATACCGAAGATCCCCAGACCGCCGAGAATATAGCCTTTGGTGCCCATCAGACCGACGATACCGCCGCCGACCGCCGCCGCGACACAGCTTAAGATGAACGGCTTCTTACGTGGGAGCGTAATTCCGTAAATGGCAGGCTCCGTAACTCCGAAGATCCCTGAGATAATAGCCGGAATCGACAATGACTTCAGCTTGGCGTTCTTGGTCCGCAGCATAATCGCCAGCACAGCACCGGTCTGAGCAAACGAAGCGCCGAAGGAAGCCGCCAGAATCGGATCGGATTTCAGTACAGCCATGTTATTGAGGGCAATCGGCACCAGACCCCAGTGCAGTCCGAAGATCACAAAGACCTGCCAAAATGCGCCTACCAGCAGCCCCTCAATAACCGGACTGAGGTTGTAGAGGAACAAGGTTCCCTGCCCCAGCAGCTGTCCGGCCCAGGTGGAGATTGGTCCAATTGCAATCAGCGCCAGCGGAACGGTGACCAGCAGGGTGAAGAACGGGACGAGGAAGGTACGTACCACGCTCGGCGTCACTTTTCGGAAGAAGGCCTCCAGCTTGGAGCCAATATAAGTCGAGATGATGATCGGAATGACGCTGGAGGTATAGGACATCAGGATGACCGGAATCCCCAGGAAGGTAATGTACACAGGCGATTCAAAGATCGTTCCGCTAAAAAGCGTATACAGCGGTTCGCCCGCCGCCGTGATGCTGCCGAAGGACGGGTAGACCAGCGTAGCGCCTATCGCCATCCCGATAAAGATGTTGGCCCCGAATTTCTTGGCCGAGGTATACCCCAGGAAGATCGGGAAGAAGTAGAACAGGCAATCCCCGAGCGCATTCAGAATCTGGTAGGTCCCCGACTCCTTGGTAAGGAGTCCCACGGTTAGAAATAGGGCCGTGAAGCCCTTGATCATCCCGGTCGCAGCCAGTACGCCAAGGGTCGGCGAGAATACGCCGGAGATCATGTCGATGAAGCTGTTGAACAGCCCCATTTTCTCACCGGAGGCTGTCTCTGATCCGCCTTCCTGTAATCCGCCCGCCGTCATCACCTGGGCGTAGACCTCAGACACATGATTGCCGATCACGACCTGGTACTGGCCGCCGCTCTGAATCACCGTTACAATTCCGTCCATATTCTTCAGCACATCTGTATTCGCCACCGCCTCATTCTTCAGCTTGAAGCGCAGACGGGTCACGCAATGGCTGAGTCCGTTGATATTCTCCTTGCCGCCGACCTGCTTGATAATATCCTTGGCTAGTGCCTCATATTTCATAGTAAATCCTCCCGTTTCCTGATGAATGATAAGCAAAAGGCGAAACCATCCCGGCAGCTTCCTGCCTGATTTGGTTTCGCCTGCATGACCAGTAACAATCCAAGTGGTTTTATTCAGTTTGTCTTTGCGTTACCCGCTGAATGTGAATCGTTAGATACAGGATTTCTTCATCCAGGAGCTTCAGGTCCAGATACTTCTCAATTTTGAGCACACAGTGATGCGCCTTCCTGTATTTCATCCTCACCTGCTTGAGCAGAAAATCGTCCACGGACTCCTCAGACTCCTGCTTGCGCGAGCGCTGGAAGAAATACCGCAGATGGGTGATGAACCGTTCGTAGCTGACCGTATGCTCATCAATTTCGTTGTTATAGGAATACTTCACAATATTGAGGATGTCATCAATCTGCTGAGTCTGCCTGGTAAGGTCTGCAATTTTGTTGCCCGAGCTGTTCATTTGCGCATTAATCAGATGGAGGGCAATGTTCCCGGCCTCATCCTCCGGCAGGCGGATACGGGTATACTGCTCAATCATCCCCATGGCATGATGCCCGATGGCATATTCCCTCGGATAACAGCGCTGAATCTCCCAGAGAAGCGGATTGTGATTGCGGATACCCTGCTCATGAAGCCTTAGTGCATGAGTCAAATGATCCGTCAAGGTCACATAGATATAATCGCTCAGCCGGGCCTTCAGCGTCTGCTTGGCATACTCGATAATGTCATAGCTTAAGGCTACATATTCGGCGGGGGCATCCGCCATTAAGGCCTTGAATTTCTCGGACGCGTCATTTCGCTTCAGGACAAAGGTCTTCTCGATCAGAGAGACATCCACCGGATCACCCGGGCTCTTCTTGAAGCCGATGCCGCGTCCCATAACAACCAATTCATCCTTACCTGAATCCTTGGCAATAATGGCATTGTTATTGAAAATCTTCTTGATAATCAACCAAGCTGCCCTCCTTTACCCCGAATTTCATTTTGGCACTGCTTACAGGATGTTAGACGGGTCAAGGTTCCTTGCGGCGTCCCGCAGGGCCCTTAACATAAAGAAAGGCAAAACCCAAAACACGTGACCATGTTTTGGGTTTTGCCTTTGCAGTAACAATCCCAAATTCAGAATAGCACCTAATTTCACTTTTGGCAACAAAATTGTTTGCGCTTACATAATCTATCAACCTGCAAAGAGGAGCGCCCCCTATTCACAGGGAACACTCCTCTTCTCTCCGCCTGAACTCAGACCGATGACGAACTCACGGCTTGGGCATTTCCATTGCCCCACCGCAGCTTATATAACTCAGGCAATACCACACCCAGCAGCACCAGCACCACTCCGGTCCATTGCAGAAGACTTACATGCTCTTGCAATACGAACGAAGACATTAAGACGGCAACAGGCAGTTCGACGGCGCCCAGAATACCGGCCATGCCGCCGCCGATATGCGGAACCCCGATGGCGAACAGCAGCGGCGGGATGAAGGCGCCGAACAAGCCCAGCAGGAAGCCGAACAGCAGCAGTGGTCCCCATAGCATACCGTTAAACAGGAAGGTCGGCGGGAACAGGATGCACAGCAGCACCAGGCCGCCAGTGACCATCCAGGCGCTCCGGTAGGCCGGATGGGCCGAAGGAACGGCTTTGCCGCTGAAGATAATGAACATGGAATAGCTGACTGCCGATAATAATCCGAGTACCAGCCCCAGCAGGTTGAACTCAGCAGCTCCCTGATTCAGAATACCTGCGGCCAGCAGGGTTCCGCCGAACAGCAGGATCAGCGTCAGCACCGTGATTTTGTCTGGGCGCTGACGTTTGCTTACCGCCTGAATCAGCACACTGATCCAGGTGAACTGGAACAGCAGGATAATCGCCAGCGAAGCCGGAATATACCGGAGTGACTGGTAGTACAGCAGACCCGTAACCACGGTTGGCGCACCGGCCATCATCAAGAACACTCTATGCTTCCAGGTCAGCCGGGTGGGAACCGCCTTGGCGGGTGCTGTAACGTTCGCTGTGCTGCGCTCGTTGCGGTTCGCTCTGAGCTTGGTATATAACGCAAGCAGCCAGGCGAGAATACAGCCGGTTAAGAGCTGCGTGCCGACCACCTCTCCCAGCTTGTAACCGTGCCCGTAGGCCAATACAACAATCGTTGATAAAATGCCGTAGCTCATCGCGCCTACAAGTACGGAGATTAAATATTTCATATCTTTCATTCTGATTATGCCTCCTGAATCTTTTGATCTGAATCATGTTGCGTCAAGGTCAAGGACCGCCAGACGCAAAAAATCCTAACTCCGGGACAGGGACCGCTGGTTCATGGTCCTTATCATCGTAGTTAGGAAGAATAGGCTTCCTGTAGAAACCCTCGCCCTGTGACATCTGAATGGCTGCGAGGTTATACGAGAACAATATAGAGTTGTGAAGTATTGCCTGATTGACGACTGTTCATATGTTACACGCCAAGTGAGCTGACGTCAAGCCTTAATTATTTTAAATTTGAAATTTAGGAAAGATAGACCTCTTTCTTTTCAATTCTCCAGCCTTACTTCACCCGTACTTTTATTCCACTGTAAGCCAATACCGAGAAGATCACATATTGCCTCCAGCGGGAATTGTGCCGAATCCGGCAGCCTGTTCATTGTAAATTCGCGGTCTGATTTCTTGCCATTGATATACAATTCGAGCGGATCGCTGACTTTCACCTGAACGATGTTATTACCGTATACAAAAGACCAGCCTGTGAATGGATCATTTCCATATTTCGGATCAGCTTTAAATGTCCCATAGCTTACCTGTACGCCAAGCGCCTTGAATACACTAGTCGGCGGTACATACAGCTTGTCATCCTTGATGGAGGGCGTGCCATAGAATGAGAACGGCTCACCGTTGACGAAGAACATCAATGGCTGTCGGACCGGTGTCAGGATATATCCAGCTTGATCCTTGGTCACTGTCCCCCTCCCGGTCGCAAGTCCCGTGTCGAAGCGGTCGCCCCAGCCCAGAAGCGTCCCATCCTTGTGCTGAGCAAAACCAAAGGTTCCACTGCTTCCCCAAATATTGCTGATTTGATTTCCTTTTTTTATCTGATACGGCTTAGCCAGCACTCCAGAATTATAGTTCCATTGCCAGAGCGTTCCGTTTCTCTTCAAGGCAAACAGCCGGTAGAAGCCGGTATCCAGCTTGTAGACATTATTAAGGCCAGCAACGGCAGATGGTGCTTTAAGCCCCCTGTTCCAGCGCAAGACTTGGCCGTCACTGCGCAGCAGGAACAGCTCACCTTGCGATGCTGCCATACCGGTTATCGAGGATGAAGCAATCGTAGCTACACTGACCGGATCACTCTCCAAGCGGATACGGTTATACACTGTGTTAACAATACTCATCTGCTTCACACTGCCCTCTTCAGTAAGAAACAACGCATCGTTACCGTTAATTAGGGCGGATCTAATCCCCGTAACTGCCTTGAGCTCCAAATAGTGAATCTGCACCGGAAGCACACCGGGCTGATCGTAGGAAGGGTACCACAGGGTGGCCGTCCTGTCTTTTTTTACAGCGATGCCGAGGCTACCATTCGCAGTGATGGAGGATACTTCCCGAAGACCCTCCAGCTTGACCGGACCTCCCCGTTTTTGATACCTCAACAGAGGATCATTCTCAATATAGCTGCTGTAGTCCAGGCCCCAGCCCCATACCTCTCCATCCCTGCTGAGTGCAAAAGACACTCTTCCTGCCGCCGCCACCTGCACAATCCCGCTCAGACCTTCCACCTGTCTGGGGATGTATTGGTTAATACTTGTCCCGTCCCCGACTTGACCGAACTTATTATCTCCCCAGCCTGTTACCGTCCCGTCACTCCAAGCCGCAATTCCATGCGCAGAGCCGCCCGATACACTTACAGCTCTGGGCACCGCAGCAGCGGCCTCGCTGCCGGCAGGAAAGCATAAGGATAATATCAGAAGTGATGCGATGAGAAGCTTTGATTTACGAAGTAACAATGGCTTTTCCCCCTTGTAATTTACTTTATTCTCATAGATTCTGTTAACCTTCCTATTATACTTCCATTTATTTGTAATGAACAGCAATCCAAGGGCAGCCCTCTATGAATAAATAAAGTAAAAATTTGAAACAAAGACAAGTTACGCTGCGTATCAGTGTGTAACCGCCCTTTATTCCAATCATTTCTATGTGAGATGGGTAATATTGTGAAGGGAACCGCGTGATCACCCGGAGGCATGAATGATCCCATGGTTTACCGAAATATACATAACTGAAGGAGGTGTAGATCCTGAACAGATCCGGGCCCGTTAAGCTCCTCGGCATGATTGCCGGAGTTGTAATTTTAAATGTCATCGTTCTATCTCCCGGCCTGCTCGGTATCGAGATCGGCGGAAGTCCGCTGGAAACGGCATCGGCAGTAACCCTGCTAATCATCAGTCTGCTGGTCGTCCTATACGGGAGTTACACCTTGCTCTTCAGACCTCCGGCTGCCACGCCCGCCAGCGTGCAATTAGAGACGCGGGAGGATTACATTGCCGGCCTGAGCCGTCACCGGAATGTGAAGGTGCTGAAGGAGGATATCTCCCTCGCCCTCGACCAGATGGAGCGGATTGAGAAGAAGAAGACCACACTGCTCCAAGTGCTGGGCCGCAGGTTCGATCCGGCTGAGCTCAGCTTCCGCAAGTTTCATTCCGTCATTCTGGAGGTCGAGAAGCTCTTCTACCTGAATATCCGGGGGCTTCTGAACAAGCTCAGTGTATTCGATGCCGCGGAGTTCGCCAAATTCAACGCCGGTAACGCGTCAAGCCGGTTCTCCAGCTCCCTGATTCAGAAAAAAACAGCCGTGTACAACGAATATCTGACTTATGTCAAAGGCAGTCTCGGAGCCAATGAAGAAATTCTGCTGAAGCTGGATCAGCTGCTGCTGGAGATTACCGAGCTGGGCAGCGCAGATTATACCAATGTGGAAGACATGCCATGCATGCAGGAATTGACCGCCCTGATCGGGCAGACGAAACTCTATCAGTAAGGAAAGGGAGATGAACCTATGAGGAAAGGCAAAACACTGTTCATACTCGGCATTATCGCCGCATCCGTCTTCGCACTTGTCTATTTCGGCATTACCTTAACGTCCAATCTGGGCAAATCCAAGACAGAAATCTCTGCCGAAGACGCCGACAAAAGACTGAACCGCATCTATAAGGATATCAACGTGACCAGTGCTGAGCCTGTAAAAGGGCAGATCGATCTTGATCCGGCATCCATCGGCGATTCATTGCCCGATATCTCCAAGTTCCCCATCTCCATAGAGAGCACCACGGACAGCTTTGTCGAGATTTTCTCCTCCACGGAGAAGTCAGGAACAGGCAACGACGGCTGGCTGAATGAGGTGGCCGCTGATTTCAACGCTGCCGGTATTACAATAGACGGCAAACCGGCCTCAGTCAAAATCCGCAACATCGCTTCCGGCACAGCCGCTGATTATATCCGGTCCGGCAAATATGTGCCTGACGCCTTCACTCCCTCTAATGAGCTATGGGGCGAGATGGTCAAGGCCAGCGGCGTGCAAGCCGAGCTGGTTACGAAGCGGCTGACCGGCAACGTGGCCGGAGTGGTAATGAGCAAGCAGAAATACGATCAGCTGGTCGACAAATACGGCTCGATCAACGTGAAGACAATTACCGATGCCATTGCGGCTAATGAGCTGGCGATGGGGTACACCGATCCTTTTGCCAGCTCAACGGGGCTGAACTTCCTGGTCACCGCACTAAGCACCTTCGACAGTACGGATCTGCTGGGAGCCAAGGCGGTTCAAGGCTTCGAGAAGTTCCAGGCCAACGTGCCCTTCATCGCCTCCACCACCCTGCAAATGCGGGAAGCGGCCAAATCCGGCATGTTGGATGCCTTCGTCCTTGAGTATCAGACCTTCGTTAATGCGAAGGATCTGACCAGCGGCTATGTGTTCACCCCCTTCGGGGTAAGACATGACAGCCCGCTCTATGCACTCGGGCAGCTGCCGCCGGAGAAGCTGGCGATCATTAAGAAGTTCGGCGAATTCGTCCAGCAGGATAAATACCAGAAGACGGCTGCGGACAAGGGCTTCAACGGCCTGACCGACTATGTCTCAGAGCTGGCACCGGTTGACGGCTCCATTCTCTCCTCGGCCCAGAAGCTCTGGAAGGAGAAAAAGAACGGCAGTAAACCGATTGCGGCAGTGTTCGTAGCCGATGTCTCAGGCAGCATGGCCGGCGAGCCGCTGAACCGTCTCAAGGAGTCCCTGCTGAAGGGCCAGAAATTCCTCGGCAAGGACAACAGCATCGGCTTTGTCTCTTATTCCAGTGATGTGACTATCAATCTGCCCATCGGCAAATATGACACCAATCAGCAGTCCATGTTCGTTGGGGCGATTAACAGCCTTCAGCCTGTGGGCGGTACGGCTACCTTCGACGGGTTGGTGGTTGCGATGAAGATGCTGAAGGATGAGCTGGCGGTGAACCCGGATATGAAGCCCCTGATCTTCGTGCTTAGCGACGGGGAGACCAACGAAGGCCATTCCCTGGATGATATCCGGGGCTTGATTCAGACGTACAAGATTCCGGTATACACCATCGGGTATAACGCTAATATCAAGGCTCTGGAGAGCATCTCCAGCATCAACGAGGCAGCCAATATCAACGCCGACACAGAGGATGTAGTATACAAAATCGGAAACCTGCTCAACGTGCAAATGTAGACTTTATATTCTGAAGGAGGGTTCATATGTCATTCACCATGGAAATCCCCAGCCCCGAGAAGCTGAAATCGGTCATCGAGGAGCAGGTCCAGCCGGAGCCGGAGGAAGTCACCCAGCTTAAGGAGCAGGCGATCAATAATGTCTCCAGTATCCTGGAGCTGGACTTCGAATCTTTGGAGAAACGCAAGGCTGTGCTGCAGTCGATTGACAGCTTCGGGATGGGCACCATGCGCTCCTCGTCGGAGAAGAACTCCCTGCTTCAGGTATCGGTGGGTAATCTGTCCAAGACCGGGGATGAAGGCGGTCAGGTCGCCAAGGGATTAACCGAGCTGCATCAGCAGCTCAAGGATCTGGACCCCAGCGCGGTCGATTTCGCCAAAAGCGGGTTCCTCGGCAAGTTTTTCCACCCCCTGCGTAATTATTTCGCCAAATATCAAAAGGCCGATGCCGTCATCTCAGATATTATTCTATCCCTGGATAAAGGCAAAGCCGTGCTGAAGAATGACAATACGACACTGGAGATTGAACAGCAGACCCTGCGGGAGCTGACCAAGCGGCTTAAGAAGGAGATTCAGCTCGGCATCCTGATGGATGAGGAAATCGAGAAGCAGATTGAAGCTGCCAAGCAGCGCAGTGAAGATGAGGATAAGGTGCGGTTCATTACGGAGGAGGTCCTGTTCCCGCTGCGCCAGCGGGTAATGGATCTGCAGCAGATGCTCGTGGTCAATCAACAGGGCATTATGGCCATTGAGGTGGTCATCCGCAACAACAAGGAACTGATCCGTGGAGTCGACAGAGCCCGAAATGTTACGGTATCTGCGCTCAAAATTTCGGTTACTGTCGCCAGCGCCTTGTATAACCAGAAGATCGTCCTCCAAAAAATCGAGCTGTTGAACCAGACCACCGACAATCTGATCAGCGGCACCTCCAGAATGCTAAAAGAGCAGGGTGCAGCCATTCACAAGCAATCGCTCGAAACTAGTATTTCGGTCGATACGCTGAAGGTGGCCTTCACCGACGTCCTCTCTGCCTTGGATTCGATCAGCACCTACAAGCAGGAAGCGCTCCCCAAGATGCGGGAGACGATTATCCAGTTCCGGGAGCTGGCAGATAACGGGGAACAGCAGATTCAGCGGCTGGAAAAGGGTAATACGCTCGGGCTGTAGCATCACTGCCCATATTTAACGCAAAACAGAGCATGGCTGAGGATACGCCGGTGCTCTGTTTTTTTGTCTGTCTATGTTCCTTTTGCTGTCTACTTCCCTTTATTCAACAAGCCTGTCACCATTCTGCTCAACGTCCCTTGATCCAGGAAAGGAGCTAGGCTTGCCAGCAGATCCGGGTTGAGCTGATCCGCTTCGACTTCACCTAATAATTTCCCGATTCTATCCCTGTCCAGAAAAGGAGCTAGGCTCATAATCCGGTGCGCATCGATAGAGCCGTCTGCAACCCGGTCAACCAAACGGTCTAAAGTTTCCCTGTTAATAAAGGGGGCCAGCCCTTGAATACAATGCCAGTTAATAGATTGCCAGCCCAGGGTGTCCTCTTCTACCTGACGAACCAGCTCATCCAATGTATCTCTTCCAAGGAACGGGGCCAGCCGCATAATTACATCTAACGTAAGGACGCTGCTGTCTATGTTCTCTGTAACCTTATGCAGGGCACTTGCTTTTACAAAAGGCGCTACCTCTACAAGCTCTTCCATCTCCAGCTTACCCGCATTGACCATCTCTGCAACCTGTCCCGGCCTGTTCCCTGCGATCTCCTCTACGATCCGACCCATGTGCGGGTGCTCCCGATGGTCTGCGTTATCTCCTGCATTCAAAATATCATCTACGGTTAAGCCGAATAACCCCGCAACCTGCGGAAGTGTTCCAATGTCCGGCAGCGAGTCGCCCCGCTCCCATTTCGATACAGCCTGATGGCTTACATTCAGTTGATCGGCAAGCTCCAGCTGGGTCCAATCCTGGTCTTTGCGAAGCCGCGATATATAAGCTCCAATTCTACGCAAGTCGAGCATGATATCCCTCCGAGATCATAAAATGTACAGCGCGCACTGTCGAAAACAGCATAGCATTTCAGCATACACATTCCTATCAATCGCTGGTTGAACGGCTGCATCCCTTTTATTCAACTGCCGGTAGAATGTGCTTTTTAACATAAAATGGGTTGTATACTATTCCTGTTTATTGTATATTTATTCAACCGGCATTTATTGCTGATTTCTCATCTACCGGGGGATACATCTATGCATTTTTTGAATATCAACCAGCTCAGTTCAGAGCAGATCCTGGAAATCTTCGAATTAACCGACCGGCTTCGTCTCCGAAAATCAGAACCGTTGCTCGCAGACAAAACCATGATTCTCTTCTTCCCGGAGACCAGTCTGCGGACAAGGGTGAGCTTCGAGAAAGGCATCCGTGATCTGGGCGGGGCCTGCATTAGCTTTCCGCCGGAGACGCTCGACAAGAAAGAAGCGCCGGGCGATATCGTCCGCTACCTGGAGAACTGGGGGGATGGCATCATTGCCAGAACCCCTGACCTTTGCAAACTGGAGGAGCTGTCTGCACACGCCTCTGTTCCCGTTATTAATGCGATGACTGCACATAATCACCCTTGCGAGATTCTGGCTGACCTGTATGCTCTGCGCACCCTCCGGCACAACTACCGGGAGCTGACCTACACCTTTGTTGGACCGCCCGGCAATATATCAAGAACTTGGCTGGAGGCGGCGCAAGCCCTGAATTTATCCTTCCATCATGTATGCACGCCAGGTCATGAGATGGCCAGCGGGAATCACCCGGGCTATACCTTTCATACGAGCCTGGATAGCGTTTTACCGGAGAGCGATGTGATTCTTACCGATTCATTGCCCAAGGATTTCTTGACCCCGGAGTATATCAGCGCCTATCAGATTACTCTGGACCGGATGAAGCAGACAAGACCCGGGGCGCTGCTGAACCCCTGTCCTCCCTTCTTCCGCAATGAGGAGGTCAGTGAAGAGGCGATTGCTTCGCCTTATTTTGCCGGATTCGGGTTCAAGAAAAGCCTGATCTATGTTCAGCAAGCCATCCTGATCTATTGCTTATCCCATTGATGCTATCGAGACCTAAGTCCCCTCGCACCCCTTTATTTGCTCTTTCATGCAAGCTCTTTAGGGCTTAAGCTGTATATTTGAAACCGTGAATTTCTCCGATATCTTATTAGAACAGGATTTGCTCGTATGTTCACCACATTGGCTGAAGGGGAGAATTACTATGAAGGCTTTAGAATTGCTATCCAGAAAAACAGGTGTCCTTCTGCTCGTACTGCTACTGGCAACACTCGGTACAGTTGGGGGCGGCAGAGAGTCACACACGGCAGCAGCGGCAGCTTCTGCGAAACCCTATGTGTACTATGTCTCTAATGATGTTCTATATCGTGTAACGACAGATGGAAGTGAGACACAGAAGATCGCTGAGAATTTTGACGGCAACGGATTAGACTCGACCGGCAAATATCTGTATTTTTATTATGATGACGGTATGGGAATTCAGCGGCTGTCTCTGAGCGATCCCGATGCTTTAATTACCAGCTTCCTCGGGGACCGGAATATCCTCTTTTACCTGTTCGAGGGTCCCTATCTGTACTTCCTGGATGATACAGGACACATCTACCGCACCTTGGCCGACGCTGACGATGATTCACAGCTTACCCTTATCGCAGACAATGCCGATGTGAATTTCCGGGCCTTCGACGTCTCAGGCGGGCGGATCTACTATAATGCGCTGAAGAATAACACTACGTGGGTTGCTTCGAGGTCCCGCGACGGGAGTGGAGTCATTCAGTGGATAGCCGGCGGAGCAATTCAGAAGAGCAAATTTTATCATCCCTACGCTACAAGTATTAACCTTATGATTGACAATAAACCTGCCGAAACCGAGTATTCTCTGAACTCCATGGTGCTCTACACCCTGCCTCTAAGCGGTGGAGCTCCCAAAGCAGCCAATGCCAAAAATCCGCTTGAATCCAATGCTGCTACTGCCGGCAGTTGGTCCGACCATTATTTTCTGTTCAATAAAGGCATTAAAGTGGACGCCACCGGCGATGAGCTGGACTATAACACCGGCAAAGGCTTCCTGATGGATAAGAACGGGAAGATCCTGCAGCTCAGCCAGAACAGTGTGACCAGCATCAGCGAGATTGCTGCGAATAAGCTGGTATATGCAGATTCCAAAGGCAAGGCTTACATCAGCACGCTTGCTAACGGCAAAGTCACCTCCTCCAAGCCTCTTCCACTGACGAATGTTCAAGATGTCAGAACGGTTAAGAACGGAACGACGCTCACCACCGTATTGTTCACCAAGACGGATGCTTACGTCCTGAATGCCAATTCGACCCTGACCAAAATGGCTGGTGTAGAATCCGATTACTCTGTAATTACAGACGATATTCCCGGCTTGTATTATATCAACGGTCTGGATAACGACTGCCTGTACCGGTACAGCAATGACGGCAAAACCAAAACCAAGCTGTCCACTGGTCCGGTTAGCTACTTAGAACTGGTCTCTGCGAAGTAATAACTTAACCGCCAAAAAGGCTGACCCGCCGGATATTCCAGCAGTCAGCCTTTTTAAATTCGTTCCCACTTGTGTCCGAGGATTCACGGCAGAATCGGCAGGTTAATCTCCCTGGTATTCTTGCCTTCTCCGGTCTTCATAATCATGTTCATCGATTCCGGCTTATCGAGCAGATTGCTGCCGAAATAATGTTCAAAGCCCTCATCGGTGCCTGAGCCCAGCGATGACCCGATCTCGGTGGTCCCATGCTTCGTTATCGATTGAATTTTTTCCCCGTATGCCACGCCAAATATCTTTTGCCGGTTCTGCCATGTAACCTCAGACTCGTTCTTAATTTTGAACACAGTACGGATCATCAGGGGGGAGAGCTCAACCTGCTCCAGTGTCACTTGAATGCCCTCCAGCATGAAATCCTCCTCTGGCTGGACAATCACCGTCTGCTGCTGTTTGAATTTCGGGTCAAGCTTGAAGCTGATCTTGAGTCTCGGGGAATAATGCACATCGGCTACATTGACACCCTTCGCCAGATCTTTCATTTTCCCTTTATCCATTGAGGAAATCTGGAAATCCGCTTCCAACTGCTCCGGGAACGGCTTGCTCCGGTCCAGAAGGATGGCGCCGCGCCCGTAAAAAATACGCTTATCATCGTGTCCATTGTTTTTAGCATGGGCGCCGATCCCGCCCCCGTTCTCCAGATCGTATCCGGTTGCCAGATTCTTGATTCTCGCACTGCTAATTCCATAGATCTCCTGTCCTTCCGCGACATTAGCTGTATACAAAAAGATGATTTTGTTCTCATCCGCCGTTACCGCATTCAAGGTAATCCGGTAATTCCCGCTGGCTGCGCTTTGATTAATTTCCTGAATGTAGCCGTGCCGGATCGCCGTATCCAGTGTAGGCGCTTCTAAATCGAATTCATATAGCCTCTTGAACATTTCCAGCCCGCCCCAATTCACTTCTCCGGCAGGTTCGGCAGCACGAGGTGCAGCATCATGAATGACCGGAATGAGGAACAGAATTATTGCAGCAACCGCGGCTGCGGCTAATCCGAGGAAGGAACCTTTGGTGAGTCTGCCTTGCCAGCTTTTTTGGCGTCCGCGCTCGATTCCCGCCTGAACCGCCCCTCTGACCTCACTGCCCCCGCAGTCCACCCGTACCTCCTCACGGATACGTATCGCATCCGTCAGCATCGCCTGTTCTTCTCTGCTATTGTCCATTCCATTCACCCCGGTTCTTCATAATTTCCCTAAGCTGCTTCAGGCCCTTGTGCTGCCAGGTTTTGACGGTTCCCTCCGGCTTGCCCAGCAGGACTGCTATCTCGGCCAGGGTCAGATCATTATAATATTTGAGCAGCAGCACATGGCGGTATTTCACCTTCACCTGCGAGAGCGCCCACTGCATTTCCATGGCATCCGTACTGTTCTGCATGACCCCCTGCTGCATATTCTCTGCGGCCGTAGGGACCGCCTTCTTTCTTCTCCGCTGCTCATCTATACAGACATAGATCAATATTCGGATCAGCCAGGTTTTGAACGCGCTCGGGTCCTTCAGGGTTCGCCGCTTTATCCAAGCCCGGCAGGTGGTCTCCTGGAGCGCTTCCAGTGCGTCATTGCGGTTGCCCAGATAACTGTAAGCAATATGGTATAGCTGGTCGCTATGCTCCATCACCGCTTTGGCCCAATCCGTCTCCTCAAGCGGCACAGCGGCAGTGACCCGCTTCATCTCTGCCCCGGACAAAGTCATCTCTCCCTCTCCTCTCCATCACTTTTCATGAATTAGACGGAGAGGTTATGCAAACAGTTTTAGTCTGCGGCAATTATTTTATAACTTCCATGAAATTCTTATATTTCAACAGAAAAGCCGCAACCCCCGCTGCCGGGAATGTTGCGGCCTTTCTTAATTATACTAGGAAACTATAGTTTCCTGCTGCTGCGGAGAAGGTGTGTTGGACCAAATGTATGCGGAAAACAGTATACATTGTGTTCGCAAGCAGGCATATGGCCCGAATGTATGTGGAAAACAGTATACATTGTGCTGCGCACGGGCGTATGGCCCGAATGTATGTGAAAAACAGTATACATTGTGCTGGTGCGAAGGTAATCCTATTCATCGATAGGATTACTTAGTTCTGTAGATTATTTAACTTCTAACTATATAAAAAGCACTAAAGAAATAAACAAAAAGCAAAAGAAGCGGAGGGGAAATTTGGAACTGTAGGAGCGATAGCGTCCGCCTTTGTCACCGGATTTCACCCGCGAACAGCGGTTCAAAATCAAGAAATCTGGGGATGGGCAGCGGCCGGAAGTCCAAATGTTCACCGCAGTGACGATGAAGCTTCAAGTTTAAATCTTAAGTGCGTCTTATATAGGTCACACCTAGAGCACCCAATTCCCCTTACGGAACACCGGCTCAATCGTGCCGTCAGCCAGTTCTCCGTCAATATCAAGCGCATCGGAGCCTACCATGAAATCAACATGTGTGAGGCTGACGTTAGCCCCTCTGGATATCAGTTCCTCGCTGGTCATGGAGGTACCACCTTCAATATTCACCGGATAGGCACTGCCCAGCGCGAAATGGCAGGAAGCATTCTCGTCAATTCCGGTGTTGTAGAACACTCTGTTCAGCCTGGAGATTGGCGAATCATACGGCACCAGTGCCACTTCTCCGAGGTAGGAGGCTCCTTCATCCGTATCCAGCAGGGAGGTCAGGTGCTCACGGCCGGATTCAGCGTCATAAGCTGTAACCTTGCCATCTGTAAAGGTAACGGTAATTCCGTCGACGAGCCGCCCGTTCAGATTAAGCGGAAGCGTGCTCTTGACTGTCCCATTCACACCTGTCCGGTGCGGCATGGTATAGATCTCTTCTGTAGGCATATTCGCTACAAAATAGACGCCGCGTGCGTTCTCCCCGCCGCCGCCCCGCCATAAATGGCCTTCCGGCAGCTCGACACGCAGATCCGTGCCCGGAGCGCGGTAGTGCAGGCTTTTGTAGCGTTTGGCATTCATCCGGTCCTGGCTCTGCTTCAGCTCGCCAATGTGACTGCGCCAGGCGGCCACCGGGTCTTCGCTGTTCACACGGTTCATCTGGAACACCGCTTCCCACATGGCATCGATCCGCTCTTCCTCTGGCAGATCTGCGAACACCTTGTCCGCCCAGGCACGTGTCGGCGCCTTGATCAGCGACCAGCTGATTCTGCTGTTGCGGGTGTAGGCCTGGTATTTCTTGCGCGCAACCGCCGCTGCCTTAACGGCAGTGGAGACCTTGGCCGAATCGATCCCGCGGAACAATTCCGGGTCCGGCACCTTTATATGTAATATAGCCCCGCCTTCTTCAGCGAATCCCTCCAGCATATCAGCATGCCACTGCGGATAATACCCGAATGATTCCTCAGGAGCCTTCTCGTAACGGATGCGTGTGACCGCTTCATCGTCCCAGTCCACAAGCACGTATTTCGCGCCTGCGTCATAGGCCTTGCCTACAATCAGCCGGGTAAGCTCCGCTGTCTCCAGCGGGGCGTGAACCATCAGCACTTGTCCCGGCTGCACATTCACACCGACCTTCACTACCAGCTCTGCGTATTTCTCCAGCATCTGCTCAAAATCCTTCATTTCTTCTCTTCCTCCATTTCTTCTCTTTCTCTGTATAATTATAGCGGAAGACAGGGAAGATGGCACGTACTCTAAGTTCTATGTACAACCGGAAGCTGAGCATGATGTAACGCTTAAGCTTCCGGCAACGCTGCTCTACTGCTTATCCACCTGCAACAGCTGAATGGTCTTCACATCGTAAGTATGGGCAATTTTCTCCTCTGCGATCACTTTCAGCTTCGTCAGGCTCGCCACCTTGGCCGGGTCTGCCCGGGAGAGCAGCCTCCACAGCTCAGGGTCGGATAAGGTCTGATAGAGCTTGTCGTCATCATATTCCTTACGGTTCTGAGTGACCAGCTTGACCTTGTAGCTGCCGAACACCGCTTCAGTCTGCCCCGCTTCATTGATATGGGCAAGGATCTCCTGCCGTAGTCCGGCCAGCTCCTTTTCCAGCTCCTTCTGCTTCGCCTTGAGCTTGTAATACTGTTGAACCTTCTTTTCCATACAGTGCTCACGCTCCTCTCCTAACATGTCTATGCAGGAAAGAACGGTTAGAATGATTAATTCTGTTGAGACAGGTTATGTTTAACTCTATAATGAAGTCGTTATGACAAAAAACGGACAGCAGGTGAACCCATGTTTCAGACTTATCTATTTCCGATTTCCTATGCATTCATGGCTTTTCCGGTTGCGGCACTGTTCTTCACCCTGCCGCTGCTGATTGTGCAATACCGCCGGCACGGCTATATCAATAAAATCCGGGCCTTAGTGCTGTATCTGCTGCTGCTGTACCTGCTTAACGCGTTCTTCCTGGTCCTGCTGCCCTTACCTGATTCCAGGCATAATGCAGCTCCCTCCGGGAGCATGCTCCAGTTCGTACCGCTGCAATTCATCCAGGATATTATGCATAACACGCAGCTTACGCGCAGTGACCCGTCAAGCTACCTGAAGGTGCTGGGGGAGACGGATTTTCTGCTGGCCGCTTTCAATGTGGTGCTGACGGTGCCCTTCGGTATGTTCCTGGGCTACTACTTCCGCACGCGCTGGGTGGTGTGCATTATCCTGTCCTTTGCGCTGTCGCTGTTGTTCGAAATCACCCAGATTACCGGCATTTACGGGTTCTTTGACCATCCCTACCGGATCTTCGATGTCGATGACATGATCACGAATACGCTGGGCGGCATGATCGGATTCAAGCTCTCCCTATGGATCACCGGCCTGCTGCCGAGGATTGAGAAGCTTGACAGCCAAGAGGACCTTTCTGCCAAAAAAGTAACATACACCCGCCGCGCCCTTGCTTTCCTGCTGGATTCCATCCTGCTGCTCGCGGTGACTATTCTCCTCAATCTGCTCTCACTGCGTATTTCGCTGTGGGCAGTTAGTATGGTCTATTTCCTGAGCATTCCTCTGTTCACAGGCGGACGCACCTTCGGCAAATGGGTTGTACGTATCCGGCTAAGGAGTGAAGACGGCGGCCCGGCCAGACCCTGGGGGGTATGGGCACGATACGGATTACTCTATGGCGTCTTAGGCGGAATGAACTCCCTGATGCCAGACTCCTCCTTCTTCGTCTCCATCGGCACAGCCCTGACTGCTGTTGCGAAAATGGTCATCCTATTGGCAGATTTGGCATTCTTCATTCATCTGGTACAGCGGTTGATTAAGCGCGACCGTCCGCTCATCTACGAGGATCTTAGCAGAACCCGCAATGTAATCAGCTGGCCGAAGCGGCATCAGGCAGCGGCAAGCGAGACCCAAGATAATACAGTAAACAATGAATAGAGGCACAACACCCTTATGAACAATAACGACTTCACCCGTATACCCCCTGCTCCAGATGAGCAAGAGTGGTTAATAGAAGCAGACATCACCAGCATTCAGGAGCAAATGGCACAAGGGAGCTTAACCTCCGAGGTACTGGTAGACTGGTATTTGAAACGGATCAACCGGTTGGACGGTCTGCTCCGCTCCGTACTGGAGGTGAATCCAGAGGCTCTTGCGATTGCCGCAAAGCTCGATCAGGAACGAAGGGATCAGGGCAGCCGGGGACCGCTGCACGGAATTCCTGTACTTGTCAAAGATAACATCGGAACAGCAGATAAGCTGCACACCAGTGCAGGAGCCTTGGCGCTTGCCGATTGCATAGCAGCAGAAGACGCTGAGCTTATCACACAGCTAAGGACAGCCGGAGCAGTGATTCTGGGCAAAGCCAATATGACCGAATGGGCCAACTTCATGTCATCGGCGATGTGGGCCGGATACAGCTCGCGCGGTGGTCTTGTACTGAGCCCTTACGGCCCGGGGGAGCTGTTCATTGGCGGCTCCAGCTCGGGAAGTGCGGCGGCGGTTGCCGCTAACCTTGTCACCATCGCCGTGGGCACGGAGACCTCCGGCTCCATCATCAGCCCGGCAGCCCATAACTCCCTGGTCGGCCTTAAGCCTACCTGGGGACTGGTCAGCAACAAGGGGATTATACCGGGAATCGCCAGCCAGGACAGCGCCGGTCCGATGGCCAGAACGGTCAAGGACGCTGCACTCCTGCTTAATGTATTAGCCGGGAGTGCTGACTCTTCCTCAGCTGTACTGGATTATTCGGCAGGTCTGGAGCTTCATGCACTGGCAGCCAAGCGGATCGGAATTCCGCGATTCTATTATCGTAATTTGGATAATGAAGCATTAGATATGATGGAATCTGCCATAGAGGTCCTGAGAGAGCTGGGGGCAGAAATCATTGACCCTGTCGAGCTTCCCTGTCAGGATACTGAATGGAAGACTACGATTCTGCAATATGAATTCAAGCCAAGATTGAACCGCTATCTGGGAAGCCTGCCGGAATCGGCTCCTGTGCATTCTCTGCAAGAGCTGATAGTTTTCAACCAGCAGCATGGCGAACAGGCGCTGAAATATGGCCAAGGAACACTGGAATGGCTAAACACCTCCGGAGATGAAATTACAGAGCAGGAATACCTCGAGCAGCTGCAGTCTTCCCGTTCACTGGCCGGTAAGCAGGGAATCGATTATGCCCTGGAGCATTACGGTCTGGATGCGCTCCTGTTCCCCGGAGATCACGGATGTGAAGTAGCAGCAAGAGCGGGTTATCCGCTGATTACAGTTCCTGCCGGCTACACCTGCTCGGGTGTTGTTGCACCAGGCGGCTATCTTACCAAGGGACCGCAGGGTATCACCTTCTGTGCCTCAGCCCATAGTGAAGCTATGCTGCTAGGGATTGCGTATAGTTACGAACAAGCCACGAAGCACAGGCGACCGCCGGTGCTGGAGCCAGGCAGCGCGTCAGAATAACCTGGCAAGCCACCGCTCAGCCGCTGACACAACTACAAGAGGCTGTATCCCGAACTCCGGGATACAGCCTCTTGTATATCATAGATATACACTCTGTCTATGCTTCCGCCGTATCCGCCAGATGAAGGACCACAGGGCAATGATCGCTGCCAAGGACATTGCATTCAATTCCGGCGTCCAGCAGACGCGGGGTCAAGCGCTCTGAAGCGAGAAAATAATCGATCCGCCAGCCCACGTTCTTCTCTCTGACCTTAGGCATATAAGACCACCAGCTGTAGGCACCCTCCAGCTCAGGATAGAACCATCTGAAGGTATCCACGAAGCCGGCTGCGAGCAGCGTGGTCATTTTGCCGCGTTCTTCCTCTGTGAAGCCTGAATTCCCCCGGTTCGATCTCGCATTCTTCAGGTCAATCTCCTGATGCGCCACATTCAGATCCCCGCATACGACAACCGGCTTATGCTCATCCAGCTTCAGCAAGTAGGCTCGGAACCGGTCCTCCCACTCCATCCGGTAGTCCAGCCTCGTCAGATCGCGCTTGGCATTCGGCGTATACACATTCACCAGATAGAAATCCATGAATTCCAGGGTGATAATCCGCCCTTCATCTTCCGTATCCTGATCCAGTCCATATCGTACGGATAGCGGCTTAATTCTAGTAAATACAGCCGTACCCGAATATCCTTTTTTGAGCGCATAATTCCAGTACTGAGCATATTCCTCCCCGTGGTCCAGAACAATCTGCCCCTCCTGGAGCTTCGTCTCCTGCACACAGAAGATATCTGCGTCAACCTCCCGGAAATACTCGTTAAACCCTTTATTCACACAAGCTCTCAGACCGTTAACATTCCAGGACACCAGCTTCATCGTTGTCATTTCCCCTTACCTGTCACTAGATTACATCCAGTGTACCATAGATCCGGGTTGTCTATGAACCTGCCGGCATCCTATTGAAATGTGTGAATCTCCCATGTCATACGTTACAGCAATCATAGTTTCGCTGAATATACTATCCTATCACAAGGAAAAGGAGGTCATTACAATGGCTATCTTGTTACCGCAACAATTCTTCAACCTGCCAGCTTCTGTAGGTAAATCTTACTATGAAAATCTGGCAGGTGGCATCAACGCGGCAGTGACTGTAAACAACAATTCCGGGTTCCCCGTGGATCTTGTTATTTACCGGGTCAATGCACCTGTGGTCACTTATATTATCCCTGCATTTAACAGTCTCACTCTAGCTGTTCATGCACTGCTTGTCGCTGGACTTCTGAGCACGGCGGCCGGTGCCGTATTCGGCACTATCGAAGTGGCAACCTCTGATTTCTAAAATCTAATGTAAGAGTACCCCCTCATGCTCTCTCATTAACATTCCCTTGTTAAGCATCTCCGGCTGGTAGACGGCCGGGGGTGCTTTTGCATGTTCAAGAGAGAAGCTGTTACTATCAGATTGTCTCTGATTCAGGCATAGGTCCGATATAAGTAGATTGTGGCCGGAAAATCCGGTTATGGGCCGACTGCTCCAGCAGATGGGCCGTCCAACCGACAATTCTTCCCGCTGTGAATGTAGGCGTGAAGATCTCCGGTGCCAGCTGCAGCGCCTTCAGAATAGCCGCAGCATAGAACTCGACATTGGTGAACAGCCGGCGGCCCGGCTTGTATTCCTCCAGCAGCGCAACCGCTGTAGCCTCTACATGAAGTGCAAGATCAAAGTAGGCATCCTTGCCAATCATCGTAAGTGTTGCAATTTGCAGCGCTTCAGCCCGAGGGTCCTTGGTCTTGTAGATCCGGTGCCCGAAGCCCATCAGCTTCTCCCCGGCCTCAAGCTTCCCTCTCAGCCAAGGCTCCGCGCGTTCCTTCGTTCCGATCTCCTCCAGCATCGATATCACTTCATACGGCGCGCCACCATGCAGCGGACCCTTCATGGCCCCGATCGATCCGGCTACGGCCGCACAGATATCAGATTCCGTAGACAATACCACCCGCCCGGCGAAGGTCGAGGCATTCATTCCGTGCTCCATACAGAGGATCAGATAGGCACTGAGCGCCTGCACATGAGCCTCCTCCGGCAGCTTGCCTGTGAGCAGATACAGATAATTCGCGGCATGGCCAAGCTCAGGAAGCGATTGCAGCGGCTCCAAGCCTTGAAGGCTACGGTACCTGTAAGCAATAATCGACGGAAGCATTGCCGTCAGCCGCACTGCCTGCTTCAGCGTGGGCGGCCAGGTAGCGTTCTCCTCATCCCCAAGTGCAGCCACTGCACTTTGTAATACCAGCATTAGCGGGACAGACGCCGGATACAGATCGAGCATCTTGCAGAGATATTCAGGAATCACTCTCTCCGCTGCCATTTGCGCCTTGAGCTGCGCCAGCTCCTCCGCGTCAGGCAGGTGTCCGTTCCAGAGCAAATAAGCGACTTCCTCATAAGTTTTGCTCACCGCAAGCTCCTTGGCCCAATATCCTCGGTACACCAAATACCCTTTCTCTCCATCTACCCATCCAATTTTTGTCTCTCCGGCAACTACGCCTTCTAATCCCGTTACTTTAGCCATTATACCTTTGCCCCTTTTTCGCTCCCGCAGGAAGAAATTCATCATATTAGGAGTATAAACTGCAAAATCTATATTGCATATTTATTGTTTTTTATGAATCCATAAGAAAAATCTATCGCCTGCCCTACTTAGGCTCCATGAGCTGCTTCAGCTTGGCTTCTGTGCCAGAGTCACCGGCTGGCGTGTAGATGCTACAGCGCAGATCCGCAGCGCCCTGCACCTGTAACGAGGTGAGATGGAACAGCATTTTGCCGGCTTTGGCATGCCGGAATTCCAGGACAACATCCGGTGCAGAGCTGACCCGGCTCTCTTCCCATAAATGATTGAATTCCGGATGCCCCTCCTTCATCTCCGCAATGAATTCATCGTACCAGCGGTCCTCCAGGTATTGCCCATAGTAAGCGCGGAAGATCGATAAGTATCCCCGGACGAACTGCTCCCAGTTCACCGCCAGCCGCCTGAACTCCTTGCGCTCGAACAGCAGTGAGATCATATTACGCTGCAGCGGAGCCAGCTTGGCGAAATCAAGAAACACATGCGCCGCTGCCCCATTCCAGCCGACAATGCCGCAGTGCCGGTCCGAGATGATTGTCGGGCAGGTTTTCAGCTCCTGCAATATCTTCTGCAGGGACGGATGAATCACCGAATGCTCCTCTTGGGTATAATCTGCGACTCCCGGCCCGTTCTCGAGCGCCAGAGCGAACAAGTAACTCCGCTCATCCTTCGTCAGCTGAAGTGCTGCGGCAATACAATCAAGAACGGATGGAGATACTTTAATATCCCGCCCCTGCTCCAGCCAGGTATACCAGGTGCTGCTTACTCCCGAGAGCTGCGCCACTTCCTCGCGCCGAAGCCCGGGCGTCCGCCTGCGGGTGCCCTCCGGGAGCCCCGCCGCTGCCGGGGTAATGGCCGCGCGTCTGGCTTTCAGAAATTCCGATAATGCTTGAAGCCTGTTCTGATTGGACATTATGCTTCCTCCTGCCAAATAGTTCATCTACCTGTTAGTGTAGTAGTAATTATACTAGTATAAACTACAACTTGTAATAGGATAAACAACATGAAAAAATAAGCTTATTCAGATTAACAGGAGGAATAGAAGATGGAACGTGTCGTGATTACTGGAATGGGTGTCATCTCCCCGCTTGGCAATACCGTGGACCAGTTCTGGAGCCGTTTGGCGGCAGGAGAATCGGGGATTACGCCGATTGATTCTTTTGATACTACCCATTTCAAAACCAAGATTGCCGGCTCGGTGCAAGCCTTCGACCCGAATGCCAGATTCGGCCGCAAGGAGGCCCGGCGGATGGACCGGTTCAGCCAGTTCGCGCTTGCTGCCGCAGAGGAAGCCTGGACGCACTCCGGTCTCCGGCTGGAGGAGCTGGACCGGGAACGGCTGGGCGTCTATGTAGGCTCCGGCGTAGGCGGTATCCAGACGTTAATGGACCAGGGCGAGCTGCTGCGATCCAGGGGACCGGAGCGGGTAAGCCCTACCCTGATCCCGATGCTGATCTCCAATATGGCGGCAGCGATGATCAGCATCAAGCTCGGGGCACAGGGGCCGACACTCTCGCCGGTGACCGCCTGTTCCATCGGGAACACGGCTATCGGAGAAGCCTTCCGCCTGATCCGTTACGGCGGGGCCGATGTGATTATCGCCGGAGGCGCAGAAGCGGCGGTGACCGAGATTGCTCTGGCCAGCTTCGGCAATGCGACCGCCTTGTCTACCCGGAACGGGGAGCCGCAGGGGGCCAGCCGGCCTTTTGACCAGGACAGGGACGGATTTGTCATCGCGGAGGGCGGAGCTATTGTGATCCTGGAGTCCCTCTCTCATGCCCTGCGCAGAGATGCCGTCATCTATGGCGAGGTCACCGGATATGGCGCCAGCTCGGACGCTTATCATATGGTAGCCACCCATCCCGAGGGGATAGGAGCCTACCAGGCGATGAAGCTGGCGCTCAGCGAGGCTGGAATTAGTCCCGGAGAGGTAGATGTCATCAGCGCACACGCAACCAGCACGATCGTCGGAGACCGTTCGGAGACCCTGGCAATCAAGAAGCTATTCGGAGAGCAGGCCTACCGGATTCCGGTCACGGCGAACAAATCGATGACCGGACATGCCCTAGGCGCAGCCGGTGGTCTGGAAGCCATTGCTCTGCTCAAAAGCCTGCAAGAAGGGCTGATCCCGCCGACAATTAATCTGGAGCAGCCGGACGAGTACTGCGACCTGGATTATGTTCCTAACGTAGCCCGCCAAGCGGATCTGAAGATCGGGATCTCCAATTCCTTTGGCTTCGGCGGCCATAACGCTGTAATCGTTCTGCGCAAGTATGAAGCGTAATATCAGTTAATTCCTATGTACAGCAAACAGCGGGTCGCCCATTCTAGGGGAGACCCGCTGTTTGTAATGGTTAAGGATACGATGCTGGCTGTGACTGCTCAGTGGATCAGGTTACTTTTTCTCTGGTGATACATGGCTTCCCCAGACTGCTACGCCTTCCGCTGAAAGTGCCGTGAAGGTCATTACCTCGCTTGAGGTCGCTTCATTCCATTCCCGCAGGAACACCCCGCTGTACTCCGCACCCTCTATCGTCAGCTTCGCCATATTATCATTGCTCAAGGCCCATGTACCTGTTACTGACCCGCTAATCGTCCCGTCTGTGTTCAGCTCCACTATCTGCGACTCCGCCAGCTCAGCCGTAATCTCCTTGCCGTGGTTCACCAGTTTGTAAGCACCCGCCACCTCCTTGGCCGTGTACTTGCCTATCTTCTCGCCGCCGTAACGGTGGGGTGCGACAACAGGCCAGCCCGCTTCATTCATGAACATCTGGTGAACCCGAACCTCATGCTGCTCCCCAAGACCCGGGAACCGCGTGTGGAAAATCAGATAATACTGCCCGCTTGTCTCATCATAGTACGCCGAATTATGTCCCGGGGAGACATAACCTGTACCCGATCCCGTGGCTTCTTCGTCTGTATTCACAAATTCATGATTCCCCATCAGCTTAACTCCGTAGGGTGAGTAGGCCGGATCGTCGAACAATACCCCAGGCGTCCCCTGCGCGTCCAGCATAGCCTTGCCTTCCGAGTCCTCGAACGGGCCAGCCGGATGCTTGGAACGGGCGACACGGATATTATAGCCGCCATTCGCATCAAGCCCTCCGTAGGAGAGGAACAGGTAGTAATAATCAGTCTCCGGGCTATATAGCATATATGGCCCTTCAATCCGCGCATGATTCCCTCCGAGCAGCTTCTTGCCGTAGCCCTGGCCCTCCAGCGGGAAGCCCGTAGCCGGGTCCAGCTCCAGGATGAAGATTCCGCCCGAGTAGGAGCCGTAGACCATCCACAGCTTGCCGTCCTTATCCCAAAACACATCAGGGTCCACCACATTCGGCTTCTCCGTGGCATCGTAGACCTCTCCATCATCCCCGATGCCGGACATTCCCGACTTCAGAATAATACCTTTATTCTTGTAAGGACCTTCAATCTCATCGGCTACGGCAATGCCAAGCGCGGACAACGGAGAATCCCCCTTGCAGGCATCGTAATACATGTAGAACTTGCCGTCTGCCAATTGAATGACATCCGGTGCCCACAGCGTATCCGACTGGGCCCAGCTAAGCGTCTCGCTGAGCTCCTCCGTTACATTCGGTATCAGCACGTTGTCATCCGTCACGCCGGAAGAAATCTGCGTCCAGGACATCAGGTCATTGGATTTGGCCGACGCCAGATGCGAACCGAACACGTAATACGTATCCTCCACCTTAATCACAGAAGGATCGTGTACAGATACATTCCCGAACTCCGGCGGCCCCTCCGGATTCCCTCCACTGCATGCCGACAGCAGGGATAGGGATATCAATGCCGTTAAGGATCTTTTTCTCATCTCATCATAACCTCCCTATGTATACCCTTACATTTTGCTGGGCAAATGAGATTTAGTCAACACTTTTATTTATATTAGTTAGTTTTGTTTTATGTTTATATGAAATATAATCCCCCATATAACAAAAAAACGCCAGGCCCATTAAGGCCTGACGCTGATCTAATCAATCAAATTTAGTATTCGCTGCTGTTGCCGACAAGTACCGGCTCTGGATAGGCATTGCTCAACACGCGGCGCTGCTTCTTCACAACATCCGGCGGCTCCACCGCTGGTGCCATCGGATGCATCAGCCAGGACTTCACAAGATGGGAATCCGATACCTTGTACATTGGCGGTTCCTTCTCCATGTCGATCGCCATTGCATACGTGCTGCGCAGGGCAAAAGCATCTCCCTTAGGCGGCTTGATCAGATCGGGAGGTGTGCCCGGGATAGCTGTAAGCATCGAGCCCTTGCTCTCCAGACTTGGCATGGAAGCCAGCAGGCCCCAAGTATAAGGATGTCTTGGATCGTAGAAGATTTCTTCTGCTGTACCCATTTCAACGATCTGTCCGGCATACATAACCGCTACACGGTCAGCCATTCTAGCCACAACCCCAAGGTCATGGGTGATGAAAATGATCGCTGTATCAATCTTCTTCTGCAGGTCCTTCATCAGATCAAGGATCTGGGCCTGAATAGTTACGTCAAGCGCAGTTGTCGGCTCATCGGCAATCAGGAGCTTAGGGTTAGCAGCCAGTGCCATAGCAATTACAACACGTTGGCGCATCCCGCCGCTGAATTCATGCGGATACTGCTGGAAACGGCGTTCCGGTGACGGAATCCCTACCAGATTAAGCAATTCAACACCACGTTTGTAGGCAGCATCCTTCGTAATATTCTCGTGCTTGAACAGCACTTCCGTAATCTGCCGGCCGACCTTCATCATCGGATTCAGCGAGGTCATCGGATCTTGGAAGATCATTCCGATTTCTTTACCGCGGATTTTTTGCATTTGCTTCTCACTCTTGCGGATCAGGTCTTGTCCATCGAACAGGATCTGTCCGCGCTTATATTCGCCCGCAGGCTGAGGAACCAGCTTCATGACTGCTTGCGAGGTTACGCTCTTACCGGAACCGGATTCGCCAACAATCGCCAGTGTCTCCCCTTTATTTACATGAAAGCTGACACCACGGATTGCTTGAACTTCTCCTCCGCGTGTTCTGAATGATATAGCCAGGTCTTTTACCTCTAAAAGGCGCTCCATCCTGTCACCCTCTCTGTTTCTTTTCAAGTTATGATAGTGATTCCAAAAAACACGCAATACTATTATTTTATCTATCTTTAGGGGCTTACGTCAAGATTTTTCTGAAAACGTCACCGTCAACAATCATCATTCTTCGCTATGCTTATGCCTTGTCCGCTTCTTCATCAATCCCCATACGAGCGGCGGTGTTAGAATCAACAGCAGCAGCAGCGACCAGCCTATGTCAGCTTCACTGACAATACCCTCATGCAGCAGGCGGTAAAAAGCATACAAGGAATACGGAAAAGCCAGAAGCACGGCTGTCACAACACCCGGGGTATACAGCTTCAGAACCATACTTTGTGCCAAATGTGTGAAGACATGCAGCAGAAACACAGCGAGGACAGCTAAGTAGGGCCAGTAGAACTCTAAAAATACCGCAACGAAGGTTACCCCTACTATCAGAATATACACGAACAGCACATCCATGGCAAAATCCCTGGTGGTCATGCCCATCATAGGTGCCATCCGCTTCCGCAATGCGGGGGAAAGCGACGCTGTTATAGCTGGACCGTGTTTGTTCCCCCATGCCTCCACTGTAAGAATCTCTTCAAAATCATGAAACATAAAGACTACAGGCAGCAGCCACAGCAGGCTTATTTCGTCCATATGTATTTGAAGCCAGTTCAACATCATAATATTCGCCTCTTTGCCGGGAAAGTTGCGGGATAACACTCGATAAAGTAAATTATATCCTATGGCCACCCAGGAAAGCGAGGTAACACTAATATGATTATAAAACCCAGAACACGCGGGTTCATCTGTACGACTGCCCACCCCGCAGGCTGTGCGCATCAGGTACAGCAGCAAGTGAACTATGTACAGAGCCAAGGACAATTCACCGGTCCCCGCAAGGTACTTGTAATCGGGGCTTCCACCGGGTATGGGCTTGCAGCCAGGGTTGCAGCAGCCTTCGGTGCAGGAGCTGCCACCGTTGGTGTCTACAGACCCAGCACAGCCAGTGAGACGCGGACGGCCTCCGCAGGCTGGTATAATTCCGCAGCGTTCGAGGAGATGGCTTATACGTCCGGCCTGCGCTCCTACAGCGTGTGCGGGGATGCTTTTACAACTGAAACGAAGGAACGGACCGTAGAGTTGATCCGCCGCGAGCTGGGGCAGGTTGATCTGGTCATCTATAGCGTAGCCTCTGCGCGCAGAACAGACCCGCAGACCGGAGCAGTTCATCAATCTGTATTGAAGCCCATCGGCAGCCCTTATACCAATACAACGGTCAATTTCCATACCGGAGAACTGAGCACTGTACAAATTGAACCGGCAACCGAAGCTGAAATCGATGATACAGTTCATGTGATGGGCGGAGAGGACTGGCAGCTATGGATTGAAGCGCTCCGGGATTCCGGTGTTCTAGCAGAAGATGCGGTCACTCTCGCCTTCTCCTATATAGGTCCGGAGCTAACACAGGCTGTCTACCGCGACGGTACCATCGGCCGGGCTAAAGATCATCTGGAAGCCACTGCCTTGCAGCTGAACGAACAGTTAGCACCCACTGGAGGCCGCGCTTATGTAGCCGTCAGCAAGGGCCTGGTGACCCAATCCAGCTCGGCGATTCCCGTTGTTCCACTCTACATCTCAGTCCTCTATAAGGTCATGAAAGAACAGGGACTGCACGAAGGCTGCATAGAACAGGCCTACCGGCTGTATAAAGATTTCTTGTACAACCCGGAAGGGACGCCGGTAGATGGGCAAGGACGTATCCGGATAGATGACCATGAGATGAGCCATGCTGTACAGACGGAAGTGGACCGCATCTGGCCCATGCTAAGCACGGAGAATGTCTACGAATATTCCGATCTGGCCGGTTACAGACGCGAGTTCTTTCAGTTGTTTGGCTTCGAATCCGGCGGCATTGACTATGAGGCTGACACCGATCCGGTTGTTGCCATCCGTAACAGCAGCTACTGATTGCTGACTGACATTCATCTGGTCTGTTGTACACAATCTCAAGAGGCCGGAATCTCAGAAGAGATCCGGCCTCTTGTGTATCCTATAGTACCAGACCCGAGAACAGCTTCCAGGACTCTGCAAGATTGTCATGCGCCCAGTTCACATGATTCTCATCCTTGTACTGGCGAGAATAACATTCTATAAGCATGATAAGGTCCAGATACAGGTCGTATAGCTGCTTGCGCAGAAGTTCATTCCGGCTGGTAAAAGCCGACCCATACCCTTCATAGAACGCTGCCGAGCTCTCGAAATGCCGGAAATAATACTCCAGCAGCACATCGCCCCACATCGCCCGCTCCCAGTCAATAATCGATACGATTACCCCATCCTGTACAAAAAGGTTGCCGCCCCACAGATCCCAGTGTACCAACCGCGGCTGCGTCACTTCATCCAGGGCCGGCAGATACAGCTCCAGCACCTGCTCTATTTCCTGCTGACTAGCCGGTAGCCGCGCCTCCAGTCTGACCGCATCCTGAAGCAGATTCAGCAGCATAGACCGGAAGGTCTCTCTCCAGGTGAGTATGCTCCTGTCAGGCTCTTTGCCGAACAGCCCGAAGGCTGGCCCTTCAATCGCATTGATTCTCCGCTGATACTGACCCAGCTCGTATTCAATGGAATGCCGTTGTTCCTCGGTGAGACTCTCCTTCACCTCGTTATACGGCTGCCCTTCAATCTTCTCCATGAAAAAATACGGACACGGAACCAACTGCAGACTGTCGTCATAGCTGTACACTTCCGGCACAGGCACACCGCCAGCAGCACGGACCAGTCGGAGAGCCTCCACCTCAGCACGCATGATATCCTTCTCGTAGCTTAGAGTCTCTGTCTCCGGGTCCGGAGCCACCTTAAGAATGACCGATCGGCCATCGCTTAACTCTAGATCATAGGCCGTATTAAAGAATCCAGCGGTCAGCTCCCTGCTGCTGGCGATCTGGATATCTGTACCAAAGGCTGCGGCAGTCAAGAGACTCAGCTGCCGGTCGTTCAATTGGACTTTAGTGAAGCTCTCCACCGGTTAAACCCACCACATCTCGGACAGCGGCTCTTCGATCAGCACCTGCTTGAGATTGTCTACGGCTTTGGAGAAGCCCTCTTCAATGGACATCAGGCCGTCTTCATGCTCGATGCTGACTACAAAGTCGTAGCCTACCAGACGCAGTGCGCTCATCATATCTGCCCAGACCTTAACATCGTGTCCGTAGCCTACGGAACGGAACTGCCAGGCGCGGTCCAGCATATTCGCATAAGACTGCATGTCCGTCAGGCCATACTTGTTGACGTTCACCGGATCAATAACGGTATCCTTCGCATGGAAGTGATGGATCGCGCCTTCACGGCCGAGAATATGAATCGCCTGTACCGGATCAATTCCCTGCCACCACATATGACTCGGGTCAAGGTTCGCACCAATGGCATCCCCGGCAGCTTCTCTTAATCTCAGCAGGGTAGCCGGAGTGTGTACCGAGAAGCCTCCGTGCAGCTCAAGACCAATCTTCACATCATGTGCAGTGGCGAAGGCCGCCTGCTCTGTCCAATAAGGAATGACCTTGTTCTCCCACTGCCAGGCCAGAATCTCCTGGTAATCGTTCGGCCATGGGGCAACCGGCCAGTTCGGATATTTCGCGCCTTCATGATCGCCCGGACAGCCGGAGAAGGTATTCACAACCTTGACGCCCAGCTTCTGTGCAAGCTTCACGGTGTCTACAAACACCTCATGATCCTTGTCTGCCAGCTCCTTCTGCGGGTGCAACGGGTTGCCGTGGCAGCTTAGGGCGCTGATGATCAAGCCGCGGGATTCAATTTGCTGCTTGAATTCCTGAAGGGCCGCTTCATTCTCCAGCAGCTCTTTGGGATTGCAATGGCTGTTTCCAGGGTACCCTCCGGTACCGATC
Source organism: Paenibacillus rhizoplanae (assembly GCF_042684125.1). Taxonomy (NCBI): domain Bacteria; kingdom Bacillati; phylum Bacillota; class Bacilli; order Caryophanales; family Paenibacillaceae; genus Paenibacillus; species Paenibacillus rhizoplanae. The sequence goes on along the minus strand of NZ_JBHUKY010000021.1, from coordinate 226,219 downwards.
TCAACAGCCTTAAGTCCTTTGGAGACCACATAATCCAATGCATCCTCCAGCTTGCGGCCGCCGAACAACACCATAAATACTCCAAGTTTCATTTGCAGATTCCACCTCTCCTAGGGTCGTATTGAAGCTTAGCTTAAGCTCCGTAGATATCGAAATTCTTAACTGTCTCATTACGCTCTGCAGCTTCAAAGATCGCCTCAATGAGCTTCAGCACTCGAAGTACCTCGGCATTCTTGACAATCGGTTCCGCCGCACCTTCGATAACAGCAGCCAGATTATCATAGAAGCTGGAAGGCATCTCTAATGCCGCAGGCAGATCTTCAAGGACGGTCGAGCCTTCTGAAGGCGGGGCCATGGTCTTTGTCAAGCCTACACCTGCGCGGATCGGTGTCGGTTCAATCTTTTCCGATTCGTGGTTGGGGGCTACAATTCTGCCTCTCAGCGACCAGTCTTCAATAATAGCGGTTCCCCCGGTGCCCTTCACATACCATCTTGGCATCGTGATGAAGTTGGTTGTCCCTACCTCCACGATGGCTCTGATCCCATTCTCGAACTGCAGCACCGCATCGAATCCGTCATCCACATTATTGCCGAGGACAAAGCTCAGGCTGCTGCTGACACTGCTCACCTTGCTGTCAATCATGAACAACAGCTGATCCAGCAGATGCACGCCCCAGTCGAGCAGCATCCCGCCGCCTTGCTCCTTCACATGACGCCAGTCGCCGGGAATCCCGTTAGCACCGTGCACCCGGGATTCAATCTGAAAGAGTGATCCAATCGTCGCCTGCTCATACATCTCCCTGATTACGCGGAAATCCTCATCCCAGCGTCTGTTCTGATGCACCATCAGCACCCGTTCGGCCGACTCCGCAGCAGCCTGCATCTCGATGAATTCAGCCGAGGACATGGCAACCGGCTTCTCACAGACTACATGCTTGCCCGCCTCAAAAGCCTGAAGGGCGATGTCCTTGTGCACATCATTCGGTGTAGCAATCAGTACGATGTCCACCGCCGGATCTGCCAGCAATTCCTCATAGCTGGAATAAGCGGTGTAGCCTGCTTCCTCAGCCAAGGCGCGCCGGTTTTCCAGCAGATCGAAAGCGCCGGTCACTACCACCCGGTCACTCTCTTTGATTAGTTGGGTATGGTAGCTTCCCATTCCGCCGTAACCAACGATGGCTACAGTATGTTTGATTGAACTCATGGATTCCACTCCTGTTTCTCTGATAGTCGCGTGAACCGGAGATGCTCTTAGTTGTCAGAACTTCCGTCGAAATATACGGCGCGTCCGGTACGTGCTGATTCATACACTGCTTCAAGAATCTGGGTAACTACGAAGGCCTGCTCCGGCAGAACCACCGGGTCCTTGTCTTCTCTTACGGCTTCCAGCCACAGACGGGCTTCACGGTCTGCTTCATTCTCCGCAGCTCCGCTGTAGAAGGCTACACCGCCGGAGGACAGGTCCACCTTAGTCTCATACAGGCGGCCGGCACGTTCGCCGTTCAGACGCAGCCCGTCCTTCATATCGGCTCCGCCTTCCGTTCCGGCAAGCATCGTCTTGGCTTCACCGAATTCAGATACGTTCAGCGCCCAGCTGGCTTCAAGTACAATTGTAGCACCGTTCTCCATTGTAATGAAGCCGAAGGCGGAATCTTCAACCTTGAATTGCTCAGGGTCCCACGGACCGAAGGCATTCGCGGCATTCTTCTTCTGGCCCAGCTTATGGAAAGTAGAACCTACTACCATACGCGGCTTGTAGTTATTCATCAGCCAGAGGGTCAGATCCAGCGCATGGGTACCGATATCGATCAGCGGTCCTCCGCCCTGCTTCTCTTCATCCAGGAACACGCCCCAGGTTGGAACCGCACGGCGGCGAAGCGCAATAGCCTTACCGTAATAGATATCGCCGAGTTCCCCTTCTTCACACAGCCCCTTCAGATATTCACTGTCTGCGCGGAAACGGTTCTGATAGGCGATGGACAATTTCTTGCCAGTACGCTTGGCGGCATCCAGCATTTCCTTAGCCTGTGCAGTGGTCTTGGCCATCGGTTTCTCACACAATACATGATTGCCGGCTTCCAGTGCTGCAACCGTAATCTCGGAGTGGCTGTCGTTCGGCGTGCAGACATGCACGATATCGAATCCGCCCGTTGCCAGCAGCTCACGGAAATCGGTAAATACGGCAGCGCCTTCGCAGCCGTAGGTCTTGGCAGCCTCCTGGGCACGTTCTTCCACGATATCACAGAATGCCACCATTTCGGCATTCTCCTGACGGGCAAGGCTTGGCATATGTTTGCCGTTTGCGATACCACCGCAACCGATAATAGCAATTTTGAGTTTGTTAGACATGAATACTTCCTCCTTGATTCTCATATGTTTTGATCCAGTTCAGGCTGTCAGCCACACTACCAAGCGGCGAGCGGCTGCAGAAGTCCTGCTCCACCACTGCCCATTCCACACCAGCCGCAGACGCTGCTTCAATGATCGCAGCCAGATCCACTTCACCTTCGCCCAGCACTACAGTCTCCGGTGAGCCGTCTTCTTTCTTCTTCAGATCCTTGAGGTGAATGATCGGCAGGCGTCCTGCGTACTTACGGATATATTCTGCCGGATCATATCCGCCAAAATACACCCAGCATGTATCCATCTCTACTTGAAGCTGCTCAGCAGGGACCGCTTCGAACAGATAATCAAAAGCTGGCTGGCCGTCAACCTTCTCCGTGAATTCAAAATCATGATTATGATAAGACAGAACAGCACCGGCAGCCTGGCATTTCTCGCCGATGGTCCGCAGACCCGCCGCTACCTCCTGCCAGTTCCGTTGTTCTTCTGTCAGATAAGGCACGATCAGGTTGCGGTTGCCGAACTCCAGATTGAAGCGAATCTCCTGCTCCGTATCATTCAGCATCGCATCGTACGGGCGGTGCGCTCCGACAGCAACAAGCCCTGTCTCTTCAAGCAGCGCCTTCACCTGTTCGGCCGTACGGCCGAAATAGTGGAAGAACTCCACACCGCTGTAGCCCAGCTCGGCTACCTTACGTATAGTTCCCTCGAAATCCTGTTCCAGTTCTTCTCTTAGTGTGTACAGCTGTAGTCCAACCTTAAGCATTATTATTCCCACTCCTTATATGATCCGGAGTTATCCAGTTCTTGCTGCCGCCGCACTCCCGGTTATCTTCCCTGAAGTACATCACCTGAACAAACGGGCTGTAAACATTGGAGAACGACGAGTTCTCTTGGTTTCATCCACTGTTTCCAGAGTTTGTAAATGTAGCGTTTAGCGCCGCAATACGGCCTTCTCCACATCATTTTTATGTTTTTCGCTTAGGTACATGGTAATATGAAAGCGTATATAATAAAATGAATAATATGATTAAAACATGAACAATCTGCTTATCATTTATTAGACTAGGAGGGACACATGACAACATCTGCCGCTTGCCACATTCTATCCGCCGGATTCTCCTTCCACCGCAAACCATTTCATATGTCACGCAGCGAGGGCGTACAGTATTATCTGCTGCGGCTCCAGACTGAAGGGCGCAGCCGCACCAGGGAGAACGGCGCCATTACGACCGTTGAGAGCGGTGATCTCATGCTGTTCGCACCGAATGACCCCTACTATCTGAGTATCGACAAAGAAGTCTATCCTGTCGGCAAGCCGAGGATCGAGAGCGGCGACTATCATATCTTTTGCAGCGGCCCATGGATTGAAGAATGGTGGGGACGCAAGCAGCGTCCGGCGGTACTCCGCCTGCCGATGAACGATCATATTCTCAGCCTCTTCCGCCAGCTTGTGCTGGAGCAGCGCCGCTTGTCGGACTCCTCACCGGACATCTCTTCATGTTATCTGCAGATTCTCTGTATGGAGATTGACCGGCTGATGATTGATCAGCCCGCGATCTCACCGAAGGCTTATCTGGCTTACCGGATGAAGCAGTACGTTGAAGAGCATGCCTCTTACGCCTTCCGGCTTGAGGATGTGGCCGCACATGTGGATATCTCGGTCTCCCGGGCAGTTCATCTGTTCAAGGAAGCGTTCGGCACCACGATTGTCAAATATGTAAATGATGTACGGCTGGATATGGCCCGGGAAAAAATTACATTCAGCCCCATGCCGCTGGAGCATGTCTCCGAGACCTGCGGATTTGCGAACTATACCTATTTCCACCGGATCTTCCGCAGCCGGTTCGGCATGTCGCCCAAGGAGTACCGTATTCACAGCAGGGCACAGGCTTAAGCATTATGCAGTTATGCCCAGACATGCAAAAGGAGCGCCATCATGGAAGATCCGCTCCTTGTGTTTGACCTTATTCAATTGCTCGCGTTTGCCGGGTGTAACTCTGACATGCTGGGAGATGGCCCCGTAATCCTGATTGAGTCTGCGGTTTCTTTCTGCAACCCATGTGCCTGAGCGCTCTGCCTTAAGCAGCGCCTTCTGTGTTCTTGTCCGTGCCATAAGCGGCGACACTCCTTGTCAATCCTATATTCAGTGCGGCTGCACTGTCTGTTCCATTCTAACATATTATTCTGATCCTTGCGCAGCTTGCAGTTGGACTATCTGGTACAGTATCCTTGAAGAGCAAGATACATACCTGTGATCATAACAAATAACCGCAAGAATGAGGAGGAGTACTATATGAAATATGATGTGCTGTATGACGGCGCCTTCGCCATGCTGAAGGTCCTGCTGGAGCCGGGCGAGAGCGTTAAGGCTGAGATGGGGGCTATGGTCGCCATGTCACCGAATGTGGAGCTGCGGGGCACCGTGGACGGCGGAATTATGCGCGGCCTGGGCCGCATGCTGAGCGGGGAGAAATTCTTCTTCCAGGAGCTGACCGCCACGCGCGGGCAGAGTGAGGTGCTGCTCTCACCCGGTTCCATTGGGGATGTACAGGCCATTGAGCTGGATGGGTCGTACAAGCTGATCGTACAGAAGGACGGATTCCTGGCGGGAACCCAAGGCATTCAGGTCAATACCAAGATGCAGAATCTGACCCGCGGCCTGTTCTCCGGCGAAGGATTCTTCATTCTCGAAATCAGCGGAAGAGGTACCGTCTTCCTCTCCTCCTTCGGAGCGATTCACGCGATTAACCTCGGACCGGGCGAAGAGATGATCATCGATAACGGACACCTTGTAGCTTGGCCGGACTATATGGATTACAAGGTGGAAAAAGCAGCCTCCGGCTGGCTGAACAGCTTAACCAGCGGCGAGGCCCTGGTCTGCCGGTTCCGCGGCGAAGGGGTGATCCTGGTTCAGACCCGCAATCCCGGCAGCTTCGGAACCTGGATCAAATCCTTCGTGCCGAACCGCTCCTAGCAGCGGCATTCTGCAGATTCCGTATACACAAGTGGAAACGGCTGTGCCGTCCTTTTAGGGACGGCACCGTTTCAGCGAGAAATAGAAGGATAAGTTATAGAGTGAAACATATAACTTCTTATATTTGCAAGAAGGCGCAGGCTGAACTTCAGCCTTGCGCCTTCTGTGCGTTGCAGATGTAGCTTATGAGACGGCGCGGCAGTCCTTGTCGCCCTTGCAGCCGTTCTTTTGACAGCTATTATAGGTGCCTTTGAAATCCAGACGGTGATCGGTCACACTGAAGCCGTATTCACGGGCTACCCGCGCCTCCAGCTCCACCAGCCAATCATCCTTGATCTCCTCCAGCTTACCGCATACATTGCAGATCAGGTGATGATGCATATGCACATGATCGTCGTCGCGCAGATCATAACGGGCGACGCCGTCGCCGAAATTCATTTTTTGCACAATATGAAGTTCACACAGCAGCTCCAAGGTACGGTAGACCGTCGCCAGCCCCAAATGCGGGTAACTGCGCTTGACCAGCATATATACCTCTTCCACGCTTAGATGATCCTTCTCATTATCCAGCAGCACTCTCACTATCGCCTCACGCTGTGGTGTAAGCTTATAATTATGAGCCGCAAACTGCTGGCTGATATTTGCCACTCGGTTCACCCGGGTTCCCACCTTTCCGGAAGTAGAACAATTCCTGCAGAATAATTAGTAATCGTTACGATATAAGCATAACAAACTTGCCCGTCAAAGAAAAGTCCTGACACCAGTATAACATCACTTGCTCACAATAGCCCCCCTCTGCCGCTCCACGCATAGATAATATTTCTGCCGAAACCGTGGTTGCCCATTCCGAATTGTGCGCAATTCCCATACTCTATATAAACTAATCTCTTAAAAGTGAGGATGATCCGGATGGCGAAAGTACAACCTAAGCAGACGCAGCGGCTTGTAACAGCCCGTGTACTGCGCAGCGTAGCTGCGGCCATGCTGCCGTTCTACCGGAAAATTGCCGGAAACCGCAGTTATGCCAGGCAATGGACAACCGCTATTGTCACTGCCGACCTGGACCTGATGGGCAGCTTGCTCCACAGTATCCCCGCACTTGCTGACGCGGAGAATTACGGAACGAACGGGATCGGTTATTTCATCTCTTTCCCTTTTCCGCTGCCGGTTGCCTTCTATACCAATGGCACGACGATTCCGCCGGGAACCGCCCAGTTCACCTTCAATACAGACGCCCACCGCTGCATAGCGCGTTCCATCATCCCGTTGTACCGCGAGCTTGCGGTTAACCGGAGCTTCGCGGAAGCTATGGCTGCCGCCATCCGGCGTAAGGATACCCGGGCGGTAAGGATCATGGTGCGCAGGCTGGTGAAGACCAAGTCACTGAAATCCGTTACGATTGAAGAAAGCGGAATCGCTCTGCTGTTCAAAACCAGGTTCAGCAAGTACCCTTACCGCAATCTTTTATTTCAGGAAGTGATGTAGCTTACCGGTCCCGCAGATCGGGATTGATACGCTTGCAACCTTTTCTGATCTCACTTCGTTAGAGGAGTTGATACAGGCCAAACGGCCCAACCCTATAATAGAGGTGGAATTCAAATGACAATGAAAAAATACACTATCGCAGCTTTAACCGCAGCCACCCTTCTCTCCTTCTCGCTCGGCGGGCAGATGTTTGCAGCAGGCAGCAGTTTCAAGGATATCGGCAGTATAAGCGGCAAGGATCAAATCAATGCACTAAAGGAAAAGGGCCTCATTAAAGGGATCTCGGATACCCAGTTTCTTCCCGGAGCAATAGTATCCACTGCACAAGGTGTACAGTTCATCTCCGGCGGTCTCCAGCTTAGCCTGGCGGCAATTGATTTCAATAAGGCTCCCCAGGCAAGTGCGCTCTTCTCCAAAGTAAAGGATAATGCCTGGTACGCAGAAGCCTTCATCAATGCGCACTATAATGGTGTAAATATCCCCGCCAATATCGATTCGGCCAAGCCGATTTCCAAAGAGCTGTATACCAGTATGCTGGTTCAAGCCGTAGAAAAGGCCGGCAACCTGCCGATGATTAACCTCGTCCCGGTTGAACTTGCAGATGCAGACGCGCTGGACCCTTCCTACCAGGGCAGCATTCAGCGGGCCCTGAAATACAAGATCACTACCCTCGATGCCAGCGGTAAGTTCAATCCGAAAAGCACCATTACCCGCGCTGAAGCAGCAGTTATGCTGTATAACACGCTGGACTATCTGAAGTCCGTTAGCGATGGCGGCACACAGAAGTAAAGGAAGGTTGGATTCGTTCATACCGCTTTATCCGCGTATGATAGATAAAAGGCTGTCCCGGAAGCCGTTACGGCTAGGGGGCAGCCTTGTTTTTTTGACAGGAAATACGTAGGCTTATTGTGAAGTGAAACATTCTCCGCTTACCATACGTGTTAGGAGTGAATGGAGGCGAATAATGGGGAACAACGACAACCTTTTGAATGAACCTGACAACTTAACAACTACTGTCAACCAGTATGCCGATATGATACTTCGCTTGGCACTGGCTCATCTCGGTAATTTGGCGGATGCTCAGGATGTGTGCCAAGAGGTATACATCAAGTATTTCAAGCACCAACGTATCTTTAACAACCCGGAGCATGAGAAAGCATGGTTTATAAGAGTAACAATTAATACGTGCAGGGACGTCATCCGCAGCCCGTGGCGGAAATGGTTCTCCCCCTATGAAGAAGTCCCTCTTCCTAATGGACCGGCTGAAGGGCTACAAAACAGCAGAAATTGCGCAGCTCCTGAGCATCAATGAGAATACGGTCCGCACACAGCTTAAACGGGCCAAAGCCCTTCTGAAGACGAAGATAATGGAGGAGTGGGATGATGATGAAGCATAAATATGTGCAGGGGATGAACGAAATCAAAGCAGACGAGGCACTCAAACAAACTATAATCCGCAGAGTCACGAATAATTCCGGTACGCCAAAGACCTCAGCTTGGACATTTCGCAGAAAAATTATGACCACTGTACTCTCCTGTGTGATTATACTCTTAATCGCCATCTGGGGACCGCTCCTTGAAAACAGCGGCGATCCAGCTAACCCTTCTCCCGTTTACAGCGGGTTCATGGTGACAGCTTATGCAGCTGACGGCGCCCCGGTAGCGGTACAACCCGATGTCGAATTTCCGCTGGGCAAGTATTCTATGTTCATGAGCAGTGTGCCGGGCTTTCCCTTAACCCTTGTTGCTGAAGGTGCCGACAGGATTGAGCTGCAAGCCTCCGAAGGAGAACTGCTCCTATGGAATCCGGCCGATTCCAAGATACTCCCACAGCGGCAAGCTGCCGCAGTTCAATCAGGTGACACAATCTACTGGAGTCCCATAGCAGACGGCTCTTCCCAACCCGCAGCCACGGACGGCATTCTGGAAGTTACCGCTTACCGTGACAATCACAAACTGGGCAGCACACTGATCCAGATTCATACGCAGGATCACATGTTCTACTCAGGCAAATTAGTTTATAAATGAGGAAATATCAACGAGTGAGCTCTGATGAGGACCCCCTTTTTTTATTGTATTTGTAATGGAGTATAAATTACGGCGACGCTTTGGAGCACGCTCCGCTGTTTAAGAGGGGGAGTTACAAACACAGATTCAAGTGCACTTCTGCTCTTCATTTACGTTCGCCGCCCACCTCCGGTAAGTTCAGGTGAACTACACGTAGATTCCCATGAACAAAATCATCCTAACGGATGAATAAGATTACCTTCGCGCGAAAACAATGTATGCTGTTTTTCACATACATTCGGTCCATATGCTGCTGTACAACTTATCCGCAATAGACAGTAACTATAATTTCCTACAAAACAATAAAAAAGAAGACCAGGACTCCCCTCCCGGTCTGCCTTAATATACTACGTCCGCAATCACTCTTCCCCGCTCAACCGGTTAAGGAATTGGAGGGCGCGCGGGTTCTTCGTCTGCTCCAGTACCTGCTGGGGGGTTCCCTGCTCCAAAATAACTCCGTTGTCCATCAGGATGATCCGGTCGGCCACATCGGCCGCGAATTTCATCTCATGGGTGACGATGACCATTGTCATTCCTTCCCGGGCCAGCTGCTTGATGACCTTCAGCACCTCGCCGACCAGCTCAGGGTCAAGCGCCGAGGTCGGCTCATCGAACAGCAGCACCTCCGGCGTGGCCGCCATGGCGCGGGCTATTGCTACGCGCTGCTGCTGGCCGCCGGACAGCTGATGCGGATACGCATCTGCCTTGTCTGCCAGACCCACCTTGTCCAAGAGTGCCAGCGCCTTGCTGCGCGCTTCCTCCTTGGAACGCTTTTGCACCGTGATCTGTCCCTCCATGACATTGCCGATCGCCGTCATATGCGGGAACAGATTATAAGACTGGAACACCATTCCTGTCTGCTGGCGCAGGGACAGTACGGTACGCTGTGGAATTTTGGCGCCCGGGGTGAAATCCAGCTTAATCGTGTTCAGCGTAAGACTGCCCTTGTCGGGGGTCTCCAGCAGGTTGAAGCAGCGCAGCAGCGTGGTTTTGCCGGAGCCGGAAGGTCCGATAATGACCATCACCTGTCCGTGTTCAACGGTGAGATCCACACCTTTCAGCACCGCAAGCGGGCCGAAGGACTTATGTAAATCGCGTATTTCAATCATGCGTGTGCCTCCTTAACCTTAACTGGCCGAATACCGGTCCAGCCGCTTCTCCAAGTAATTCTGCAGCGCCGACAATACGGAACAGAACAGCAGATAGAACAGCGCCGCTTCGCAATATAACAGCAGGGGTTCATAGGATGTCGCCACAATCTGCTGGGCTTTTCTGAAAATCTCGACATAAGTAATACTGGCCGCAAGCGAAGTATCCTTGACCAGGCTAATAAAAGAATTCGATAACGGCGGAACCGACACGCGGGCAGCTTGAGGCAATATCACCCGGCGCAGAGCCTGCTTCCGGCTCATCCCCACGGAGAACGCGGCTTCCCACTGGCCTTTATGAATAGACAGAATAGCAGCCCGGACAATCTCCGAAGAATAGGCCCCGACACTGAGCGTGAACCCGATGACAGCGGCGATGAACGGATCAAGCACAATCCCGGCGGCGGGTAGTCCATAGAAAATAATAAACAGCTGCACCAGCAGCGGCGTTCCCCGGATCACCCAGACATAGAAACGGGCGATCAGCCTTGGAAGCCTGAAGGAGGACAGCCGGGCAAGTGCAGTAATCACCGCCAGCAGCAGCCCCAGAATAAAGGATACCCCCGCAAGCGGAAGGGTAAAAGCCACCCCGGCTTTAAACAGAGGCAGCAGTGAATCGAGAAATATTTGTATTTGGCGGTCATCCATCATTTCGATACGTCAGCGCCAAAATACTTCTCGGAGATCTTAAGGTAGGTTCCGTCGCTCTTCATAGCGGTCAGCGCTTCGTTCACAGCCTGCACCAGCTCGTCATTCCCTTTCAGGAAGACTGCGGCACTATGCGAGCCTTCGGCAATCTCATCCACCTTCTTGATCTTGATATCCGGCTTCTGCTTCTTCAGATCTAGGAAGGACAAGCCGTCATTCACGGTAGCATCGATCCGGCCGGAGGTCAGCAGATCAATCGCCTGATTGAAGCCCTCGGTAGATACGATCTCCGCACCGTTGTCTGTGGCGATTTTGCCGAGGTTGCTGGTGAGGGACTGGCCGGCCTTTTTACCCTTCAGATCAGCGAAGGTCTTGATATCCTGATTATCCTCGGGGACGATCAGCACAGCCTTGGAGACAATATACGGATCGGAGAAATCATATTTCACTTTACGCTCATCGGTGATCGAGACTTCATTGAAGATCACATCGAAGCGCTTAGCATCCATCCCGGCAAAAATCCCGTCCCATTGCGTCTCAATGAACTCCGGCTTCACACCGAGGCGCTTGGTCACTTCTTCGGCGATCTCGACATCGAAGCCCGTCAGCTTGCCGTCCGCATCATGGAAGGTGAACGGTGCGTAGGTTCCTTCGGTTCCGATGCGCAGCTTGCCGCTGGCTTTGACGGCCTCCAGGCTGTTCTGCTCCCCTGAAGCTGCACCCTCTGTAGCCGCAGCCGTGGGTTCCGCCGGAGTATTGCCGCCCGTTGCTGTCTTGTCAGTATTGTTGGTTCCGCAAGCCGCAGCCGTGACCATGGTCAGGAGCAGCATAATAGTTAGACTTAGTTTTTTCATTCGATGAATCCCCTCTCGTATCTTCTCTTTAGGCACCGTATTTACCGGCAAAATGTATCGTAACACCGGGGTGTTACCTGCGTCAACAACTTTTTCCGATTATATTCATCGGATTTGTGTTGTATTGATTTTCCTTAGCTTAGCTTGCCCCAATTTCTGCTCCTGCATCAGGATATCCAGAAGAGAAATCAACACAAAAAGCGATCCTCCGGCAAAAGGAGAATCGCTGCTCTTTGGCAACATAAGCTCTATATGGGCATTACTATACGTGCATGATTTCCGGCGTTGCCTGTTCCTTAGAATGTTCAGTTCCAGAATGGCGGCCCCGGCGCAGCAGCAGTCCAAGGACCGCACCGCCAAGCGCGACAAACATCATAATGTGGAACGTGTCCGCGAAGCCCTGCGATAATACGGTTTGCTTAGCCAGCAGCAACGCTTGCTGTGAAGCGCCTGTGGTACTTTTCCCGGCAGCAGCTGCCGCTTCCTGCATCTCTAAACCGCGCGCGGTTGTTCTTGCAGTCAGAATCGTCACCAGAGTCGAGACGGCCAGCGAAGTAATTACCTGCTGCATCGAGTTCGTGAGCGAGGTTACCCGGTTCACCAGATGGCTTGGCGCCTTGTTGAGCAGATGCGTGTTCATCGGCATCATCATCATGCCCATTCCAGCCCCGCACATGATCAGCGGGAGGATCAGGTCACGGCTCTGCGTGGTAAGATCGACATGAGAATACTGGAATAACGCGCCGGAGACCAGACTGAGACCGCAGACCACGAGCCAGCGCACACCGATCCGGTCGAACAGGATCCCGGCAATCGGCATCATCAGCCCGGAAGCGATCGCTTGCGGCAGCAGCGTCAGACCGGTATCAAATGCGCCGAAGCCGCGGGCCTGCTGCAGAAATTGCGGGAGCAGGAATAACGCGCCGTATAAGCCGAACTGGGCAATCCACTGCACGATGATTCCTGTCGTGAAATCAACGGATTTCAGAATCCGCAGCTCCAGCAGCGGTGTCTTGGAGCGCAGTTCAGCGATGACAAAAGCGATCAGCGCCACAACGCCCAGCAGCAGCCCGATCAGTGTTTTCTCAGAGGTCCAGCTCTGCGCGCCCTGGCTAACCCCGTAGGTTAACGAAGCAAAAGCCAGCGGTCCAAGAACCATACCGAGCTTATCCATGCCAGGCACGCTATTCTTCGCCGCATTCGGCAGCTTGCGCAGTCCAATCAGCACCGCAATGATGCCAATCGGAATATTAATGAGGAAGATCCAGCGCCAGGAATGGTATTCAACCAGCCAGCCCGACAATACCGGACCAATAGCCGGTGCGAACAGGACGGGAATGCCCATAATGCCCATGACAACGCCAACTTTGCTTTTGGGAGCCAGTCTGTACACATAGGCCATCCCGACAGGGAGCACACAGCCGCCGCCCAGTCCCTGAATGACCCGGAAAACAATCAGCCATTCGGCGCTGCTTGGTGTAGCGCACAGAATCGAGCCTATCGTGAACACAATTACCGCCGTCAGGAATACCGTCTTGGCTCCGAACCGGTCTGACAGCCAGCCTGACAGCGGAATAACGGAAGCCTGAGCCAGCATATATCCGGTAACTACCCACTGCAGCGTATGCAGATCCGTCTTGAAATCAACCACCAGCCTGGACAAGGCTACATTCATCGCCGTACTGTCCAGCACAACCATAAATACTCCTGCAATAATGGCCAGCAAGGGAACCAGAATACTGGACAGCCGGAAATCGGCTTCCTGCTTCAAGGTCTGATCCATATCTCTTCTCCTCCTCAGCTGTCCGCGTTCTACATTGACCTGCGGGCAGATTGTTCTATATAATGAGTGAACGGACAACTGTCCGTAAGTGCAATTCATAGTCTACGGACAATTGTCCGTTGTGTCAATTCTTTTCTGAAAGGGGTTCTCATGAAAAAGCCAGACACCGATGCTGCACGGTTCCCGCCGTCAGCTCCGCAACCCATAGCCTCCGCTCCGCCCGAGTCCGCCGATCCTTATGTACAGCGGATTCTTGAAGCTGCCCGCCAGTTGTTCACCGAGAGCGGACTTGAGGCGGTCAGCATGTACAGCATTGCCAAGCGGGCAGGCATAGGGCAAGGCTCCCTGTACCGCCGTTTCACGGACAAGGGTGAGATCTGTTCTGCACTGCTGAAGGGCAGCGCAGATCAATTCCTGTCCGGGCTGGAGCAGCAGGTCGCTGCCAGTGCCGGTGAAGCCCCGGCTCTTGCTCAGCTGCAGAGCAGCATTGAGCAGATTGCCGATTTCATTGAGCAGTATGCCGAGCTGCTGAATATGATCAAAGCCGAGTTCACCGGCAAGAAGCAGCTGACTCAGTTTGAGCATCCTTTTTTCCAGCGGCTGGGGGTGATGATGACAGAGCTGCTGCAGCGCGCCGCGGCGGGCGGTGAGCTGATTGACATCGATCCGGCCTTTGCGGCCACAGCCTTAATCTCTGTCCTCAGTCCCGATCTGTACCTGTATGAGCAGAAGCGGCACCACGCCTCCAAGCTGGACATCTCCAGGGGCATCGTCACTTTGTTCGTGACCGGTCTGGCTAAGCGCTGACCGCCTGCTCTTTACAAGAGGGAGATTTGTGGTATATTAAGTAGCAATTACGAATTCAATAGCAACATTATTCACTAGGGGAGTCGGCCGACTGAGACGGAGCTTAAGCTTCGGACCCTTTGAACCTGATCTGGATCATACCAGCGGAGGGAAGTGGAGCAGAATGTAACAGTGGTACCCGTCACAGGGCCGCAGCTGACTGTACCTTCCGCCCCATTCATTGCCTCCGGGAATGAATGGGGCTTTTTTGTGCTCCGCGCAGTATGTATTTCAATCCGAGGAGGCTCGTACATAGTCTTATGATCAACATTAGCAATCTGTCCTATGCCTTCGGGACCGGTTCGTCCCGGACCCCCGTATTCTCAGGGCTATCCATGACTGTGCAGCGCGGCGAATTCATTTCTATTGTAGGCGGGAGCGGATGCGGCAAAAGCACTTTGTTCAAAATCATCGCCGGTCTGCTGGAGCCGGGCAGCGGCAGGATTACGCTGAACGGAGCCGAGTCCGCTACAGCAGCGAAGAGGCTGGGCAGTGTGGCCTACATGCCGCAGCAGGATCTCCTCCTGCCTTGGCGCACCGTATTGGACAATTGTCTGCTGCCCTGGGAGCTTAAGCGCAGCCGTCCCAAAGCAGCCGCTATTGCCGAGATCCGCACCCTGCTGCACCGTTTCGGCCTTGACGGAACTGAAGGGGCTTATCCGCAGGAGCTGTCCGGCGGGATGCGCCAGCGCGTGGCGGTCCTCCGCACCGTGGCGGCCGGGAATGACCTGCTGCTGCTCGATGAGCCGTTCGGGGCGCTCGATGCCATTACGAAGCGCTCGCTGCAGCGTTGGCTGCTGGAGTTATGGGCGGAGCTGGACAAGACGGTGCTGTTCATCACCCATGATCTGGAGGAGGCGCTCCTGCTCAGTGACAGAATCTATCTAATGACTGGCAGAGAGGGCAGCGGGATGCAGGAATTCTCAGCCGGTCTCCCCCGTCCGCGCCATCACAGTCTGAACTATCAACCGCAGTTCGCCGCCCTGCGCCAGGAATTGGAGCTGAAGCTATATGAGAACCGCCGCTCCTAGAAGATTGCTCCAGCATTACGGTCCGGCGGCCCTGCTCGCCCTGCTGACGCTTGCGGTCTGGGAGACTGTAGCACGGCTGGGCCTGGTTCCTCCCTTCATCCTTCCGGCTCCGTCCGCCATCTGCAAGGCCTTGCTGGAGGAACGCCGCTTGTTATTCGGGGTGCATTTGCCTGCTACCCTGCTTGAAGTACTCACAGGCTTCGCACTATCTGTGGTCTGCGGCAGTCTGCTGGGAATCGCCATGCACCTGTTCAGTCCGCTGGCCAAGGCGCTGTACCCGCTGCTGATTATCAGCCAGACGGTTCCGCTGATCGCCCTCTCTCCCCTGTTCATCATGTGGTTCGGCTACACCCTATGGAGCAAGGTCGCCGTTGTCTTCCTGACTGCTTTCTTCCCGGTAGTCATTGGTACCTATGACGGGTTGTCCAAAAACACGGATGCCTACCGGGACCTGCTGCTGACGTACGGCGCGAACCGCTGGCAGATTCTCGGAAAGGTGGGCGTTCCGCTGGCTTTGCCCTCTTTTTTCTCCGGACTGAAGCTGTCGGCTGTGTACTGTGTGATTGGTGCAACGATCGGGGAATGGCTTGGGGGCAGCCAGGGGCTGGGCTATTTCAGCCGTAGAATGGCCGGGAATCTGCAGAGCGCCAAGATGTTCGCCGCTGTTGTCTTGTTATCCGTACTCGGTATTCTGCTGTTTCTGGCAGTCGCCGCGCTGGAGAAGATTATTCTGAAGAAAAGAGGACGTTATTCATGACTACTATCCGCTATACCCGTTATCTGCATCATGCAATTTCAAGACCAGCCATGCTGCTGTCCGCTCTGCTACTCTGTATGCTGCCTATCCTGGCAGGCTGCACCAATACGAATAGTCCGGCGGCCTCCGGCTCCCCGGCTGGTACTACCGCAACCTCTGAGGCTGGGACTAAGAGTGCCGCCCAAAAGCTGACGATTATGCTCGACTGGTATCCCAATGCAGTCCACTCCTTTTTGTATGCGGCACAGGCTGAAGGTTATTTTGCTGAGGAAGGTCTGGAGGTTGAGATTCAGATGCCGGCCGATACCAATGATGCGCTGAAGCTTGTTGCTGCGGGGAAGGTGGATCTCGCACTCAGTTATCAGCCGCAGGTATTGATGGCACGGGGGGAGCAGATTCCGGTCAAGTCGATCGCTGCGCTGGTGCGCCACCCGCTGAATCATCTCATGGTAGCCGCAGACAGCGGCATTAACCGCCCGGGAGAGCTGTCTGGCAAGCAGGCCGGGTATTCCTCCGTCCCGTTATATGAAGCCATGCTGAACACGATGGTCAAGAGCGACGGCGGGGACCCATCCTCCCTCAAGCTGGTGGATGTCGGCTATGAGCTGATCCCTGCTCTCTCCACCGGACGGGTGGATGGCATTATGGGCGGGTTCATTAACCATGAGCAGCTGATTCTGGAGCAGCAAGATCATCCGGTGCGCTCCTTCAATCCCGTGGATTACGGGGTCCCGGATTATTATGAGCTGGTGCTGGTCGCCAGTGAGCAGGGACTGCAGGATTCACAGGGCTTTTATCACAAATTCGTGGAAGCCATACGACAAGGCCAGCAGTATGTAACCGGTCACCCGGATGAAGCGCTGAAGCTGCTGCTTGCTCATCAGGAGGACACCGCACCGCTGGATGAAGCGATTGAACAGCGCAGTCTGGAGATCCTGCTGCCTCTGATGGATGCCGGTTCCCAGCCCTTCGGCTATCAGGACAGCGCTTCATGGGAGAAGGTGAACCAGTGGCTGAGCAAGAACGGCCTGCTGGCTGCGAAAGTGGATGTTAAGAATGCTTTTATTAATTTTTAAATTATACCTACAGGAGGAATTCATATGTCTTATCTGTCCAAAGTACGCCAAGCGAACCCGCTGGTGCATAATATCACGAATATCGTAGTCGCTAACTTCACAGCGAACGGGCTGCTGGCTCTGGGAGCCTCGCCGTTCATGGCCGATGCCATCGAAGAAGTAGCGGATGTCGCCGCCATGTCGGGAGCGGTTGTGCTGAACATCGGCACACTTAATGAAGCCGCCATCGCTTCCATGATCGAGGCCGGGAAGGCTGCGAACCTCCACCATGTGCCGCTCGTGCTTGATCCCGTTGGAGCCGGGGCTACCGCCTACCGCACGGACGTTACGGCCAAGCTGCTCAGTGAGCTTCAGCTTACTGCGCTGCGCGGCAATGTGGCCGAGGTTGCCAATGTGGCCGGGGAGAGCTGGGCCAGCAAAGGCGTAGATGCCGGAGCAGGCGAAGGCGATGTAGTCGCTCTAGCCAATAAGGCGGCACTGAAGCTGAACTGTGTCGTGATTATCACCGGCAGGGAAGACATCATTACAGACGGCAAACGCACTTATATCGCCAGCAACGGCCACTCCATCCTGACCCGGGTGACCGGAACCGGCTGCCTGCTCAGTGCTGTGGTGGGCGCATTTCTCGCCGTAAGCGGCGGGGAGGTACTTGAGGCTGCTGCTGAAGCCCTCTCTTTCTACGGTATGGCAGCAGAGCTTGCTGCTGAAGCGGCTGAAGCCCAAGGTCCCGGCAGCTTCCAGACCTTGTTCCTGAATCAATTGTCGCTGGTGACCCCGGAGCAATACAGCAGCCGTTCAAGGCTGAAGCTGCTCGAAGCCTAAATGGCACATCCCAAAGGAGAGAACAAGATGACTAGCATACGCAAAGCGTTGACCATTGCCGGCTCCGACAGCGGCGGCGGGGCCGGGATTCAGGCGGATTTGAAGACTTTTCAGGAGCTGGGAGTGTACGGCATGTCTGCACTTACTGCACTCACCGCCCAGAACACACTTGGTGTCCAGGGAGTCTATCCGATGGAGCCGGAGACCGTTGCAGCCCAGCTGGATTCGATCGGCAGTGATCTGCCGCCGGATGCCATTAAGACCGGTATGTTGTTCAGCAGTGACATTATCCGCGTGGTGGCCAGTAAAGTGCAGCAGTACGGCTGGCAGCAGAAGCTGGTGATCGATCCGGTCATGGTCGCCAAGGGCGGCTCACAGCTGTTGCTCCAAGAGGCAGTACAGGCGTTGATTACAAGCCTGCTTCCTCTCTCACTTGCCATCACCCCCAATCTTCCTGAAGCAGAGATGCTGACAGGTATGAAGATTGAGGGCCGGGAAGACCGGGAACAGGCGGCAAGACTGCTTCATCAGATGGGACCCGAGTACATTATCTTGAAAGGCGGACATGACTCCTCAGGAGATGAGGCGGTAGATCTGCTCTATGACGGACGGGAATTCCAGTATATGTCCAGCCCGCGGATTGCGACGAAGCATACTCACGGAACCGGCTGTACCTTCTCGGCTGCGGTGACGGCAGGTCTTGCGCTGGGCCATTCCATGCCTGAAGCCGTCCTTACCGCCAAGGCCTTCATTCAAGCGGCAATTGAGGATAGTCTGAACATCGGGGCCGGGCAGGGACCGACGAATCATTTTGCTTATGGGAACCGGATGAGATCAAGGGGGATACTGCTATGACACGGATAGATAGCGAGGACATGCGCAGACTGCTGAAGCTGTACTTCATTATGGGCAGTGTGAACTGCCGCCTCTCGCCGGAGGATACTTTAACCGCTGCTACCGATGGGGGTATCACTCTGTTCCAGTTCCGGGAAAAAGGTCTCTCTGCGCTCAAAGGCGCCGCACTGCTCCAGCTTGGAGGGCAGCTCAGGGAAATCTGCCGGAATAGCGGCATCAAGTTCATCGTAAATGATGATCTGGAGCTTGCTGCCGCGCTTGATGCGGACGGGATACATGTCGGCCAGGATGATCTTCCGGCCCGCTTGATCCGTCAGCGACTTGGTGAGCATAAGATCATCGGAGTCTCCGCGCATAATCTGACGGAAGCCCGGCAGGCCATCGCGGATGGAGCCGATTATCTCGGAGTCGGACCTGTCTATCCTACTACGTCCAAGGATGATGCCCAGGCCGTCCGGGGAACTACTGTCATTGAAGAGCTAAGACGAAGCGGCCTGAGCATTCCCGTAGTGGGAATCGGCGGCATCACCCTGGAGAATGCCCCGCCAGTCATCCGGGCGGGTGCAGATGGTCTCTCCATCATCTCGGCCATTGCCGGAGCTGAGGATATACGCGAGACTGCGCGGAGATTCGCGCAGCTCGTCACTGCTCCTTCTTCATAATTTCAAACCAGGCACGCTGCGGGTGGAACGATGTTGGTGGAGCAATGCTGGTGCCTCATGCCACGCATAGACCATACCCGACTTGTCCATCCGCCCGTTTTCTGGTGACATATAGCGTTTACCATGAGCAGCATTGGGAGTCTCTTTCGATTGTGTTCGGTTTTCCGATTACATTCGGCCTACGTGGCGCGTCCAGTCCAATTGTATTCGGTTTTTCGATTACATTCGGCTGACATGGCGCGCCCAGTCCCATTGTGTTCGGTTTTCCGATTACATTCGGCCTACGTGGCGCGCCCAGTCCAAGTGTGTTCGGTTTTTCGATTACATTCGTCCTACGCGGCGCGCCCAGTCCAATTGTGTTCGGTTTTCCGCATACATTCGGCCTTTGTCCGCCGAGATCCGAGATCATTAATCTTCTGCGCTATCCCCGCGTAATCTGCCCATAACAATAGTAGAATAGAATTGTCCGTCTGCCAGCCGCTTATCTCTGCGCAGGACACCCTCGACCTCGAAGCCCAGGCTCTCATAGAGCCGGATCGCCTTGTCATTCCTCTCCAGAACCTTCAAGCTCAGCTTCTCCAGGCTGATGGCATCCGCCCAGGCAATAGACTGCTCCAGCAGGCTCCGGCCGATGCCGTATCCCCAGAACTCCTGCAGCACTCCGACTCCGAATTCGGCCTGATGGGCCAGTCTGCGGAGCGGACTTCCTTCACATCTGGCGAAGCCCGCCAGCCTGTCCTGAATCTCGGCAACCAGGAACAGGTTCGTGCCGCTGGCCGTATCCGCCGCTATAAGCGACCGGAAGCCCTCCGGGCCGATGAATCCTTCCCCCTGAACCCGGTCTAAATTCTCCGTCTCCCCGTCGATCTTCAGCCTCAGCGCGGACAACTGCAGGGCATCTTGCGGTGAGGCGGATCTCACCGTGTAGCGGAGCCCTTTATTTTCATATCCCTGTGCAACAATAATCATTCTGCTTCTCTCCTCCCAAGCTTAAGGCAGCAATCGCGTTCTCCGGTTCATGCCAGCCTATCCAGTTTAGCATTTACATCCGTAAAATCCAGGCGTATAATGCCCATGACAGACATGTTTCAGGATTATTTTTACATATATAGTATCCCTAAAATTTGAGCAAAGCTGGTGACCCTTTTGTCAAGAGGCTTCAGAGGCATGGGACCCGGAGGAGGCTTCGGGCCTGGCAAATTAAAGTTCGATGAGGAGGAGGCGAAGCCGGAGATATCCAAAGCGCTGCTATTACGCATCGTCAAATATTTCGTGCCGTACTGGAAGCAGACGCTGCTGGTGATGTCCGTGCTGTGCATATCCGCAGTGCTGGGGCTGCTCCCTCCCCTCCTGATTCAGCAGATCATTGACCGGGCGCTCCCGGACAAGAATCTGCAGCTGCTCTTCCTGCTTGTTGCCGCCTCACTGGCTACAACGGTTGTGTCAGGACTGCTGGGCGTGCTGCAGAATTATTTGAACTCTTTTATCTCCCAGAATATTGTCCATGATATGAAAAACCAGATGTACCGCCATCTGCAGAGCATGCCGCTGCAGTTCTACTCAGGCGTCAAGCAAGGCGAGGTCATCACCCGGATGACCAGTGACATTGCCGGAATTCAGGGTGTCTTCAACAGCACGATCGTCAATTGTGCCAGCAATCTGTTCATTCTGATCTCCACGGCAGCAACCTTGTTCATCATGAACTGGAAACTTGCACTGCTAGGCCTCCTGGTCATCCCCTTATTCATCGTGCCGACCCGCAAAATGGGCAATGTCCGCTGGAAGCTGGCCAAAGAGACACAGGAGAAGATCTCGGAGCAGAATCAGATCATTGAGGAGACGCTCAGCCTCAGCGGGTACATGCTTATGAAGCTGTTCACCAGAGAGGACAGCGCGCTGGCAAGTTTCCGGACCGTAAATGCCCAGGCGACACGGCTGCAAATCCGCGAATCGATGGCCGGCCGCTGGTTTATGCTGGTCCTTACCACCTTCACCAGTATCGGGCCGATGCTGATTTATCTGTACGGAGGCTATTTATTCATCCAGGGAGAGCTGAGCATCGGAGCGATTATCACCTTTGTGGCACTGCTGAGCAGATTGTATATTCCGGTTATGCAGATGACCAATCTCTATGTGGATGTGAACCGTTCAGTGGCGCTGTTTGAACGGATTTTTGACTACTTCGATATGGACCCGCTGATTGTGGATGCTACGCTGGCTCTTTCAAGCCGCGTAGAGGGACAAGATATCGTCTTCGAGCAGGTGAATTTCGCCTACGCCCCGGACAAGCCTGCACTAAGCGGGATCTCCTTCACGGCAGCCGCCGGATCACTCACAGCCCTGGTCGGACCCAGCGGAGCAGGCAAAACCACTATCACCAACCTGATTCCCCGGCTTTATGAGCTGGATTCAGGCGTGATCCGTATCGGCGGTAAGGACATCCGTGAGTTCACGCTGCATTCGCTTCGCTCGCAGATTGGCCTCGTCACCCAGGACACGTACCTGTTCAACGGGACGATCCGCGAGAATCTGCTCTATGCTAACGCCGAAGCCACGGAAGCCGAGCTGACGGCCGCCTGCGAAGCCGCTTATATTCATGATTTCATTCTGAAGCTGCCTGAGGGCTACAATACGGTCGTCGGCAACCGGGGCATTAAGCTGTCCGGCGGTGAAAAGCAGCGGATGTCCATCGCGCGCGTGCTGCTCAAGAATCCGCCCATCATCATCATGGACGAGGCCACCTCGTCGCTGGACACGGTATCGGAATATTACATCCAGCAAGCCATGCATGAACTGCTGCGGGGCAAGACCAGCATGGTTATCGCCCACCGTCTTTCTACGATCATGGCAGCCGACAATATTCTGGTTGTTCAGGACGGCAGGATTGTAGAGTCGGGGCAGCACGCCTCCCTGCTGGCAGAGAATGGCGTATACCGGGATTTGTACAACAAGCAGTTTCAGCGGGAAGGTTCATAAGTCAATAGGCGCGGTCGCATATAAAAAGGGATTCCCGGAGCAGCATCACCTGCCCTGAGAATCCCTTCTCTTCTTGTCCGCGATCACTCCGGCTTATCGCGTTGTACGCAGCGGCTTCAGCTTGTCCATCCAGCCGCTGATTTGTTCTGCCGTCTCCGTGCTGCGCAGCAGCCGTTGGTATTCGTCCACATAGCCGCCGTCACCGGCAAGCTGTCCGGCCCACTCATGGAACTCTTCGAACCGCGTCAGTGCGACACTGCGCCGCCCGAGAATCAGGTAGGCATTCAGCAGCTGCTCTAACGTCTGCTCGGACGGATTGTTTTTATACTCCTGCTCACTGAGCTGAAGCTGATCGACCGCATATCGCTTGGTTAGCAGCTTATCCGGCACATAATTCGTCCCTTCCAGCTGGTAGATGCCCATAAGCGCCGGACCTAGAGGGGATTGCCCCGGATAAGGACTGGCCAGCAGATCCTCGCTCCCGTCCTGATCCACATCCTCATAATTCACGCTGAACAGATCGTTAACCGTTACCTGCATCGTTCCGTCAATCTCTTCGACTACAATAGACGCGTACGCAGGACGGTTGTCCATCAGACTGAACAAGAAGGTATTCCGGTTGTTCTGCACAATCGCTTCGGCCCAGAGCTGCTCCTCCTCATTCCAAATGTCGCCGCCTTCCAGGGTAAGCCCGGCCTTCTTGCTGTCAAAGACCATTTTGCCCTCCTTGACGATGGCGAACTGTGTATAGCTGAACTCTCCCTTGTTCCAGTAATATACCTTAAAAATCTGCCCGTTCAACTGCACCGCATCCATATGTACGAAGCCCGAGTACTCATCCGCTATTTCAGGGGACACTTCCGCGAGCGCTGCAGCAGCCGCGTCTTCCTCCTGATGCCCTCCAGGTACTGCTGAGAGATCCGCTGCCGGGGAAGCGGCTGGCGCTGCGGACGGATCTGCTGATCCGCCATCCCCTGTTCTTGAGCAACCCGCTATGATTGCTAAGGCTATTAATAAGCTTATAATCCGCATGTGATCCTCCTAAATGTCGTGTCGTGGCAGCAAGACTTCCTATATGCCCATCGCAGAGCCCGCTTCGGAAGCCTGTACCTTAGTATGTGAATTGCGGTTAACCATCCAGTTGTGCGTGGAGCTCCACCAGTTCTTCCTCCGTTAGCCGTCTCCACTGCCCTTGCGGAAGACCGCTGAGCGTGATGTGCATAATCCGTACCCGCTCCAGGCGGAGCACACGGTAGCCCAGCGCCTTGCACATCCGGCGGATCTGGAGATTCAGCCCCTGGGTCAGAATAATCATGAACTCCTTGTCCGAGATCCGCCGGGTGAGGCATGGCTTGGTCCGGGTCTCCAGAATATCTACACCCGCTGACATCTCCGCCAAAAAGTCTTCCGTGACCGGCTTGTCCACGCTCACCCGGTACTCCTTCTCATGACTATGCTCAGACCGCATCATCCGGTTGACAATCGACCCGTCATTGGTCAGGAGAATCAGCCCTTCCGAGTGCTTATCCAGTCTGCCGACAGCAAAAATCCGGGAGGGATAGTTGATATAATCTACTATATTCCCTATCACGTGCCGGGCGGCAGTACAGGTAATGCCTACCGGCTTGTTCAGCGCCAGATAGACCCGCTCCTCCCGGTCTGGAGTCACAGTAATTCCGTCTACAGCCACCGCATCTCCAGGCTCCACACTTGCTCCAGGCGCACAGACCTTCCCGTTAATCGTGATCCTTCCGTCGGCAATCAGCCGGTTCGTCTCTCTGCGCGGATAGACACCGGTCTCACTGATATATTTATTAATTCTCATGAAGTGCCCGCTTTCAGGTCCTACATATGAAAGAACACCTGATTCACATACAAATCAGATGTTGCTCCAACCTATAACCCTTATATTTGGTAATTATCAATGGGCAGATGTCCGCTTATTTAGCGCCTCCGGTTTTGTTGCTGCTGCTGCCGCTGCCGCTCTTAGCTGGCTTGACTGGTTTGGCCCCTTTGGTGCCTGGGGTTCCGGGAGGGCCGCTTTTGGCCGGCTTCACGGGTTTTGCCGTCTTATTCCAACGGGTCCAGCCCTTGCTGCCTGTTCCTCTGCCTGTGCCGCCGCCTTTACTTTTTGCCACAATATCACTCCGTCAATATTCAGTTTTCGTCGTACATTACTCTATCTTACCATTATTTCGGGCGGATTGTCAGGTCCAACTGCAAACAGCCTGCGCGGAGAGCCTCCGGCAGGCTGCGTAACGGGTATCCATCCAAGAGCATAGAGATGCTTATTTGGGCTGAATGTATCCTTCGGCCTTAAGCAATTCAGCGATCAATACCGCACCGCCGGCAGCGCCTCTTACCGTGTTGTGGGACAGGCTGACGAATTTGTAATCGTACAGTGAATCCTCGCGCAGACGTCCTGCGGAGATGCCCATGCCGTTCTCAATGTCACGGTCCAGACGGGTCTGCGGACGGTTCTCTTCCTCAAAATACGTGATGAACTGCTTAGGCGCGCTCGGCAGACCGAGCTGCTGCGGACGCCCTTGGAAGCTGTTCCACCGTTCCAGAATCTCTTCACGGGAAGGCTTTTGTTCAAAGGAGGCAAAGACAGCCGCCATATGGCCGTCAGCAACAGGCACACGAATACACTGTGTGGTGATTACCGGCTGCGTGCTTGGGACAATCCCCTCACTGGTTACCTTACCCCAGATCCGCAGCGGCTCCTGCTCGCTCTTCTCTTCTTCTCCGCCGATGTAAGGAATCACGTTATCCACCATATCCGGCCAGTCCGTAAAGGTCTTACCTGCACCTGAAATCGCCTGATAAGTGGTTACAACCACCTTGGAGGGCTTGAACTCATGAAGCGCATTCAGGGTAGGCATATAACTCTGAATGGAACAGTTAGGTTTCACGGCGATGAAGCCGGTCTCTGTCCCCAGACGCTTGCGCTGCTGGGCGATGACCTCCAGATGCTCCGGGTTGATCTCGGGAATCACCATCGGAACATCCGGTGTCCAGCGGTGTGCCGAGTTGTTGGAAATCACCGGAGTTCCGGTACGCGCATAAGCCTCTTCCAGCGCCTTGATCTCTTCCTTCTTCATATCTACGGCGCAGAAGATCAGATCCACATCCGCAGCCACTTCCTCCACCTTGGAGGCGTCTTGAACCATGATGCCTTTGACGGCTTCGGGCATAGGAGTGGACAGCTTCCATCTGCCTTGAACAGACTCCTCATAGGACTTGCCGGCTGAATTCACGCTCGCCGCAATCGCTGTTACCTGAAACCATGGATGATTCTCCAAAAGTGCAATGAAACGCTGGCCGACCATACCGGTACCGCCAACAATACCCGCTCTGAGCTTCCTCGACATAATGAAATTCATTTCCTTTCAAGCAGCGCCTAGCGAAAGGTGCTTTTTAATAACCGATTATAAAGGATAGCGGCATGTTACACAATATGTGATTCTAAAGTAAGTGTTTCCTCTTCTCATAAAATTACCGTGTCATCCCGAGCCGCTTCGCCAGCTCACCCAGCTCCTGGCCCTTCAGCGCCCCCTCCACCAGGACAGGCAGCAGTGCCGGAGTACAGGCGAAGCAAGGCGTTCCATCACGGGCGAGCTGGGCGGCCAGCCGTTCATCATAGGAAGGCTTACCTTCATCGGAGAGGGCCAAGAGCGTCATGGTCCGCACTCCAGATTCCCGCAGCTCGCGCATCCGCCGGACCAGCCCGGCCTGATTGCCGTTCTCATACAGGTCCGATACGATAATGAACAATGTCTTCTTCGGCTCTTCGATGAACTGCTCGCAATACTTCACCGACTTATGGATATCCGTGCCGCCTCCGAGCTGGATGCCGAAGAGCATGTCAACAGGATCATTCGCACATTGCTCCGTCAAGTCTACCACCTCGGTGTCAAAAGCAACGACACGCGTGTCCAGCGCCGGGATACTGGCGAAGATCGAGCCGATCACCGACGCCCAGATCACAGAGCTGGCCATCGAGCCGCTCTGATCAATATCCACAATGACCGTCCATTCCTTGCTGCGGCGGGCCCGGTCGAAATAGAAGAAGCGCTCAGGGATAATCATCCGCCGCTCCGCATCGTAGTGCTTCAGATTACGCTCGATCGTCCGTTTCCAGTCCAGCCCGCTGAGTGAAGGCAGCGGAGAATGCTGCCGCTTGTTAAGCGCTCCGGTAACCGCACGGCGGATATCGGTCTCCAGCAGCTTGACCAGCTCATCCACAAGCGCCTGGACGAGCATTCTTGCGGTATCTTTGGTTTTCTCCGGGATTTTGCCCTTGAGTGCCAGCAATGTACCGACCAGCTGGATATCCGGTTTCACCGCCGCCAACAGCTCCGGCTCGAAGAGCAGCTGCTTCCAGCCTTTGCGCTCCATCGCATCGGTCTGAATGACCGAGACCACATCCTCCGGGAAGAAATTACGCACATCCCCGAGCCACTTGGACAGGTTAATCGCGGCATGTCCCGAGCCTGCACCTCTGCCCTTCGATCCGGCAGCGGCACCCCCGTCTGCCTTGCCTGCGCCTGTCTCATTATAGATAGCAGCCAGCGCTGCATCCATAATCAGCTCTTCCTCACTTAGCGTCCGGCCGCTCCCTTGGCCGTATCCGGGCAAAGCCGCTTCCGCTTCCTGCCCCAGAATCAGCCGCCAGCGTGTAAGGGCGCTGTTCTGGTCATCATGCTTCAGCTCTTCATCACCCATCTACAGATCCCCGAAGTCAAAATCATTCAGATCATCCAGCATTTTGGCTTCCTCCTCCTTCAGTTCTCCTGTCAGAATCTCGGCAGCCTGCTCTGTGTTCACGCCCCACAGCTCGCCCAGCAGCTCGGCGATCATCATCTTCTCACGCGGGGAGAAGGTACTGAACGCCCGGCGCAGGAAGACCAGAGCACGCTTGAATTCCTCATCCTCCAAGGCGTTGATATAATCATTTAACTGTTCCCACAGGCTCATCCGCGACAGCAGTCCATAACGGTTACGCATGGACAGCCCTTCGAACCAGCCTGCCCCGAGGTCCGCCGGTATCCCTGGAGACAAGCGGCGCGACACCTCCGCCGCAACCTCCCCGGCAGGGATGGCTCCACGCTCCATCAGGATCGCACAGGCGAAGCCCGACAGCCGCGGGTTGCGGTCATCCCGCTGTGCCAGCTGTAGCAGCTCCTGCAGCCACAGAGCGGTATCTGCAATCTCGCTATGCTCCAGCGAGATGTTGTTCAGGTCATTCATCGCGCCGATCATCAGCGCCGCCGCTTCATCATTGCAGCCGCTGGCATCTAGCAGGAACAGGCAGCCCCGGCGGAACAACTCCTCCAGCAGCGGTATGAACGGGGCCGTATCCACCTTGCGGATGTCGCCATAGCCGATGATCTTGGCCAGCTCTCTGGCGGCCGTAGCAATCGAAACGACATCGCGGCTGTCTACCGCAAGCCGCTGCAGCACGCGGCTGCTCTCCTCCATCTGCGTGGTCATGGCGCATTCGCAAGCGGTGACGATCAGCGCGGATGCCCCGGTGATCGAACCGCATTCCAGCAGCTTCTCGCGTAGCACGTAGGCTGCCGCCACCTCAATAGTCTCCCCCAGCAGGGTGGACTCCACGATCTCAATCTCCACCTCCGGGGCCCACTGGAGTATCCAGTGCTCCGCCCAGGTCGCCCCGGACTGGCCGCTTGGCACATTGCGGGCGAAGTGGATGCCGAGCAGTTCCAGCCGGTGGAACAACACAGAGCGGTGCAGATCAAGATAAGCCGCTTCGCTGCTTGACACCCGGCGGTTCTCGCGCAGATCCAGCGCCAGGTCGCTGGCTACAGTCGATCTGTATTTCTCCAGCTTGTAGCGCTTCAGCAGCCGGTTTAAGTCATCCTGAATCGGCGTCTGGCTGACGCCATCGGCCAGCCTTCCGATGTTCGTACCGACATCGATCCGGGCCAGCGAATCGGCGATAACGGCCAGATCGCCGTGACCGAGCAAGGTCTGCGCCGCATCGCGCAGATCACGGAGCGTAGGAGCGCTTCCGCCGTGCAGTGCGGCCAGCGACTCTGCCAGCCGCACCGCTTCGATCACTTCGGCCGTGGAGCGGTGTGTCCCTGCGCCGCGTACCTGCCGGGCTACAGAGGACAGGTAGAGATGGGGCAGCCCCTCAGAACGGCCGGAGGCCATCAGCTCCCACATCATCTGGAAGTAGTGCGGAGCCGCGTTGCCCGCGCCGTAGCCTGACATGGTGGAGAGCTTATAGTAGGAATAAGGCATCAGCGTCAGCTTGGTAGAGCGTGTAGGCAGTAACGCCAGCTCCGCATCGCTCATCCCCTCCGAGGGATCGGCTAGCGCAGCGGCATGGTATGCACCGCAGATCACGACAATTTTCTCCGGCAGATGTCCTTCGTCAATCTTGAGCTGAATCCGCCGCCGCATATAAGACTCGCGCAACGCGTTATACGCATATTCCCGCGGCTGCTCTGCGCGCTCCGCGGCCTCCGACAGCTCACGCATCTGGGCAGAGAAGGCCAGTATCGCGGCGCGGTAGGCACCGCTGCTGGCGTTATGCTCGTAATTACGCTCCCAGTACATATCATAGTCATGCTCACCGGCAAGCCGGGCAATCCGGCTGTATACCGACTCCGGCTCGTGGATCTCCTCTTCTGCCGGCTCCCCCTGCTCGTCAGCCACAGGCTGCAGCTCCGGGCGGCCGCCGGCATCCTGCCGCAACGCATCCTGTAGCCCAAGGGTTACAGAGGAAGGCAGATCGATGAACTCTGCCTCCGCTCCATGCTCCTGTGCCCATTTCATCCCCTGATATTCCGGGGAATACACAGCGAACGGCCAGAGTACCGTCCGCACGGGCAGATCCTCGGTGAAGGCCAGAATAGCCACCGGAGGCTTCGTAACCGCATGGGTTAAATGACGGATCTCTCCGCTTGCATCACTTGGCCCCTCAATCAGAACGGCGGTCGGCTGCAGCTCGTTCAAGTATTCCAGGACATGCCTGGCACCGCCCGGAGACAGATGCCGGACCCCGAAGACATGAACGCCGGCAACCGCTGCCCTGCTCACTCGTTCATCTCCTTGCAGGCTTGATAGAGTCCGCGCCAGTCCACTCCTTTTTTCTTCATTACATTATCCAGATATTCCTTCCAGACCAGCTTATCCTTGTCGTCATCCTTAACGATCGCCCCTTGGAGTCCCGCTGCCAGATCCCGATCGGTCAGTTCTCCGCTGCCGAAGCTGGCCGCCAGTGCCATGCTGTTCGTCAGCAGCGAGATCGCTTCTGCGGTCGAGATCACACCGGCTGGAGTCTTGACCTTCTCCTTCTTGTCGAGGGTCATGCCGCTGCGCAGCTCGCGGAAGATCGTAACCACCTTCAGCAGCGCTTCATCCGCCGGAACGGCAGCCTGAAGCTCATACGAGGAGGCAATCTCAGCGACACGCTTCTTCACGATAGACAGCTCCGTCTCCAGATCCGACGGTGCAGGCAGCACAATGATATTGAACCGCCGCTTCAGGGCTGCGGACATCTCATTGACTCCACGGTCCCGGGTATTAGCGGTGGCAATAATCGAGAAGCCTT
This sequence comes from Paenibacillus rhizoplanae, assembly GCF_042684125.1. Lineage (NCBI taxonomy): Bacteria > Bacillati > Bacillota > Bacilli > Caryophanales > Paenibacillaceae > Paenibacillus > Paenibacillus rhizoplanae. The sequence continues at coordinate 196,301 of NZ_JBHUKY010000021.1, read as the reverse complement.
TGCGGGCACTGGTCTCCTTGCCGAGCTCCGGCACGGAGATCGTCTTCTCCGACAGAATCGAAATCAGCGCATCCTGCACCTCAGAGGCACAGCGGGAGATTTCTTCAAACCGGGCAATACCGCCGTCCTCCATCGCCCGCATAATCGGGCTCTTGACCAGCGCCTCCGGCGTTGGACCGTTCGCCAGGAGCATGGCATAGTTCCAGGAATAGCGCACATGCTCTTCGCTTGTTCCCGCCGTCCCTTGCACAACCATGCCTGAGTTGCCGTAGATCGCCGCCGCCAGATTCTCGGATAGCCAGGATTTCGCCGTGCCCGGCTCCCCGATCAGAAGCAGCGCCCGGTCGGTAACCAGCGTGGCAACCGCCATCTCGATCAGCCGGGTGTTCCCGATATATTTCGGGGTAATTACGGTCTTGCCCGCCTTGCCGCCAGCGATGAAGGTCAGGACGGAGCGCGGTGACATCTGCCAGCCGGCAGGAATACGTCCAGTGTCCTCCCTGCGCAGAGCCTCCAGCTCCTCCTGGTATAGGATTTCGGCCGGCAGACGCATGTAATCCTGAAGCTGATCTTGTTCGGTTGACATGTACACCTCTCCTTAGATACAACGTTTTTGTGAAAAGATAAGTCCAGACTCATCAGGTATTAGCTGGCACTCCGCAGGCTGTTCAGCACATATTCCAGCTGCTGCTTACATTCATATCTATATTTAGGAATGACCGCTTCCAGCCGGTCCGCATAGCTGGCAGGGAAGCGCTCCATCAGTTTAAATACATAGAACTCAAACGTATAAGGCGTATGGACATTCTTATTCTCCAAGGCGGTCATCAGCAGTTCCAGGCGCTCCGGCTCCGGCACTCCCGCCCTTTCAAGGCCTTTGAAGAGATTAGGAATATAATCATAAGTGCGGCGTTTATACGGCTCCTGCAGCTTGCCAAGCAGGTAGTCCTGTACACCCCGATGACCCGGCCGGGCAAAGGCACTGGCCAAATTCACCGCGTCCTGCTTGATGAACCAGTCCAGCCAGCGGGGGTCCCAGTCTGCCGCAATCTCTTCGGCAGACAGCAACTCCCTGCTGTACGGCTGTCTGACTCCTGAAGCATCCCACTCCACCTCGTAATTCCTCCGGCGGATATCCACCACCTGTTCCTCAATCGTATCAATCAGCAATTGCGAGCGCTGAGCCGCATCCTTGGCCTCTTTGCCCACCAATGCTTTCAATTTATCCATAAAGCTTCCGCCGAACCGGTTGTACAGCTCTTTCGGGCTCAAGGACTGCTGGGCGACACGGAAATAATTCGGCAGGAACCGCGCGCTCCGCTTATCCAGCTCTTCAAGCTCAGCCAGCGCTGCTCCATCCGATGTCCGCTCTTTATACCAGGCCGCGTGGTCAATGAGCGGAATCCAGCCCAGCGGGGAGAAACGGGCATACTCCTGAAGGATATAGCTGTAGATTTCATCCAGCTGCGGGCTGCGCACGTGGCGAAGCGCGGTCATGTAGGGAAGAAGCTCATCCCACACCTTTTCCGTCAGCTTCTTGTCGGCATTCGTCTGCGGCGCGGCCTGCAGCTCCTCCATGAATAATGCCGCCAGTCTGGCACTTACCTCTGCAGAATGCCCGCCTGCCAGCACTCTGCCCAGCATCTCGCGGTCCTTCTTCTTGATGAACGCTTCCACCAGCCGTTCTACGCCCTGCTCCGAACCGCCTGCCGCCAACGCTGTATAGGCTGCTTCACGGATGGCTTTCTTCTTGTCGGTGGACCACTCCAGCAGATGATCCAGGTATTGCTCATAGCCGCCGAGGCATTGAATAGCCGCAGCCCGGATCTCCTCACTGCCATTTCCGGCGGCCTGGAAGATCTTATCCAGATATTCGTCAGCGCCGACCTTGCGGATCACCTCCAGCTTGCGGACCTCGCTCCGCCCCCCTTCCGGGTTGAAGCTCTCCAGCAGGTATCCGGCAATCTCCGGCCCATAGGAGGGGAGAATATGGTTCATTGCGTATTCAGCCAGCTCCGAATAAGGGTCATTCAACGCAGAGATTGCCAGCGGCAGCAGACGCAGATCCTGAAAGACCCCTTCCTTATAAGCATCCAGCACGGTCTCATACCTGCCGCTTCCGGTAGTGGTGAGCGCTTCCAGCACAGGCGCAAGCTTCCGGTATGGCTGATTCGTGCGCAGCGTGAAATTACGTACCGGCAAGGGTCCGGGAGTTCCCTCCACGGCTGTCGTTCCCTGGGTGTACAGCACGGACTCCAGCAGCAGGGTATGCTCCTGCAATTGAACGCCCGGTGCAGGTCCGTCAGGGCTGCCCGGTTCAAGCAACGCAGCGATTCCCTCGCCTAACTTCTTGAACACCGGTGACCGCTCGCCGAGTTGCTGAAATTGCGGAAGCAGCCGCTTCAAGCGAAAATCCCCTGCCGCCAGCTCGCTCCCGGCAATATACAGTCTTCTGAATTCCTGATGCAGCTCCTGTAATAACGCTGTGCTCATGGATTGTCCTCCCATATGAATAAAGTATGTGGATAGTGGATAGGTGAAGTACTCTAGAACAGCAGACGAGTGATCTCTTCGTCCTTAATGACACTTAGCGGCTGGGCGCGCAGACGTCCCTGGTCCAGGTCATGCTCGAACATGACCAGAACCGCGCAGTCCTCGCGGGCGCCGGCCGGAAGGAACGGCAGCAGTTCCACCGTGCCCTGCGGGACCGATGGAAGATCCTCCAGGAGCAGCCTTGTTCCTTCCCCGTCGGTCATAACATACTGGCCGTTCTCTGTAACGCCCAGAGCTGCGGCATGCAGCAGCATGACCGGCTGCTTGTCGCTCAGCGGATTCTTGATCTGGTTCTTCACCTTCTTGAACACTTCAACATAAGAACGGTGAGCCTTGGCGGCCGTCCGCTCAAGATCTGTAGCTTGCACGGGTCTTGGAGACATGGACTCGTACCTGATCCGGGCATTCATGTCCCCAGGATAGGTGTACAATTGAGGAACTACGGCAATATCGAAGAAGCTGTCTTCCTCGCGCATCAGCTTCGCCGCTTTGTATGGGCGGTAGTTAAATGTCCGGCGAATCTCTCCGCCTTCCGCAGAGAGGTCCAGCCAAAAGCCAAGGTCTACGAACTCCTGACGGGCCGCATCGTTGTAGCTGTAGAAGGACAACTGCAGCAGCTCCGCCCCCTCCTTCACCAGCCCGTATTCCTTCAGCTCGCTAAGCTGCCAGGCATGGCCCAGCCATTCATCAATAGTGGATTCGTGATCGAGCGCCAGCTCCGGGTCCTCGCTCCGGGCCTGGAGATACGCCCTGCCCTTCTTGATAAATGCGTGTAGCCGTGTCAGCTGCTCCACCGCATATGTATAGTTCTGCTCCTGATCCTTGCCGCTGAACATCAGATTTGCGAAGCGGCGCAGCTCAATCTGGGCCCCGGACAGATAATAGTTCCCGAGCTGCTTCACATGCCCCTGAACTGTCTTGGCCGCAGACTTGTCAATCGTGGACAGGCCGCTGCGTACAAAGGAGAGCACCAGCTTCTCCAGCAGATCAAGCCCTTCGAGCTGTGCGTTGATTTTTTTCTTCAGCGCGGATTTGTTGATCTTCTTCGGCTTGGGGTCTGCTCCTTCTGCCGCCTGCTTCACCTTGTTCTCTTCCCGCTTCTCGGCCTTCTCGCGCTTCGATGCGATGTCTTCGGGAACCGGGGCAGGCGTGAACGTCTGGCCTTCGGTATAGGCATAGAGCAGACCTAGCGCGTGCTTGCAGGGGAACTGGCGGCTGGGACAGGTGCAGCGGAAGACCGGGCTGTCTGCTGCGATGAAGTCCACCGAACACTCATAGGGCGTTTTGCCGCTCCCGGCACATTTTCCGAACAATAGCTCTCCGTTCTCCGACTGATGGAGCTCCACAAAGCTCTTCTTGCGGACCAGCCCTTGGCCGTTCTTGATTGCAGCAGCATTGGGTGCAAGTGAATCGACGTACGTGGATGTTAGCTCTGGCAAATTAGATTCCTCCCGGCTGAATTAGGATGTAAGCAGAATGAATGAACGTGCATACGGGGCACAAGTATTCATTACCCAACTTCACATGAAACGACTACAAACAGGATCATATGTTTGCATTTATTTTAGCAAATCTTGACGGCTGATCCAATAGAGTAATCGCTTTCAGATGAAAATTGGGTGATAGGTCCTAGATTTGCTTCTAGTCAAGCTCCGTTCTAAGCGGTTTATGTAAGCTCTATAGTCGAACAAAAAAAACGGCCGGCCCTCCTAAAGACAGCCGCCGTTCCAGCTTCCCCGCAGGGATATTTTATTTAAACCAGCCCTTCTCCTTGAAGCGCGTAATCGCCTCGATCCGGTTGCCCACATCCAGCTTGTCCAGAATGACCGAGATGTAGTTGCGGACCGTTCCAGTGGTGATATAGAGCTGGCTGGCGATCTCCTTCGTATTCTTGCCGTCGGCAATCAGCCCCAGCACTTCCTTCTCCCGCTCGGTCAGCGGATTCGCTTCCTTGCTATACGCCTCATCCATCAGCTCCGGCGCGTACATGCGTTTGCCGTCCATGACACTGCGGATCGACAGCGCCAGCTCTTCGCTAGGACTGTCCTTGAGCAGATAGGCATCCACTCCGGCCTTGACCGCACGTTCGAAATACCCTGCCCGGGCAAAGGTGGTCAGAATCATGATTTTGCAGCCTTCTCCCTTCAGAGCTTCTGCCGCTTCCAGGCCCGTCATGGCGGGCATTTCAATATCCATAATACAGATATCCGGCTGCAGCTGCTTCACCAGCTTCACGGCCTCTTCCCCGTTGCCTGCCTTACCGACCACCTGCATATCTTCCTCCAGGTCCAGCAGAGCCGATAAGGCTCCCAGCAGCATCCGCTGGTCTTCGGCTATCACGATGGATATCATTGCGCATTCACCTCCATGTCCGGCTGCTGCGACGCATTCGGCACCTTAATGACTAGTGTAGTTCCTTGATCCTGGATCACTTCCATTGAACCGTTGACGAATTCCAGCCGCTCCCTCATCCCTTGCAGGCCATGCCCCTTGTGATACAGCTTGGTTCTCTCGATCCCTCCGCCGTTGTCCTTCACCCTGATAATCAGATCAGTCCGCGAGGATTCGATCTGAATCCGGCACAGCGAGGCCCCGCTATGCTTGACCACATTGGTTACCGCCTCCTTCATACACATGCTCAGCACGTTCTCGGTAATCAGCGAGGTCTGGGTCAGAACGGGGTCACCCTCCAGCATATAACCGATCTCCGCCGCCTGGAGGAGTTGCCGGATGCGTACCAGCTCATCTTCAACCCGGATGCCCCGCATCTGCGTAATCATCTCCCGGACTTCCTTCAGCGCACTGCGGGCTGTTACCCGCACATCGTTGATCTCGATCATCGCCTGCGCCGGATTCTTGGTAATCAGCTTGCCCGCAAGGTCACTCTTCAGTCCGATCAGTGACAGGCGTTGTCCCAGCGTATCATGCAGATCCCGGGAGATCCGCTGACGCTCTTCCATAATGCCCAGCTCAGAGATCCGTTTATGGGCATCCTCCAGCTGTTCCTCCAGCTTATCGTGCCTGTTGCGGTTATACGTTGTGACCGGAAGCAGCACCACAGCAATGATACTGACCAGCACGAACGGCAGCTGCGAGAGGAATACGGGATTGCGCATAATCAGCTCATAGTTAATCGCTACAATAGTTGTCAGCAGATGGATCGGATAGAGGGTGAAGAAGGCCGTCCTTTTCTGGATATTCCCGATAAAAAAAGCCAGAAACAGCGCAAAGTACATGTACCCGAACAGCAGCGTCATCGTAATTGAGACGACCATCTGCACGCTGGTCCAGAAATAGACCACCCAGCCCCTGGCCTTAAACGACAGCACATAGCAGGCGAAGAAGACCATAATCATCAGAATGCCATAGACCCAGCGGTTCGCTGAAGAGGAACGGAAGATGAAATAGAAGGGAAGAATGTAAAAAACAACCCATACATAAGGGCTAAGTCCCGTGCTTTTATGAAAAATATGATGCCACTTCTGCATGTTAGCCATCCTTTTTGCCAGCAAGTTTATACCCCCATTTTAACATACATCCCCGCTGATATCCCCAAAAGAAAGATCAGACCCGGCAGCCTGAGCTCCGGATCTGTCTTTTCTGGCGTATCACTGCTTCTATTCGCTCTGGAACCCCGGTTTGATTACCTTCAGCCCCTCTGATAACGCTGGCTCGTTCATGCGCAACCGCTGCTTCAACTGCTTGAAGCTGACAAAGACCTTGCGCTCCTCATCCCACAGACGGTATTTCAGAGCTTCGAGACTTGTGCTGAGTGTGATGGTGGTCGCCTTTTGCAAGGGCGGACTGGCATTGTGGGCCAGCTCCAGATTATAATTCGGCACCTTCGGACTCAAGTGATGCACATGGTGAAATCCGATATTGCCGGTAATCCATTGCAGTACCTTCGGCAGCTTATAATAGGAGCTTCCTTCTACGGCAGCGTTCACATAGCTCCACTCCTCATCATGCTCGAAGTAGGTATGTTCGAACTGGTGCTGCACATAGAACAGCCAGATGCCGAGGAAGCCGGATACGAACACAATCGGCAGATGCACCAGCAAGAACGCCTGCCAGCCTATGAGCAGAATAAGCGCAGCATATAGAGCAACAAGGGACACATTGGTCAGGTACGTATTCATCCGTTCCTTGCGTCTTGCCCCTTTGGCATTGAACCGGTACTGGATGAGGAACACGGCAATCGGTCCGATGATGAACAGCACCAGCGGGTTGCGGTAGATCCGGTAATACAGGCGCGTCAGCGGCTTGGCAGCCATATATTCGTCCACTGTCATGATCCAGATATCTCCGATGCCTCTTTTGTCAAGATTGCTGCTTCCGGCGTGATGGATCGAATGACTGTGCTTCCACTGACGGTAAGGGACCAGGGTAAGCACGCCGGTGATGGTACCGACAATATCATTGGCCTTGCGGTTCTTGAAGAACGACCCATGACAGCAGTCATGAAAAATAATAAAGGTGCGGATGACAAAGCCGGCAGCCGGAATAGCGAACAACAGCGTCAGCCAGTAGGACACGGATAAGCTTAAGTAAGCGGCGGTCCATAGCAGCACCAGCGGCCCAAGCGTATTGATGAGCTGTTTTATGCTTGTGTTGAGGTCTGTTTTCTCGTAAGGAGCTACGCTTTTCTTCAATGTAGAGAGCTGGGGTATCTGGTTGTTGGTCATCGGGATCGTTTCCTCCTCGGATGCATCCATTCACGGATACTTCTTATATTTTCAGTATAAAGAAAGAAGTGTCACCCCCGTAAGTCATAAATATCAACTCTGATATATGACAAATGTCATAGTCGGCTCTGGAGAGCTCGTCTGCCCGTCTCCTTCGTTCTGAGCAGCGGCAGCATAATCAGCACCGCAATCAGGAACAGTATGCCGCTCCCGGTGAAGACGGCGGACAAGGAGAGTATTCCTTTTGCATAGCCGGCTACAGACATGCCGATCACCATGGAGCCCATGAACATCGGACCCATAATTCCGCCAACCCTGCCCATATAGGCAGTCTCCGTATGACGAAGCAGCAGGGTATTGATACCGATATGGATACAAGGGTAAAAGAAACCGCTAACCGTCTGAAGCGCCAGTGTCAGCGCCGTGTGATGCGACCAGCCTACTCCTACCGTTCCAGCCGCACTGACGAGCAGACCTAGGGATAACATCGTCTGTGGCTTCATAGTTTTACCTTTACTCATAATAAACATTCCGCCCAGCAGCATGGCCGCTCCATTCGCCATCATCACCCACTGCAGGAAGCCTTTGTCTCTGCCCAGATTCTCCATAATGATGAAGACGCCTAGCGGCTGAACCAGTCCGGCGGCAAGCCCGGCGAAGGCAAAGGTTACTCCAAGATTCTTCAGCACCCGATTTGCACGCACATAATTCAGTCCGGATATCATCTCCGCCAGGAACCCGCTGCGCGTCTGTCCGGTCTTCTCCTCATGATCAGCGGGTAGCTTGACCAGAATGAGCGCCGAGCCGAGGAACATCCCGCCCATCACCGCAAGCGAGACCTCAATGCCGTAATGACTATAGATGAAGGTGCCGATGACTGGACCAATGACCATGAAGAACGCCGTAAGCGACTGAAACATAGCCATTACACTCTGCAACTGCTCTTCAGGCACATGCCGCTTAAGCAGCTTCATCGCCGAAGGCTGTGAGAACTGGGACAGGATGGCCGACACCATCGTTGCGAACAGCAGAGCCCGCCAGGAGCCTGACATGACCACAAGCAGCACAACAAAGACGGAACACGCGGACAGCAAATCACTTACGATCATGGTCCGTTTGGGCCGCCAGCGGTCTGCGAAGGTTCCCCCGATGATGGCAAACAGAAAGAGCGGACCGTATTCAGCCACTGAAATGAGCGAGACATAATAAGGATTATTCTGCGTAATCTCCGTCACATACAACAGAATCGCAAAATTCCGCACCCACACCCCGAGCTGCAATAGCACATTCGACAGCATAATCATCCGTACATACTTGTTACTTAACACGTTAACATCCTCCATCGTTCAAAATAGACTAAATAGATGTACATCTAATCTGTTTAATAATATATAGACTTTAATTAGTTTTGTCTACTTTATTATAGATTTAATTGTAATTTATCTATTTTTATTGGTTATCTCTCCCCGTATTGCCCGCCTCCGGCGCATTCAGAGGTATTTATCCCTTTCAGCAAACGACAAAAAAGCACCTAAGTTGCTTAGGCGCTTATACGTACGTATCTTTTGTCTATGTATATTTCTGTACTCCGTTGAGATTGCTGTACTTGGTTTAGTAAAGCTAAGCCTGCTTCACATGCTCCTCACGGTACTCTGTGGGGGTCTTGCCAGTCGCTTTTTTGAATACCTGGGTGAAGTATCTCGGGTCCTGATAGCCGACCAGCGGCGCGACCTGATAGACCTTCACATTGCTGCTGCGCAGAATGTATTTGGCGTTCTCCATCCGGCAGTGGGTGACGAATTCGAGGAACGTGTAGCCGGAGATTTGCTTGAACAGGGTGCAGAAATGGCTGATGCTGAGATCGGCCACCTCGGATACCTCCTCGATGCTGAGATCCTTATGGTAGTTGGATTCAATGTACCGTTTGACCTTCTCAATGATGCTCCGGCCGTCCTCCCGGGCTGCGGTCTTATGGCTCTGCTCCAGCCAGTCGCGGAAGGTGGTCTTCAGAACATTCATCATGTCCGGCAGTGTGCCGAGTCCGTTCAGCTTGCTGAGCAGCCCTTCAATGGACCAGTCATTATGGGTATTCAGATGCTCGAACTGCCGGTACAGCACCACACTCATCTCAATCATCAGACGCTCCGCCAGCGGCTGGGGCAGACTCTGGGCTTCAATGAAGAGGGACATCTCGTCAAAAAGAGTCAGCATCCGCTCAAGGTTCAACGTGCGGATACTCTCAATTAAGGACAGCTCCAGCTCCTTCGGATACTGCACCTCGCGGTTGCCAGCCGCCGCTGTCTCCTCTTCCAGGAAGACTCCGGCCTGGCCGGAATAAAAGCGCTGGTACAGAGCCTGGGAGGCTAACGGGTATACCGTGCTAAGCTGATCAATCCCGCTGGTGCTTCTGCTGATGCCGACAGAGCAGTTCAGCTTGGAGTAGCGCTTGATCCCGGCAATGAGCTGCTCCCCGAGTGCCCGCTTGCCGTCATTCAGGCTGGCCGGGAAGAGCAGAATCCATTCCCCGTTATAAAACGGGAAGATGGACAACGCTCCGTTCTCGAGCGACCACTCCTCCAGGATATTGCGCACGGCAAACAGCCACAGATGCTTCTCTTCAGCGCTCCATTTCGCCGTCAGCGCGGCGTAGTCGTCGAGACGGACCACGGCCATGAAGTATTCGCCTTCCAGCTCGCTGTTCTCCAGCCATTTGAGATGCTGGAGCGGCCGCGGATTGCCCAGCGTGAATTCAGCCAGCATGCGTTCGCGGGCCAGCAGCGACAGGGTCTGCACCGAGAGCATCAGCTGCTCGTTCTCCTTCTGGCGGTCCAGACGCTCTCTGGCCCGCTTAAGCATCTCCACCAGCTCGTCATGGTCAATCGGCTTCAGCAAATAATCAAAGGCCCCCAGCCGCAGGGCTTCCCTGGCATATTCGAACTCCCCGTAGCCGCTGATGAAGATGAAGATCAGCTTGGCGCTGCGCGGCAGCACCTCCTTCATTAGTGTGATCCCGTCAATCACCGGCATGCGGATGTCACTGATAATGATGTGCGGTGCAGTCTGCTGTATCTGCTGCAAGGCGGCCTCGCCGTTCTTCGCTTCTCCCACAATGCTCAGGCCCAGCTCATCCCATGGAATCGCAACCTTCAGGCTGCGCAGTATAATCGGCTCATCATCTACGAGCAGTACCTTATATTTCTCCTGCTGCTCCTTCATCTCTTACACCCCCCAGGCTTATTGACCCGAAGAACTCCGGATCAGATTCCAATACTGCTTGGACGCGTCCTGCAGCTGCTGCAAAGCCTGCTCCGCCTGCAGCCCTCCGTCAATCATCTCCTCGATGACACTGAGGAAGGTCTTCTTCACTTCAGGCGATAACAGGTTGTCATACGGGACGAAGCTCTGCTGGTTCTCCTCCATCATATCCATCACCTGGGCGAAGACCGGTCCGGTCTTATCCGGGTCGAAGGCAATCCGCATCGACGGAATTCGGAGGCCCTCATAGACAATCCGCGTCTGAATCTCTTTCGTATAAAAGCCCTTCATTAATTCCAGGGCCGCTGTCCGCTTCGCTCCGGTGAGGCTCGAAGACAGCCCGATACCGATCGTATACCCTCCGGCGATGGACGGCTCTGTCCCGGCCTCCCGTGCAGGGAAGGGAATGACTCCAACCCGGCTCTGGAAATCGTCCGGTGCATTATCCCCCGAGAATAAATTGATATCCCAGTTGCCGTTCAGATACATGGCTGCTCTGCCTTCAGTGAACAGGCGGACCGCCCCCTCAGTAGAGGTATCGTTAGAGTCTTCACTGAAATAGCCTGCCTCCACCCATCTGTTCAGGTGCCGGAACGCTTCCAGGTAGCCGCTATTCTGGAAGCTCGACATGTCCTCGCCCGTAACCAGCTTCTGAATCAGGTCCGGTCCGGCGTAGCGGTCCATCAGATAATGGGCGAATATCCCCGCAGGCCAGCGGTCTTCGTTCCCCAGTGCAAACGGGATATACCCCGCTGCCTTCAGCTTCGCCATCACTGCATCCAGCTCAGCCACCGTATTCGGAGTGTCAATGCCGAGCTTGGTGAAGATTTTTTTATTGTAATAGAGCGGTTCTGCATTGCCCTCAATCGGCAGTCCGTAGATATGCTTGTTGAACGTCCAGAGATGCAGATCCTTGAACTGGTTGCTGAGACCGTTCTCTACAGTGAAATCGGTCAGATCCATCAGCCGGTCTGAACGCACATAAGGCTCAATCTCCGCCCCGCCGAACAGAACGAACATATCAGGCGGCGTGCCGGTTACCATCTCACTCTTCAGCTTCTGCTCCCGGTGGATATTCTGGTCCAGCCCCTCGAAGTTCACCTTCACATTCGGATGGCTCTCCTGGTAGCTGCGCACCACCTCCTCGAAGATCGCCAGCAGCGGCCGGTCATGCTCCTTGATCCAGAAATGCCGGAAGGTCAGTGTGATTTTCTCAGGCGAGGTATCCTCAATCTGCTCCCGGTCCTCCTGCATAATGAACCATACGGCGCCGGACATCAGTACAATATAGAGCAGAATCCATCCCCAGTTGGTCAACCATCTAAGCACATGCCGCTGGTCCTTCATTTCGTTTCTCCCTCTCATGACGGCTGTATCCTTGGAATCCGGATGCAGATGGCTGATCCGAAGCCCGGTGAGGAGCAGACCAGAATACCATAGGGATTGCCGAACCGGATGTTCAGGCGCTCATGCACATTTTTCAGTCCAACCCCGCTGTCGCTGTATTTCTTGGGATTGCTCCGCTCCTTATCCCACTGGCTCATCAGCACCTCCAGATCGAAGCCCGGCCCGTTATCCTTCACAATAATGATAATATCCTTGCCATTCTCCTGGGCGGTGACCGTAATCGTCCCGTGCTCCTCCATCTGCTCAATGGCATGATACAAAGCGTTCTCCACAATCGGCTGAACAATCAGCTTCTGGGTCATCACGTATTTCAGCGGCTCGGGCAGCTCCAGCTCATAGGAGAATTTGTCCTCGAACCGGAACTTCTGGATATCCAGGTAATGGCGGACATGCTCGAACTCCATTTGCAGCGGGATCAGCTCCTGATTCTGACTAATGCTGATCCGCAGCAGCCGGCCGAGCGAGATGACCATTTTGCTGATATCCCGGTTGCCTGCCAGCACCGCCATGGAGTTAATCGATTCCAGTGAATTATAGATAAAATGCGGATTGATCTGGGCCATCAGCGCCTGCATCTCCGCTTCCTTTTTGCGTCCCTGTTCAGTCTGAACCTGATCGATCAGCTCATTGATCTGCGAGCTCATCCGGTTGAAGCCGTCAATCAGGGAATCGCTCTCATCATTGGCCCGCAGCGGAACCGGAATCGGGGTGAAGATCCCCTGCTTGACCCGCTTCATACCGTTCACGGCACTGTTAATGCTGCGGACGAGCCTGCGGATGAAATAACGGTCGAACAAGAAGGCCGACAGCAGCGACACCATGCCGAGAATAATCGCAATATTGCGGATGGAGACCGATTCGGAGGAGATCAGGTTCATCGGCGTAATGGCAGCCAGATACCAGTCCGCGTTATGTGAAGGCAGGAAAGTGATCAGAGAACGCTCCCCTTGATAATTGTCAATGTAATAGTCCTGCTCCTGGTTATAATTCTCCTGCAAAAAAGGAAAATCTGTCCGTTCTCCGATATGCTCCCCGGACTTGTTAAAGACGATATTGCCCTGCTTGTTGACCAGCAGAATATCCCCTTTCTTCAGGGTCGCAGCCTCCCAGAAAATCTGATCGAGCAGATCCGGCTTCACATATACAACCAGATAGCCGATATCCTCCAGCGAATAATAGTCCTTAATCACTCTGGCGTGGACCAGAACCGGCTTATCGCCGCTGGCCGAGCCGTTCTCTCCGGGACCGGACCAGACAGGACGCCCTTCGGCAGCCTCCATGGCTCCGAACCACACCTGCTTGTGCATATCTGCAAAAGACATCGGCGCATTGTATTGGTACAGCAGCCGGTCTTTGCCGTATAGGCTAAACGAGGTGATCATCGGATGGTTAATCAGCAGGTTGTTGATTTCCTGCTTGCGGTCATAGGTGAGGACGAAATTCTGCTGCTTCAGCGACTGCTGGATCGCAGGCTGTGTAATAGCAGAATTGGTGATCGATGAAATCTCACTGAGGGCGAACTTCAGCTTGCGGTCCGTCTCCAGCAAGGAGATCCAGTAGAAATTACTTGATTTTTTCTCCATGGCATTCGAATAATTCACGTACGTAACAATCCCCATAACAATCACAGGAATGAATACAAGAAGAATAATAGCGAACAAGATTTTGCGGCGGAGCTTCATGACGGGTCCCTTCCTCCTGCGGTCTATGTCCAAATAGAAGAATTTATCTGTTTCACACCATAACTTATCCTTCTATTTCTCGCTGAAACGAATGCCGTCCTTCAAAAGCACGTCAAAGCCGTTTCCACTTGATTATTATTCTTCACAGCATTCTGTAAATCCTCTTACTTACCAGATAGACAGACGGTTAACTCTTGATGGCGCCTGAAGTCAGTCCCGCAATCACCCAGCGGCTGAACAGCAGGAAGACAACCAGCAGCGGCAGTGTGGCCGTGAAGGTAGCGGACATAATCATCCCGTAATCAAGACCGTCACGTGTAGTGAACAGCTGCTGCAATGCAATCTGAATCGTGAAATGCTCCTTGTTCTTCAAGACTACCAGCGGCCAGAAGAAGTCGTTCCATACCGTCATGAAATTCAGAATACCCAGGGTAGCCATCGCCGGTGTAATGACCGGAACGGCAATTCTCCAGAAAATCCGGAAGTGGCCTCCCCCGTCAATACGCCCCGCTTCAATCAGCTCGGTAGGTACAGCCGACGAAATGTACTGCCGCATCCAGAAGATGCCGAAGGCATTGACCATAGCCGGAACAATCAGCGCTTTGAAGCTGTCAATCCAGTGAAGCTTGGCCATAATGACATAGGTTGGCAATACGCCAAGCTGCTGGGGAACGATCAGGGTGGCAATAACGAATACGAACAGCACGTTTTTACCGGGGAATTCATATTTGGCAAAAGCATACCCGGCCAGTGTACAGAAGAATACGACCGAGACCGTCACCATGGACGATACGAACAGCGAGTTGCCGAGCGCCTGGAAGAAGTCCGATTTCTCCAGTACCCGCTTGAAGTTCTCGAAGAACTGGTCTCCTATGGTCAACAGCGGCGGTACGTGGAACACGGCTCCCTTGTCATTGGTCCCGACCACAAACATCCAATAGAACGGGAAGATGGAGACCAGTGCTCCGAGAATCAGGAGAAGATAGAAACCCAGCTTGCCGAAGAAGCCGAGATCATCCGGTTTTTTTCTGAACATACGCAGTGTACTCACGCTTTTTTCCCTCCAGTCTCTCTGCCGCCTCTTGAGATCAGCATATTGAGGACAGAGAACAGAATCGTAACGAGGAACAGCAGAACCGCTGTAGCTGCCGCCGTGCCGAAGAAGCCGTTACGGAAGGCCTCACTGTACAAATAAGTGACCATCGTGATCCCTTCCTGCCGGGTAGATCCGGTGCCGGATTGGCCGAGGAAGACATAAGGCTCTGTGAAGAGCTGCAGCGCACCAATGGTGGATTGCAGGGATACGAAGATAATGAACGGCTTAAGCAACGGCAGCGTGATGGAGAAAAGCTGCTGTCTGCGGTTGGCTCCGTCGATTTTGGCGGATTCGTACAGATCCATCGGAATGCTCTGCAGGCCCGAGAGGAACAGGATCGCATTGTAGCCCGTCCAGCGCCACATGACCATGGTGGAGATGGCGATTTTGACCCCCCACCAGCCGGAGTTGAAGGCCATGCTCTCTACCCCGATTCCGTTAAGCAGCCAGTTGATCATACCGTTATTGCCGAACAGCGTACTGAATACCAGCGTAACGGCCACGATCGAAGTGATATTCGGCATGAAATAGAGGATACGGAAGGTCTTCTTGAACCGGGTCATCCCCGAATGCAGCAGCACCGCCAGCAGCAGCGCCAGAATAACCTGCGGCACAGTACCCATCAGCCCCATAATCAGCGTGTTACTGAAGGAGATCCAGAAGGTCGGGTCCGAGGTGATCAGCTCGAAGTTTTTGAAGCCGACGTATTTCATTGGACCTAAGGCGTCCCACTTGTAGAACGATAAATAGAATGTGAAGAAAATTGGATATAGTCCGAATATCGAGAACAGAATAAAGAACGGTGAAATGAAAGTATATGCAGTGAAGCGGCTCCGTCTTTGTTCAGTGAGGAAAGGTCGTTTGCTCTCGGCATGCGGACTCGTAATTACGGGCTCTGCCATGTCACACCTCCAGGGAATTCATATCTAAATCCGGATTCACAGAGGGAATACTCCGTGAATCCGGACATTTGGGGAAGCCTGTTCCCCGCGAATTACAGGTTAGCCGCGTTCTGCAAGCGTTTTCGCCTGCTTCACAGCAGAGTCCCACTCTTTGGCCGGATCGGCTTTCTTCTCCAGTACGTTTTTCAGCGCATTCTTGAAGAAGGTATCCGTCTGGTCATGCAGCGGTCCGTAGTATACCGGCTTCACGCGGTTAGCCGCTTTACCGAATTCCACCGCCGTCTGCTGTCCGCCGAAGAAGTCATCCTTGAAATCTACGAACGCAGGATCTTCGTACAGGGCAGGAATAGAAGGCATCAGGCCTTTGGTCTTGAAGGATTCCAGCTGGTTATCCTTGTTCACGAGCCACTGGATGAAATCATAAGATTCCTTAGAGTGCTTCCCTTCCTTCGGCAGCGTGATGAACGAACCGCCCCAGTTACCAGCGCCCTCAGGAAGCTGGGCGATTCTCCATTTGCCGGAAGAGTCCGGCGCGTTGCTCTTGATATTGCCGGCCATCCAGGCCGGGCCCATCACGACGGCGAACGATCCATCGTTCATGCCTTGGCCCCATTCAGGCGACCAGAGCATTACATTGCTGATCCAGCCTTCTTGAATGCCTTTAACGGTAAAGTCATACGCTTTCTTCACCTGCGGATTGGTATCGCCGATGAAGCTGCCGTCCGCTTTGCTGAAGTAGATCTCGTCTGCCGACTGGTCACGAAGCGCATTGTACGTCAGATCGGTCAAGTCGGAGAAATACTTGCCTGTCTTGTCTTTGAATGCTTTTGCTACAGTGGCGAATTTGTCCCACGTATCGATGGCTGCGCCGAAGCCTTCAGGATCGCTTGGCAGTCCGGCTGCTTCAGCCAGGTCAGTACGGTAGTAGACTACTGTCGGGCCGATATCCGTCGGAAGTCCAAGCTGGAAGCTGCCGTCGATGGAGGAAGCCTGCTTCCATTTCCAGTCAAGATAGTTGGCCTGGATGTCTTTGGCTCCGAGGTCATTCAGGTTGTAGAATTTGTCCTGGGCGCCCAGGAAGCGTTCCATGAAACCGATCTCAAGCTGGAAAATGTCAGGTGCGCCTGAACCCGCCGAGAGTGCTGTGGTCAGATTGTTGTGGTGAGCCGTCTGGTCACCGGTATTCTGAATTTTAATAGTTACATTAGGGTGTTCCTTGGTGTAGGCAGCAGCCAGCTCTTCATAGTTCACGTTGCCCAGCGTCCAGAACGACAGCTCCACCTTCTCTGCGGGCTCTGTCTTGTCTCCTTCAGCTGCGGGTGCTGCTGTGCTTGCCGGGTTGTTACCCGTATTTCCTTCGGCAGACTTGTTGCCGCCGCTGTTATTTCCTCCGCATGCTGCGAGTGAACTCATGAGCATGATAGAGACCAGCGTCAGCGCCAGGTTCTTTGTTTTTTTCATTCCTCTGTACCCCTCTCAAAGGTTTCTTTTACAAGATTTAGTGTACCGTAGGCCACGGTTTTTTTTGAGGAGGCATATTGCTGATTTATGGTGGAAATACTTACGATTCTATAACAGGAGAGTTTTTATCATTACAGTATTTACAAATCATTGTAAATTACCGATAGTTTAAAAGGTAGACGTACAAAGGGGGATTTTAATGTTCAGATCAAAAAAGCTTCTAATTTCCATCGGAATCATCGCTTTATTAGAAATTGCTATTTTTACAGGCATGTCCTTGAGAGAAGCCTTAGGGATGAACTTTCTTCTTGCCTCACTTGCTGTAATTATTTTTTGGTTTGTTGGCATGTTTAAGCCGACCATTGTTCGCCGGGGAAATCGAAAAACAATTACCAAATATTCTGCTGTTATGTTTATTATATTTTTTATTTTGTTCGTTATTGCAATTCCAAAAGCCTCTCCCTTGGAACAAGCTACTAATAAGACTGATGACCACACAGAAGTTCTCGACACATATGTGCTTAAGTCTGAAACCACTCAGAAGAATGCTGAACTTGCCAGCTTGTCTATGAATGCAAAAACCATTGAAGCAAAGGTCACCGCAGTGACTGATGGTGATACCTTCACAGTCAAATTAGATGGAAAGTTTGAAAAGGTGCGGCTCATCCTAATCGACACTCCTGAAACAAAACCTGTACAGCCCTTCGGGCCAGAGGCGAGTGCGTTTACAACAAAGTTGCTTATGGATAATACAGTCAGACTTGAATTCGATGTATCCGAACGTGACCAGTACGGACGTATCCTTGCTTACGCCTATGTTGATGATAAAATGGTAAATGAATTGCTGCTGGAGAAAGGTCTTGCACGAGTCGCTGTCTTTCAGCCGAATGTGAAAAATGTGGATCAGTTCAGGTCTATCCAGAAAAAAGCTCAAGCAGCAAAATTAGGGATATGGAGCTTAAAAGATTACGCATCTGATAAAGGATATGATGATACCGTTGTGGCTAAAGCTACTATCCAGCCCACTCCCACAGTTAAACCGTCACCTAAGCCCACAGCCACACCGAAGCCTACCGCTACTAAAAAACCGAAACCAAAAGCAACCCCGCAATCAGTTCAAGATATTTACTACAAGAACTGTTCTGCCGTGAGAGCAGCCGGTGCTGCGCCGATCTATGCTGGAGAGCCTGGATACTCCAGAAAGCTTGACCGAGAGGGTGACGGAGTGGCGTGTGAATAGATTTAACCCCGGAATAACGATCCGGGGTTTTGTTATGTAATATTCGTATCATTTCTAAACTCTGTATTAAATATTTTCCAGTCTTTTGAAAAAGGATTTGATTCCATCATATATGACCATCAATCCAATAATTAAAGCCAAACTTCTAACAACGAACTCAGCAATATAGAGGCTCCCTTGGTATTGCGTTGAGCCGAAAGTATGCCCAGTGATAAATCCTGGTGATATCATTATAAGCACACCTACAACGACACTAGAAATTAGTAATACGACCTTACTCACAAATGTTCCCCTCCCGTTTTCACTCTTCAAAACTAATGTATTGATACGAACAAACATATATATTATATTTCCTAGTCTTTTACTTAACAACACCAATTTGGTAAAAAAAGCAATATTACTAGCATTAAGGGGTTGGCGAACTTCAAAAGTAGATGGACTTGCTAAACCAGTTGTCATAATTCCCTTCATTTTCATATTTCGCACCAAAGTAAGTGTTAAGTGGATTTCTGGCGGGCAGACGAGTATACTGATCGTATTTGCTGAAGCAGCAGTTATCCCTATATAAAGGAGATTTATATCGCATGCCCATTAACCGTCCCTTGCTGACTGACCAGGATCTGCAGGAAGCGATTGACCGCAAGCTGCCCGTCCGCGTCTTCCAGGATGACCATCTGGTGAATTCCGGCGCTACTATAGTGCGGTTTACCGATTCGGATGTTGTAATCCAGTCCCGTGTCAGCGACTTAACCTATTATTCGCGCAGCCGCTGCGAATTCTTCGAAGTCCGGCCTTAAGGGATGACTGTCCGGGCCTTGGACACGTGTGAGCTGTGCGGCCGTTCTCCTCTTGCAACTACCGTTCATCATTTGATCCCCCGCGAGAAAGGCGGCGGCCTGCTCCCGACTGCCCTTCTGTGCAAGGCTTGCCACCGGCAGATTCATGCCCTGTATACCAACAACGATCTCGTTGTTCTTGGCCTTACGACACTGGACAGCCTGCGCAGCGACCCGCAGATTTCCGCCTACCTGAAATGGATCATGCGGCAGGCACCGGGCTCCGAACCGAAGCTGCGCAAATCAAAGCGCGTACGAAGCAAACGTTAATCTGCCGGTCAGCAGGATGATGCAGGCGCTCTCAGGATGCAAAGCATAGGAACTAAGTCATCCTAACGGATGAATAGGATTACCTGCGCACCAGCACAATGTTATGCTGTTTTCCGCATACATTCGGGTTATATGCCCGCGCGCAGCATAATGTATGCTGTTTTCCGCATACATACGAGCCATATGCCTGCGCACCAGCACAATGTATGCTGTTTTCCGCATACATTCGGGTTATATGCCCGCGCGCAGCATAATGTATGCTGTTTTCCGCATACATACGAGCCATATGCCTGCGCACCAGCACAATGTATGCTGTTTTCCGCATACATTCGGGCCATACCATTCAAAGAGCCCTTATTCCGCTAATACACACACCTTGTCCACAAGAGCAGGAAATTATAATTTCCTAAACAAAAGGTGCCTTCCGAGTTTCGGGAGGCACCTTTTTGCTGCTTTTGCTGAAGGCTCTATGATTTGCTGCAAGATCTTCTGTGGAAAATAGTTCTGCTGCTCCATTGCTTATTTCTTCATGTCGCCATAGTTGCTCAGCTTCTCGTTAAGGACTTCCTGAAAGCTTTGGACTTTGTCTTCCTGTCTCTGCGCTTTGGGATTGATAACAGGCTGAGGTCTAAAAAACTGATGATTAAAAGCCATAAGGTTATGTACGCTCATACTCATTGAAGTTCAACCTCCTTCCATAATCTTCACCTTATTTGCGTGAGTGCGAAGCATCTTATCCCTTATATAACCTGCTCTTTCCAGTCCTAAACAGTTTTATCTCAGAAAAATGGAAATAGCGGACCCGGACTTGAAAATCAAAGTCCGGGTCCGCTGCTGAGTATCATTCTATTCATTCATCAGCTCGACTAAATAATGGCTATAACGAAAAATCAGTCACGCCTTTCTTAGAGGCATATTTTAGCGTATAGGTTCCTCCACCCTCAAAGGGCATCGTGGCCAGTTTGATCCGGGTATAATCAAGCCTATGCTCTCTTATAACTTTTTTGATCAGAGCTATCCCCCGTTGTTCATCCGTAATGACACAAAAGATGTTAAGTACAAATTGCTGCGGGTCTGATACCGTTTTGCCCATCTCAGACCCGTCTACATAGCCAAGCTCCGCATCCGCTAAAAAGAGATTCAGGTATTCCGTTACTTTATCCCTCAACCATTGATCGCGCTGGCTCCCTTGCAGACTCTTCATGGGATATTGGACAACCAGCCAGTATTTCTGATTCATGTCAGTTCACTCCCCGTTTGAGTTAATGAAGAGCTGCCGAATTCAGGGTTACTTCTTCAAGCCAGCCCAGGAGGCCTCATTCAGCAGCTCCAGCTCGTCCCGCTCCAGCCGGAAGGTCATGGTGCCGACATTCTCCCGGGCATGACGGACCTTGGAAGCGCCCGGAATCGCAACTACGGTGTCACCATGATAATGAATCAGCCAATTAAGCGCAATCTGTCCCGGTGTGCAACCGTATTTGTCAGCGAGTGCGGTCAGGGAGGTGATCAGCGGCTTGCTGCGGGCCAGGCTCTTGTCGTCCAGGCCGGACATCATCCGCCGGGACCGCGAGACTGCCTTAATCTGCGACGGATCTGCGTGGAACCGTCCGGTCAGGATACCCTGCTGGAGCGGGGAATAGGCGATGATCGAGATACCCAACTCCTTGGCCGCAGCCATGATGCCGTTCTGATCGATGCTGCGGTGCAGCAGATTGTATTTGACCTGATTGGAGACCAGGGTGAGCCCGTAGGTCTGCAAGATGCGGTGCGCTTCCACCATCTGCTTAGCTGAGTAATTGCTTACCCCGACATACCTGATTTTGCCGGCCTGTACCAGTCCCGCCATTGCTTTCATCTCACTGGCAATGGAGGATAAGGAGAACGGCTGGTGGATCTGGTACAGATCAATGTCTCTGCCGCCCAGGCAAGCAATCCGCTGATCAATCGTGGAGGTAATCGAGTGCGCTGTCCGCAGCATCGGCCACCATTTGGTCGCAATCAGCGGAGCCGCTTGCGGGCTGCCTTCCTGCTGAAGCTGATCCAGCACATGAGCGAGCGCCTCCTCCGACTTGCCGCCGCCATAGACTTCTGCCGTATCCACCCAGTTCATGCCGCCTTCCAGGCTGACCCGCACAATATCCAGAATATCCGCGTCTGTAATATTGCTCCAGTAACGGCCTACGAATCCTTTGCCCCGGCTGAACTGCCAGCAGCCCAGGCCAAGCGGCGATACCGATAACTCAGAGCGTCCCAGAGGACGCAGCTGGACCTTGCTTGTCAATGTCTCCACGGTTCTTCCTTCTTTCCAAGTGTTAGTTGAATACACTGTTATATAAGAGCTAATATAGCGATGAGACAATCTGACTGTACACAAAGCTTATGACTTCGGCAGCAGCCTGTCAATGACAGCAGTGCAGGCAGGAGCTGGGGGCTTATGGATCACCCGGAACTGGATAACCGGCCCCCAGTCTCTTTTATCGTGGCCTCTAAAAAGGTTGATATGGTATAATTACCCTGCCTATTCATATCCAATTTGCAGGAAGCACAAATGAACCACAAATGTAATGGAGGGAATTCATATTCATGATTAAAATTCTAGGTTTCCTGCTGCTTTACCGGCTGCTTGGCAATCCGATTCTGGCTCTGATTATTCTACTGGTAGTCCTGTATTTTCTGGACCGCCGTTATGTCGGCATTCTGCCCAGCCTCTCCAAGCCATTCCGCCGCAGCCGCCAGATGTCGAAGCTACGGACGACCATTGCCCAGAACCCGAACGATGTCACCGCCAAATTCGATCTGGCCCGGCTACTCATTGAACGCAAACGCTACAGCGAAGCCAAGGAGCTGCTGAGTGCCATCGCCGACCGTTATGAGACATCCGCTGAATACTGGGTGGAGCTGGGATACGCCAACCTCAAGCTGGGCCAGCTTGCCGAAGGAGAAGCCCAGATGCTCAAGGGGCTGGACATCAACCGCCGGGCGCAATATGGGCAGCCTTACCTGCGTCTGGCCGAGATCTTCCGGCATGTGGACCAGGACAAGGCGCTCCACTATGTGAGCCAATTCCAGGAGATTCAATCCTCCTCCAGCGAAGCTTATTATCTGGCTGGCTCGATGTTCAAGACGCTGGGGCGCACGGAGGATGCCAAGCTTGCTTTTAACGAATCGCTTGCCGTCTACCGCTCCTTGCCCAAGTACAAGAAGCGTCAGGAACGCGGCTGGGCGCTGCGCAGTTATTTTGCGAAGCTGCGCTAAGCGGCAGATTATTGAGTTATAGGCTATTAACCGCAACAACCTCCGGCTGCTGCACATTGCAGACCCCGGAGGTTGTTTGTGTTATTGTACGGGAACCGTCATCTCAAGTTCCGGGATATAGAGCTTCTTTTCATCCTTAATGACGAAAGCCTTAATGATGATTTCTTCCGGCTTCTTCTCAAAAGGTTCAAAGACATTGCTGTAAGTTAGCTTATCCACGTTACCTCTACTGCTGCCATCTACCATAACGGCCTCTTGCCCTTGCCCATCCCACAGCTCGAACCCTAAATTGAAGCTCCCCTGTTGTTTGTATTTATCCGGAATGGCTTCCTCAATCGCTTTGTTATCCGCTCCAGGGTCTCCCGTAACTTCAGTTAGCAGCCGGGTTGAGGTTTGGCTTAATTCCAGCCGCGTATGCTGCAAATGAATAGGGTCATGTACCTTGACCTCTCCCGGAACCAGCACAAGATCGCCCAAAGTATTCTTGCTCACCGGAAACTCAAAGCGGAATGGCTTTTTAATTCCATTAATAGAGACCAACATTGTGAGATCAAATGACTCAGGCACTTGCAGATTAGCTTCATTCAGCGCTGTAACGATGACAGAGTCTGGTTCCCCCGTCCCTCCCGACGCCATGCTGTTCCCCGTATTCACTGATTTTCCGTTCACCCTAAATTCAATATTATTGATTCCTCCGGCTTCCTCCCCCATGCGGGTCAAATCTAGCCATTTCCCCTTGTCACTGCCGTCTGTCTGAGCACGGGTAAGCACCACTGACAAGCGGCTTCCGTCATACATTTGCTCCGACACACTGATCGTCGTCCCGTCCTGAGTGACGCTCTGCTGAACATTTGTGGTCAGACCTGCTTTATTTGCTTTTTGAAGTCCGGCATCTCCTACAAGATTGAACACACTTTCCAGGAAGGGCAGCTGCTTCAAGGTCTCTGCCATGGCCGGAGAGATGAACCCCAGGCTAATGATAATCACAAGCCCGGCAGCCACTGATGCTGCACTGATTATCACCCGGTACAGCCAGCTATGTTTTCTCCTGTGTTTGGAAATATCCTTTGGCCGAGTCTCCTCCAGGCTTGCCTCATCCCGCTCTACGATCATCCGGTAAGTTTCTTCCATACGTGTGTGCACAACTTCCGGCAGTTCAGGAAGACTCTCCTCCTTGAGGCCTGCCAGCCGCTTCTCCAACTCATGCTGACTCATTCGTACACCTTCCTTTCTAAGGGTTGCGAGAGTGTGTGATATAAGGTTTTTCTGGCCCGGTGCAGCCTGGTCTTGACTGCGCTCTCTGACAGCTCAAGCAGTTCTGCAATATCCTGAAGCCTCAATCCCTGATAATAATGCAGCTTAACAATCGTCCGCGATACCTCTTCCAGCCCACTGATGGCCTGACGCAGATCCATATCTTCTGCAGTCGAAGAAGGGGATTGTATGCTCTCCGGCGGATCGGACATGACTATAACCCTATCCCGTCTGCGCAGAATCATGTTGCATTCATTGATCAGAATACGAAACAGCCAGGTGTTAAAATATGCCGCCTCTTTCAATCCGGAGATTGCTTTAAATGCCTTAAGCACCGTCTCCTGCATGGCGTCTGCACAATCCTCGTCATTCCTGACCATGGACTTCGCCATACTGTACATCCGCCTATCCAGACTCTTCACCAGTTGGATGAAGACCTCACTGTCGCCTGCCTGTGCACGCTGGACCAGTTCCTCTTGTACGGTATCCAGGGTAGATCTCCTCCCTTCCTTCGGGATGCTACTGCTTCCCGCTTGTTAGTTGTATATATCTGTTTAGATGGAGCACAGGCGCATAAGGTTACTCCGCATTAACAATTATTTTCTCTTCTTCTTACGTAAACACCAAAGAACAGGCTCCGCTTAGTAGCGAAAGCCTGCTCTTGTACTGTATTCCATCATTGTGACCCATCATATAATACTGAATATTACATATCCAGTGATTTCGGGTGTTCGTCCGCAGCCGCCGGACGGAACGGCCACCAGTTGGCCCGGCCGAACATGCGCACCATCACCGGCACGAAGAACGGCAGGAATACCAGTGCATATAGCGCCAGACCCGATAACACGACTGTAGCAATCTGCATCATCGACAGGACTCCGGAAGGGTACATCGAGGCGAAGGTACCGCCCAGAATCACTACAGCCGAGAGAATCACTGTCCCCATATTGCGCATGGCGTGCAGGATGGCTTCACGCACATCCCAGGTTTTGTTCTCATTGAAGCGGTCCATCAGGAAGATACTATAGTCCACCCCGAGGGCAATCAGCATGACGAAGCTGAAGAACGGCGTCGTCCAGGTGATTCCCGAATAGTTCAGCAGATGCACGAAGATCGCTTCCGTGATGCCCAGTGCCGTAAAGTAAGTGATTAACAATGAGGCAATGATGTACAGCGGCATAATCATCGAGCGGAACAGCACCACCAGGATGATGAAAATACCGCTTAGCATCAGAATGACCGTACGCGTGTAATCTTCATTGGAGATGGTCTGCAAATCATTGTAGGTGCTGGTCACACCGCTCATGGCTGTCTCCGCATTCTCCAGCTTGGTGCCGGCCACGGCACGGTCAACCGCAGCCTGAATTTGTCCGACACTGTCAATAGCCTTTGCGCTGTATGGATTCCCGGCGAAAACCACATCCAGGGTCATGACCTTGCGGTCCCCCGACAGATAGGTATCGAATACCTGCTGCATCCCCTTGGCCTTGAGAGCCTCTGCCGGAACCAGGAACCCGCTCAGCTCATCATCTTTGGCATCCTGAATCTGCTTGAGGTAGTCCTGCGCTGAGCTTAAGCCTCCGGTGATTTGTCCCAGACCATCCGCACTTTGGGTCAGTCCGTCCGTTAGCTGGCCAAGCTGGCCTGTAAGCTCACCGAACCCGTCGGCAAGCTGCTTCTGCCCGCCCTGGAGCTGTGTAAGCCCGGCAGTGATCGCCGGAAGCTTGCCGACAATCTGCCCTTGGCCGTCTGCCGCCTGCTTCAGCCCGGACTGCAGCTTGCCGATACCGGCTACGAGCTGATCCAGCCCCTTCGCCAGCGCAGCCTGACCCGCTGCCGCTTTGGAATATCCGGCATTGGCCTCCGTCAATCCGGCCGCCGCACCGCTCAGCTGGGCCGAGATCTGGCCCAGTCCTCCGGCAAGTCCCGCAGCTCCCGTACCGCTCTGCGTAACTGTACCTTTGATCGTCTGGTAATTCACATCCTGGAGCAGCTCCGGATAGGCGGCTTCCAGTCCAGAGAAGGAAGCTCCCAGACCGTTAAGCGCATCTGCCACGCCTTGAAGCTGTGTCTGCAGACCGGTGAGGCCCCCGTTCAGTGCTGTCAGGCCGCCGCCGATCTTCTTGTACCCTTCGAGCAGCGCGGCATTGGCCTGTGCCAGTTGCTTCGCACTGCCTGCTGCCTGCGCCAGGCCGGCTCTGATCTCTCCCGCTCCGGCCCCGCCGCTGCGGATACCCTCCTCGATCCGCGTTAGGCCATCGCCCAGCGCGTCAATGCCTTTTTTCAGCTCAGCCGTTCCTTCTGTCAGCTTCGCGCTGCCCGAGGCGGCCTCGGCAAGCTTAGGCCCATTGTCCTTCAGCTGCTTGCTTGCTTCGCTCAGCCCGCTCTGGATCTTGGTTAACCCTTCACTGCTCTGATCCAGACCGTCCGCCAGCGTAGCCACCTGAGTAGGAATCAGGAAGTCATTAATCTGCTCCCCGGTAGGCCGGGACATGCTGCGCACAGCCTTAACGCCATCCACCTTTTCCAGCTCGCGGCTGATCTTCTCTGCAAGGCCCATGTACTCAGCAGTGTCCATCCGGTCGTCATTCTTAATGACAATTTTGCCCGGCATGGATTCACCCGGACCGAAGCTCTCGGATATAATATTGAATCCTTTGACCGAGGCGTAGTTAGGCCCGATCTCATCCATGCTGTTGAAGCTCAGCTTCCCGCTGTAGGTAAGCAGGAACGGTGCCACAACCGCAGCAACGATCAGCAGCGCAGCCCAGGGTCTCTTCAGCGAGAACGAACCGGCCGCTCCCCAGATCCGGCTCTCACTGTGCTCCAGCTTGCCGCGGGAGGGCCAGAACAGCTTAGGACCCAGCACCGCCATGAAGAACGGCACAACGGTCACAAGTGCAAGCAGCATCACCGCTATGCCGACCGCCACCGCCACCGCCGAACGATAGAGCATGAACTTGGACAAGCCGATCGCCACGAAGCCGACGAAGACGGCCAGCCCTGAATAGAACACCGTTCCACCGGCCTTCCGGTAAGTGGCGATGATCGCGCTTTGTGTATCCTCCGAATGAGCAAGCTCCTCCTTGAACCGGCTGATCAGCAGGATACAGTAATCGGTCCCGATCCCGAACATGACAGCCACCATGAAGATCTGGGTGAACGTCGATAGCGGAAAGTCAAAGCGGTCCACCAGGAACGCGACAATCGACTGGGACACGATATAACTCAGCCCCACCGTCAGCAGCGGCACGAACGGAGCAACGAACGAACGGAACACCACGAACAGAATCAGCAGAATAAACACGACTGTGATATATTCCGACTTTTTCAGACCGGCTTCCGAGCTGGCAATCGTATCCTCCGTAATCAGCCCTTCACTGGTCATATAATGCTCCGCCGTAACGTTACTTAGCAGCTCAGCAGACTTGCCCGGCAGCTCCTTGACCGCCGCTTCTCCGCCTTGCACCGACAATGCCACCATAATCGTCTTGCCGTCCCCAGCAATTAGCGTATCCTTCAACTCAGGCTGTGCGAACGGATCTGTAATCGCGCCGAGCTTAAGGGAATCCTTGTTCCCGGCCAGCTTCTCAACACCCTGCTTAATACTCTCGGTGTCTGCGGCCGTCAGCCCCTCAGGCTTATGGAACACCAGGGCTACCTGATGCACCGTCTCCCCGTCCTTAGCCGCAGCGACCTCCTTCATAATCTCCGCAGCCCGCGATGAGGTATAGCCAGCCGGAACAGTGATCTGCCCCTTCTCGCGCACCAGATCGGACATCCCCGGAGCCGTGAGGAATAGCACTACCGCCACAGCCACCCACACCGCGATAACCGCCCATCTTGCCTTCAAAATCGTTCTCAATTGCTTCTCCCCCCTGCATCCTGCATCAGAAATGCCAGCTTCTCAAACATCGTAATAAACAGCTCTATATTGTCATCCTCGAAGTGGAACAAGTATGGGGAGATCACCTGCTGCATCTGCTTCTCAGAGGTCTTGTAGACACTCTCTCCGTATTCCGTCATGGTCAGATACACCTGCCTGCGGTCATTCTCGTCCCGGGTCCGCTGAATCATCCCGGCTTCATCCAGCCGGTTGATGATGGCAGTAATCGAGCTTTTGCCAACGGCGACTGCTTCAGCCAGATACGTCGAGGTGCACTTCTCCTGCCCGCTGATCAGCCTGAGAATGAGGAATTGGTCCGTTGTCAGACCTTCGCCAAAAATATCCCGGAGCCGCGCATTGATCTGCCTCGTAACGACCATATAAGCATCTACGTAGCGATTGATCCATTCTTCTGCGTCTTTCTTCAATGCTGCTTCCGCCTTTCCATATTAGTTCACGTGTCGAACAGTTTCACAGTAAAACTATATTGTCCTTTTCATTAAAAGTCAACTGGTTTTCATGAATTTTACATTGAGATTCATTTGGGCTGTCTCAGCTCCATCTGGCCTGATTTCCAGAAAAATAATGACTATGGTTGTCCCGCGTTAGCCATTCAGATACCAGACTTGTTGCACATTATGCAGGATTTGTGACGGATCAGCGGTCCGGATTCAACTTTGTTGCACATTATGCAGGATTTCCGGAGGTTTGGCTTGGGTTATACCGTGTATTGTTGCAAAATGTGCAGGATTTCCATCCGCTTACCGAGCCGGGCTCTGCCGTGTTGTATAATATGCAGGATTCTCCTGCAAGTTGGTGTGCTTGAACGCAAAAACAGCCACCCCGCACTGTAATGTGCAGAATGGCTGTTTATGAAGAACTGTTTAAAGCAGCCAGGGTTCGGGTTCCAGTTCCAGTTCCGCTACCGCACACCGTCTGCCCGCCTTACTCCTCGTCCTCCGTCTCTTCCACCTCGTAGACACAGCGGAACATTTCGATTCCGGCAGCGTTCTCTCCCAGGCTGTATACCATGAAGCCCAGGCTGCGGTAAAAGTCAGCGGCAATCTCGTCCTCTGTCTCCGCTACCAGATAACGCGGCTGACGGGAGGTGACCAGCTCCAGAATCATGCCGCGCGCGTACCCTTTGCCCCGGTTCTCCGGGAGCACTGCGATATGGCGGATGTCGAGCGAGCCGTCTTCGGTCTCTTCATACCCGGTCAGTCCGAGCAGCAGCCCGTCCTCCTCCCAGCCGCACAGCTGCATGGCCGCAAGCTTACTATATTCCTCCGAAGTGCGTATCAGCACATCCGGGTCATCTATAACCGCATAAGAGAGCAGCTCATTCACCTGCGGTGTGCCGACAAGCGGCTTCAAATCTATCAACATGTGTCTCATCCTCCTAAAATTATACCTGAGCCCAGCGAATCCACTATCCCCGCACCAGCCGCAGCAGCGCATAACCCGTCCAAACCCCAAGCAGGTTAAGCAGCAGATCGTCGATATCCAGGCTCCCGACATGCAGCAGCATCTGCAGCAGCTCCAGTACAAGGATACCCAGTGCAGACAGAAGCGTCAGCCGGATCAAAGAACGGGAGCCGGTGACCACCAGCGGAAGCAGAATGCCAAACGGCGCGAATACCGCCACATTCCCCAGAAGATTCACCAGCCTGTTGGCAGACGATAATCCGTTATTCATATCAAAGTATAAACGCACTGTACGCAGCGGTTCAAGATTGTAACGGAATGGCCCGTCCAGCTGAACCGTCCGTCCGAACCCGATGAACATCCAGTACAGCAGCATTCCGCTATACGCGATCAGCAGCAGCCAGGCCAGGAACCGCCGTCCGGGCGGCAGCGCCTGCTTGGCTGATGAAGCCTTCCCCTTCCGGCGGCCTGCATGCGGCTTAGCGATCCTGGCCACCTTCAATAATCTCAATTGTGCCGTCACTCTTGCCGATGATCGCCAGATCCGCGATCCCGATGAAGAGGCCGTGCTCGACGACTCCCGGAATTCGCTGAAGGGCAAGCGCCAGCTCTGCCGCCGATTCAATCGCTACAAAACGGCAGTCGGCGATATAATTGCCGTTATCCGTCTTGTACAGGTCTTCACCGCTGCGCCGCAGCTCCGTCTTGCAGCCCAGCTTAGCCAGAGCGGCAACCGTCCACTCCCAGGCAAACGGTACAATCTCCACCGGCAACGGGAACTTTCCGAGCGTGGTCACCGCCTTGCTCTCATCGGCCACAACGATCATGCGGGCGCTGCCCATGGCGACAATCTTTTCCCGCAAAAGCGCACCGCCGCCGCCCTTAATCAGCTGCAGCGCCCCGTCCAGCTCATCCGCCCCGTCAATCGTCAGGTCGAGGCTGTCCACATCACCGAACGCTACCAGCGGAATGCCCAGCTCACGGGCCTGATCCTCAGACGCCTGTGAGGTAGCTACGGCCGTAATCTGCAAGCCCCCGCTCACCCGCTCACCCAGCTTGCGGATGGCCCAGTAAGCAGTTGAGCCTGTTCCCAGGCCTACCTTCATCCCGTCCTGCACATATTCAACTGCCTTCTCCGCTGCCAGCTGTTTCACATTGATACTCATTTTATTCCCTCCATGTTATCCGTTATAATGAACGAAGTGGAATCGGCTGTGCCTGTCCACAAGGAATTCTTATCCTTACCCATCAGCCTGACACTAATAATCCATCAGGAGGTATCCGCATGAGAACTGAGAACCAGATCCAATCCAAAATCAACGAAATGACGCTCCAGCGCAGATCCCTGGAGTCACGCCTGACTCCCCTGCCCCCCGGTGACCCGCAGCGGACCGCCCTGGGCGCCCAGCTTAACCGGCTAGAAGAGCTGATTCTAATGCTGGAATGGGTACTGAACGCCCCAGCGGGCAAGTATCACGCCTGAATCCCGGGCTTTGGCCGAGGCAGGCTTTTGCCGTAACACATACTATCCGGATCACCTATGTAAGGCCCGAACAGGTCAATAGGCTGGTAGCCGTGCTTCAGATATAAGGCAATGGATTCCGGCTGCTTGATGCCGGTCTCCAGCCGGATCTCACCGCATCCTGCGGCGATAGCCCGTGCCTCCAGATCCTGCAGCATCCGGCTGGCGATTCCCTGCTTACGGGAACCCGGATCTACATAGAACCGCTTCAGCTCCATTATAGAGCTCTGCGGATCAAGCGGACGCAGCGCGCCGCAGCCTACCGCCCGCTCATTCTGGTACGCGACCACGAACGTCATCTCCTGCACCTTAGGGTCAGAGAAATCCACACCATAGATCATCTCATGCGGATAACGGGACTTCAAATCCTTATCGAGCTGGTCGACCAGCGCTCTCAAATCTGTGTTGTGCGGATCAACGCGCACGAAATTCACTTCAGTTACAGGGTTCAAGGTAACGCACTCCTTCATCTTTTCTATCGGTTCTCCAGCGTCTGTTCAGCTATAATTCCCAAACATCGCCCCGTACAGCCCGGCATTCTCATGCTCGAAGCAGATGAAATCGATCTGCCGCAGCGGCATCTCTGCCGGGCTCTTCGCGCGGACATACCCAACTACAGCTTCCAGCGCCGTTTTACAGGCCAGCTCCTTCGGGAAGTTGTAAATGCCCGTGCTGATGTTCGGAAAAGCCAGGCTCTTCACCCCATGGGCGCAGGCCAAATCAAGGCTGCTCTTATAGCATCTGGCCAACACAGCCGCTTCACCGGCCTTACCGCCCTTCCAGATCGGCCCAACCGTATGTATCACTCCGCGAAAAGCAAGCCGCCCCGCACTGGTGAGCGCAGCTTCGCCGGGAAGGATGCCACCCTGCTTCTGGCGGATAACCGCGCATTCCTCCGCAATTCCCGGGCCCCCGGCCCGGTGTATAGCCCCGTCCACTCCCCCGCCTCCATACAGACCGGAGTTCGAGGCGTTGACGATCATCTCGCCCTGCCAGGCGGTTATATCACCCTCCTGCACAGACAGGACTACATCATTAACGTTGATCTGCATAGCGGGTCTCCTCCTTCGCCGCAGTCTCCATCGCCTGAATCAGTTCCTTCTCACCCCTGCGGGCAGCCTTCCCTGAAAAAGAAACATGCGTAAGCCGGCCCCCCTGCACTGCGGCCTGGCGGAGAATGCCCAGCATATAATTCTGCGCATCAGATAACGCCATCTCGCCCGTACCGGCTGCAACCCTACATAGGGCACGGGTCGTTCCCGCCTCTGCCTCCGGCAGGTCTTCTTCCCCGCGCTCATACACCGTGAATTGAAACAGCGGTACAGCTTCCGGCAGCTCCTCGTCCGCAGAGAACCTCTGATTATATACCGAATACATCAGATTGCCGGTATGTGTCCTGGAAGCATGTGTCTCTTGCTCCGCAAGAATTCTGCTGTTCTGATAAGCAATAATTCCGGCCGTGAGCAGCAGAAACAGCACCGCTCCCACAATCAAAGTATACATTCCTGTCACCAGCCCATCGCCTGTAATGAACAATACCGCTTCTATAGTATCATGGACAGAAGTAGCCGGGAATGGTCCTACCCATGTAAAAACAATTTTTTGCGCCGATTCCATAAAGTTATTTTGAGAGATTCAAATTAACAGTTGAAACTTCACGTGGCATGTCTCATAATGAAGTGGAGCCTGCTGTTTTGTCAAATCCATACGAAATCAAGGGAGGATACCTGGAAATGAAATTTTTCTTGGATACCGGAAATATTGAGGAAATCAAACGTATTACCCGCCTCGGATTAGTGGATGGCGTAACGACGAACCCGTCGCTGATTGCCAAGGAAGGCAGATTGTTTAAGGACGTAATCAAAGAGATCGTAGCGATTGTCCCTGGTCCTGTAAGCGCTGAGGTTATCGGTCTTACGGCTGAAGAGATGCTTAAGGAAGCTTACGAGATCGCTGAATGGGCTCCGAACGTGGTCATCAAGCTGCCTATGACCGAAGATGGTCTGGAAGCTTGTTATGAATTGACCAAAAAAGGCATCAAAACCAACGTAACGCTCGTATTCTCCGCTGCTCAAGGCCTCATGGCCGCCAAGGCAGGAGCTACTTATATCAGTCCGTTCGTCGGACGTCTGGATGATATCGGTGTAGACGGCATGAAGCTGATCAAGGATCTGAAGACGATTCTGACCAACTACGACCTGAAATCCGAGATCATCGCCGCCAGTATCCGCAACATTGCCCATGTGGAGCAAGCTGCCATTGCCGGCGCTCACATCGCTACCATCCCGGGATCACTCCTGCCATCGCTCTGGAAGCACCCGCTGACCGATAATGGTATCGAACGCTTCCTCAAGGACTGGGAGAAGGTTCCACAGGTTTAAAAACAAAGCATAAAGTTCAAGCCCCTTTCCGCATTATGCGGAGCGGGGCTTTTTTGGTGTTGTTAGATTGGACGGACGCCATACAGCCTTGACCCATTTACTTGTTATGCTTATACTTGTTGTAACAAGTAATTTCAAAGGAGCAGTTCATTTATGACTCTTTCCTCACCTCAGCAATTCCTCGGCTTCCTGCTGGGCTCCACCCATCGGAGAATCTCAGTGAGCTTCGCCCGGGCGCTGAAGCCGTATGACATCACACCCGAGCAATGGTCCACCCTGCTGATGATCTGTGACCGCAGCGGAGTCAGCCAGAAGGAGGTTGCCGTTGCCTCCGCCAAAGACCAGCCGACCACCGCCCGGATCGTGGAGCTCCTGCTCAAGAAAGGCTTCATTACCAAAACAGCCAACCCGGAGGACCGCAGGGCGTTCCAGCTCTACGCCACCGCAGAGGGGCAGGCGTTAATCGAGAACACTATAGCACTGGAGCAGCAGACTATAGATATGGCTGTATCCGGGTTGCAGCCGCAGCAGCTTGAAGATCTCCGCAGTATGCTGGAGCAAATCTATCACAACACCGGAAATATACATCAGGAATAGGAGTCAAAACACTTGAATCAATCATCTGAACGTCTATGGACTACATCCTTCATTACACTCACCCTTTGCAATCTCCTGCTGTTCATAGGACTGCAGATGACCTTGTCTACCCTTCCGGCTTATGCGGAAAGTGCTTTGCATGCTTCATCCGTACAGGTCAGCCTTGTCACCAGCCTGTTCGCTTTCAGTGCGATTGCCTCCCGCCTCTTCTCGGCCAGAGCCATGGAGAAAGGCGGGCGCAACCTGCTGATCTTCCTCGGCCTTGCCATTTCCTTGTCTGCGGTGGCGGGATATTATTTCGCAGGCAGCATCTTCACCCTGCTGCTATTCCGCATGCTGTTCGGCATAGGCTTCGGTATGGCCAGCACAGCGTTCCCGACCATGGCCTCCGATGTTATCCCCATCCGGCGGATGGGCGAGGGCATGGGCTATTTCGGATTATCCACCAGCCTAGCCATGTCGGCTGGCCCGTTGATCGGACTCAGCCTGCTGCAAGGACCAGGATTCGGGTCCCTGCTGTTGGGGACGGCTGTCGCGCTTGCTCTGATCCTGCCGATGGGCTTCCGCCTGGCGAAGTCACTGCCTGGCGGACATCTGGAGCCGCCCGCAGTTCCGGCTGCAGCTGCGGGAAGCAATCCTTACCGCAGGCTGCTGCTTCCCTGCCTGCTTAACTTCCTCTTATCGATCTCTTACGGCGGGCTGCTGGGCTTCCTGGCGCTCTACGGGCAAGAGAAGCACCTCCAGCATATCGCTTACTTCTTCCTGTTCAATGCCGTAGCCATCCTAGTGATCCGGCCGCTGTCCGGCAGAATCTATGACCGCTTCGGCCCGGCTGCCCTGCTCATCCCGGGAAGCCTGTTCATCGTCGCCGGCCTGCTGCTGCTGTCCTTCGCCTCCACAACGGCGGGCTTGTTCCCGGCTGCTCTATGCTACGGCTTCGGCTTCGGCTCCATGCAGCCTGCGCTCCAGACCTGGATGATCCAGTCTGTCGAGCCGCGCCAGCGCGGGTTAGCCAACGGAATGTTCCTGAACTCCCTGGATCTCGGTGTCGCCATCGGCTCCATACTGCTCGGTGCTGTCGCCATGTTCACCAGCTACGCCGTAATGTACCGGTATTCGATCTTGGCACCTCTCCTGCTGCTCGCTGTTTATCTTATGGTACTCGTGACTCAGCGATCCCGTAAGCACAAAGCGGCCCTACAGGGATAGCAGGAAGCTACACTTCCGTGGAAAAGACAAAAACCGCCTCGCGTCACACGCGCAGGCGGTTTTGTCTTTTCATACCTATTTCTCACTTCTCCTGCGTACCAGCCGTAACCGTTTCACGCACAGCAGCAGGCATGAACGGGCTTGGCTCTCCCAGACTGTAGATATGAAGCAGATGCATCGCCCGGGTACAGGCGGTATAGAACAGCTTACGTTCATGTTCACGCCCGTATTTCTCAGCGGAACCGTTATAGATGATTACAGCATCGAACTCGACACCCTTGGCGAGGTAGGCCGGAAGCACCAGCGTCCCTTTTTGAAAATTAGGTGTTTCCTTCGTGACCAGCCGCACCGGCAGCCGCTTCTCCAGTTCACGGTGCACCTGTGCGCTCTCTTCCGCTGTCTTGCAGATCACGGCCACATAATGATAACCCTCTGCATGAAGCTTCAGCACATCCTGTTCCACTGAGGAGAGCAGATCCGCTTCACTGTCCACCAGCGTCAGGAGCGGCTCCTCCCCCCGGCGGTGAAAGGGTACGATCTTCTCGCCACCGGGAATCATCGCCCGCGTGAATTCAACAATCTCATACGTAGAACGGTAGCTGCGGGTCAAGGAGATCACCTCAGTGTTCTCTTCACCATAGATACTCACCAGCCCCGCCAGATCTCCCAGCACCTCGCCTTGGGCATAGATCGCCTGGTTCAGGTCGCCGAGCACGGTCATTTTGGCCCGGGGAAACAGGCGGCGCATGAATTCCAGCTGGAACGGCGAGTAATCCTGCACCTCATCGACAATGACATGACGGATCAGCGTGTTCGTCCGGAAGCCCTGGCTAAGCTCCTTCAAATACAGGAACGGCGTCGCATCTTCATAGGCCAGCTCATTGCTCCTAATCGCAGCCAGCGTCTGTGCGCAGATCTCATCCCACGCTTCTGGCAGCGGCTGGCGGGTATCCAGGCTCTCAATCAGCTCACGACCTTCGAATAAGCGGCTGTACAGCGCCTTCACATCCACGAAGCGTCCGCGCTTGGTCCAGCCGCGCAGCGGCTTAAGACGCTGGCTGACCACGTAGCGGGCCAGCAGGATTCGCTCCGCCTCATAATCATCGAAGCTGTCGTTATGCCCTCCGCCCTTGCGGCGCATCTGGTTGTAGGCCCGCTGATAATCGCTGTTATCCATCAGCTCAATTTGCTCGTCTACCCAGGCCGCACTCCGCTCTTCTACGCCGAAGGCCGCAATTTTTTTGAGCAGCCAGCCCGTCATCAGCTCAATCCGGTTCGCCAGCTTGATGCCCGGGTCATAGCTGTAGAACTGGCGCTCCATCTCTTCCTTAGAGGCAACGGCCTTCCCCTGGAACATCAGCGGCTTGAACAGCATGCCTTCATGCTCCAGCAAATTCACATATTGCCGGATAGCACTAAGGAAGGACACCGATGATTTATAAGCAATGCCTTCCCGGCGTATGAACGCTTCCTCTCCGTCCGGGGCATTCAGCAGACTCTCCGTCTGGCTGAACACATCCTCCAGCTGAAATTCCTGGCCCAGCCGGTGCTCCAGATACATCTGGAAGGTCGTCTGCTGCATATTCTCTTCCCCCAGCTCAGGCAGCACAGTGGATACATAGCTGTTGAACAAGGGGTTAGGCGAGAAGAGCAGCATCTGATCCGCCTGAAGCACCTCACGGTACTTGTAGAGCAGATAGGCTACCCGCTGGAGCGCCGCAGAAGTCTTGCCGCTGCCGGCAGCTCCCTGCACAACCAGCATCCGGCTTTTATCATTACGGATAACCGCGTTTTGCTCCTTCTGGATAGTAGCTACGATCGATTTCATCCGGTCATCGGCGCTGTGGCTCAGCACCTGCTGAAGCAGCTCATCGCCGATGGTGACGCCCGTGTCGAACATGACTTCAATCTCACCGTTGTCAATCACGAATTGGCGCTTCAGCTCCATGGTGCCCGTAATCTGTCCGCCCGGCGTCGCATAGGATGCAGGTCCCGGTGCCCCGTCATAATACAGGCTCGAGATAGGCGCGCGCCAATCGTAGATCAGGAAGGTCCCGTTATCCTCCATCAGCGAACCGATGCCCAGATAGATGGTGTCAGCCGCAGCATCCCCCGCCTCGGAGAAATCAATTCGGCCAAAATAGGGCGATACCACCAGCTTTTTATATTTTTTGAGCGACTTGCTGGATTGCAGATGATGGCGTTCGCGTTCGTTCAGAATCTGTGCCTGCTGCCGCAGACTGGTTGAAGTCTCCCCCAGGTCGTCGGGGCTGCTGAAGTTCACTGTGACCTCTTCCCAGAAGTCTTTGCGCATATCCACGACATCCGTGCGGTGGAGTCCCAGCTCCTCTGACAGCAGCCGGATATGGGTAGACAGCAGCTTGGTGATGTCACTTACCCGCTCCTGCTCCTTTTGCCACTCGTGATCATGTTTATCCAATTCATTTCATCCCCTTCGGAAGGTTGACTAACAATGTTACCAACTCTGTAGTCCTTTTACAAGTTTTTGCCATATAATCTTACGCTCTAAATTTTCTCACTCAGCACAACACTTTCCTTGTCTTCTGCGTTCATGCGGTGGATCTGGTCGGCCACCTTGTCCAGACGCTCCAGCTGATAGCCGTAGTCATAGATGGCCGCCGCCACTACCGACAGACGGAGCTGCCCGGATTTCTGCGGATCATACCCGTTAATGGCGGATTTCAGGAAGCGGTCATTATCCTCCGCCAGCGGCTCGGAGTCATTAGCCCCCGGCTTCAGCTTATCCTCGAATTTCAGCAGAATGTACTCATGATACTTAATCAGCTGCTCCAGATGACGGTCGAACAGCTCATCCGTTTGCTCCGTCCGGTCAGCCTGGAAATAATGCCGGTCAATCGCCTCAAGCACCTGATAGCCCTTTTGCAGGGAATTCAGCAGGTTTTTGTAGACTACCATCTGTCTCGTCTGACTGTATTTAGCCCTGCGGAGCTGCTTCTGCTCTTCCTCAAACAACGCGTATTTATCAGCCAGCGCTTTAATCGAGCCCTCCAGGCCATTCTTCTCATCCCGGAACACACTTTCCTTCATCTCATGCGACACCGCCGTCCGCAGCAGCAGCGACAGGCTGGTGAACACATTCTCAATCTGCTGGATGTATTGCTTGCGCGGCTGCGGCGGAAATACGGAAATATTGATAATAAATGCCGACAGAATCCCGGTCAAAGTCAGCAGGAACCGGGTTAATGCGAACTGCCACTGACCGGAAGCCTCCATGACAGAGATGACTGTGACCAGCGTCAGGCCGATCGTATCGGCGCGGTTCATTTTCATGCTGATCATAATCACCAGGATACATACCAGTCCAACCGCAATCGGTTCATTGGAGAGCAGCATTCCGGCAAGCAGCGCTATCACCGCCCCCATCGTGCTGGTCTGGATCTGATCCAGGAAATACCGCCATGATCTGTAAATGGACGGCTGCATGGCAAAGATTGCCGCAATAGCCGCACCGACAGGAGAGGCGAAGTTGAATAGAACGGACAGATAAAGGGCAAGCGTTACGGCCATTCCTGTTTTGAGTATGCGGGCACCGAAAGCCAAGTCCATCCCTCCCAAGAGCTTGAAGCTTATCATAATTACTGCGGATGTTCATCCTTTATGTATATCCTGTTATTACCCATGATCTACGCTGGCGAATTTTAGTATGTCTTAAGCCGGGCTTCAGGATTCTTTCAGCTTTCAGGGAATACTGTTATACCGGGTAGTAACTACAACCATCAGAAGAGGTGTATTCATGAAAAAAACGACCCGCACGATAACCGCATGGGCAGCAGCCATGATGCTTACTATAGCTCCTGCTGCCGCCTATGGCGAACAGTTGCCCAAAGGCACTGCAACCCCTCCGCCAGTATCCCCGCATACCGGCAGAGAGCATGCCCCTCCCCGCAGCGCAGACCGGAATTTCAGGGCCGGAGGCCATTTCATTATCAGTGAAACGGCTGAGCTGCTCGGAATGGGCCGTGAAGAGCTGATTACCAGCCTGAAGTCGGGCAAGACCCTGACCGGCCTGGCCCAGGAGAAGAAAGGCTGGAGCCAAGACCAGTATGTCCAGAAGCTGAGCGATGCCGCCAGCCTGAAGCTGGATGGATTCGTCAAGGAAGGGAAGCTGACGCAGGAAGACGCGGCGAAGCTAAAGCCAGGCCTGCCAACGCTGATCAAGCGCAGCCTCAGCCGTGTAGCCCAGCTTCACCAAGGCAAGCCGTCACCGCCGCCTGCTGCAACGAAGGCCCCCTGAACAGGCTGCAGATGCCCGGAAGACTACTTCTTCCGGGCATTCTTTATGTTATGCGGCTTCGCCTTGTGATTCCGGTAAGCCTCGAAGCAGGCAGCCGACAGCATCAGCCAGGCTCCGCTCGCGGCATAGCCGCCGACCACATCACTCGGATAATGCACCCCCAGATAAATCCGGCTCCAGCCGATCCCCCCCGTCATCAGCACAGTGAACAGAATCAGCAGTAACCGCTCGCTCCGGCTATGCATATGCCGCCATAGCAGATAGGCAATGACTCCATATAACGAGAAGGCTGCCATCGAATGCCCGCTGGGGAAGCTGTATCCCGCCTGCTCAATCAGCCTGTGGATGGTGGGACGCTCCCGGTGGAACCACAGCTTCAGCAGCGTGTTCAGCAATTGTGAGCCAAGGCCTACCCACAGGAACAAGGCAAGCTCCAGCCGGTGCTTCAGGGCGAAGAAGAGTATGAGCATGGTCAGCAGGGAGATCCCGACCGCCAGCTTCGAGGAGCCGACCAGAGATAAGCCTTTGGCCAGCGCCGTCAGCGGCGGGGATTCCATCGATTGCACGAACCGGATCACCGCATCGTCGAAGCCCCGGGCTCCGCCCAGCTTAACCAGTAATGCAATCAGGATAAAAGCCAGCAAAAACCCTATAAACCACCGGAATCCACGGGACCAGTAATGATAATATAGCATAACTACCCCCTTGTCTATTTGTCAGGCCTTATGAACACATTTCCTGGGAAGGTCTGTGCCGTGTTATAATGGCCTGGAGAAATTATTTCAATTAAAGATGGAGTGCTGCCAAGTGGAAAGTCTAAAATTGCAGGAACGTTTGTTGAACCAGTGCATCTCAACAAAGATGCCTGTGACGATCTTTACAACTAACGGAGTCAAAATGCAGGGACTGGTAACCTCTTATGACGCTTATACGATCACCTTGCAGGGTCAGGGTGACGGGAGACAGAATGTACTCTTCAAATCAGCAGTCTCTACCGTGGTGCCGCTGAAGCCCGTCTCACTCAAATAAGCTGTCTGCACGGCGCACATTCTAACCTAAGCTACTACAAATGAACCGTACAGGAACTCAAAAGGAACACCGGAGCAGCATCCCGGTGTTCCTTTTGCCGTTGACTCCTCAGGGTCAGGCAGCCTCTCCTATGCGGGGAAGACCGCCGGCATCACGCATACCGGCTTCGACAGCTCGGCTGTATTGCCGGTGAAGCTCAGGCGGCCGCTGCCTTCGTCCAGGGAGAAGACGACCAGATTATTGCCATCCCGGTTGGCCACAATCAGATAAGCTCCATCCGGTGTAACCGTGAAGTGACGGGGATGTCCGCCTTTGGTGGATACATGCTCTACCAGAGTCAGCCCGGCCGTCTGCGGATTCACAGCATATTGAACGATGCTGTCATGTCCGCGGTTCGAGCCGTACAGATATTTGCCATCCTTAGAGAATGCGATCTCTGCACAGCTGTTCTGGTCGGCCCCATATCCTTCAGGCAGTGTGGATACGGTAGCAGCAGTCTTCAGGGTTCCTGCCGCAGCATCATACAGGAATGATGTGACCGTGCTGTCCAGCTCATTAATGACGTACGCGGACTTCCCGTCTGGATGAAATACGAAATGCCGCGGTCCTGCCCCGGCATGCAGCGGGGTATCTCCAATCGCTTCAAAGGTTCCCGCTTCTGCATCTATCCGGTAGCTGCGGATCAGATCCAGTCCCAGATCCGAGACGAACAGGTAACGTCCATCGGGGCTGAAGATCGCCGAATGCGGATGCGGGCGGTCCTGGCCTGGTGTCGCTCCATGTCCGGTATGCTGGGCAGTATCCGTCAATGCTACCGGCAGTCCTTCTTGGTCCAGCGTGAGGAGTCCAACCGATCCCCCGTGATAGCTGCACACTATAAGATGTTCATTCTTGGCGTCCCGGTTAATGTTACAGGTCGTGCTCTGGCCTTTGCCTTCAGAAGGCATAGTCTGAATCCGCTGCAATTCGCTCAGCTTGCCGGTCTCAGGATCGATAGCGAAGGTTATAACCTCCCCTTCCTTGCCTCCCGTTCCATTCGGCTTCTCCCCTATGGCGTACAGCTTCCGGCCGGAAGGGTCCACATTGACAAACGTAGGATTCGTCAGGCCTTCTGCGGTATCCAGCCGCTCCAGAGTACCCCCGGCTTCACCGTCAAAAGCGAACACCTGGATTCCGCTCTCTTCTGCGGTGGCATACGAACCGGTAAATAACAGCAGCTTCGTCTTCTCGTTCATCTAGAATTCCTCCTCATGTTAAACAGCCATCTATATAATTTACATTTTTTCGTGAGGTATGACAAATGCAACGGAAAAAATGACAAAAAACATTTCAAAAATAAGACTTCTCAAGTCATTCAGAGTATGATATAATGAAAGCGCTAACATTAATGTTATTAATCAAGATAAAGGGGGAACACGAATGAGCAGCCTGCTGGAAGCCAGAAATGTATATGAGGACTTCGAGGTGGAGACAGACATTCTGTTCTTTAAGGTCGGGGACCATGACCTGGTCATTTTTCACGGCAGAAACTACAATATTAAAAAGAGAATGACTGCCGAGCAACTGAACCGCTTATTGTCGAGCAACAGCTATTATCACGTGTACGGGAGCTGCTACGTGAACCTGAACAAGATCAGTTCCATCGAGGACGACTGCATCTACTTCGGTGAAATGGGCCTATATGCCAAGTCTGTACGTGTTCCCAGACGTAAGCAGGAGAACATCCGTCATCTGCTTAAAGGACTGGGCTCCTAGAACCGGCACCTGCCCGCAGACATCTACAGCTTGGGGATACACCATTCTATTCATGGATTCATTACAGTCTCTCTCATCAGGCCGGAGCGCATCTGGGGACACCCGTGCTGCTCCGGTTTTTCCTGTGTTTACCTGTTTCTTAATGGAATCTTAAAAAGTAATTCAGCTTTTTTATACTTTCTTAAGGTTTGGAATTCTGTTTTCTGGTAAAGTTGTAGAAAGACAGGCACCACCTATATTGAAGGGAGTCATTAATTATAATGGACAAAAAAGATTTCAATGAAAATGAAAAGCTAGAAAACGGCATTACGCCGGAAGAGAACGACGCTTCTGTGATTATTCCGGCAGAAGAAATTCAAACTGCAGGAACAGCCTCTGTACCGCAGGAACCTGTACAAGCCGCAGCTGAGGGCTCCGGCAGACCGCAAGCTCCACGAGTTGAAGAAAGCGTTCCCGTGATGAACAAAGTCGGCGGCGGAGGTACTCCTCCTTCCTCACCTGCTGCATCCGGCGGCGGTAAAGGCTGGATGATTGCATCGCTCGTACTCGCAGCAGCGCTGATCGTAGTACTGATCGTACAGCCCTTCAAGAAAGATGACAGCAAAATTGCCGTTGCTTCCGTGAACGGAACAGACATCACCAAAGCGCAGCTATATGATAAATTGGTTGAAGCCGGCGGGGAATCCACCCTGCAAAACCTGATTACTACCACACTTGTAGGCCAGGAAGCCAAGAAGGCCAACATTAAGGTTACCGATGCTGACATTAATCAGGAAATCGAAGATCTCAAAACCCAGTTCGGCGGCGAGGAAGCGCTCAATAACGCTTTGCAGCAGAGCTCGATGACGATTGAAGATCTGAAGAAGCAAATGCCGCTCCAGGTTGAGATCCGCAAGCTAATCGAACCTAAGATCACAATTACCGACGCAGATATTTCTAAATATTTTGACGAGAATAAGGCTAAATACAATCAGGAAGAGGAAGTACGCGCTTCCCACATTCTAGTGAAGACTAAGGAAGAAGCCGAAGCCATTGTTAAGCAGCTCAAAGAGGGTGGAGACTTTGCCGCATTGGCCAAGGAAAAATCCGCTGATACCGGCTCCAAGGACAAAGGCGGCGATCTTGACTTCTTCAAACGCGGAGACATGGTTGCTGAATTCTCCGATGCTGCCTTCAAGATGAAGGTTGGCGAAACCAGCGGTGCAGTGAAGTCCGAGTATGGCTACCACATTATCAAGGTTACCGACCGCAAGGAAGCCAAGGAATATACACTCGCCGAGAAGAAAGATGAGATCAAAAAGACTCTAATTGCACAAAAAGTGTCTGAGATGTCTGCTACCTGGTTGGCGGATCTGAACAAGAATTCCAAGATCACGAATACACTGACTGACAAACCGGATGCATCCGCTACTCCGGCAGCAAGTGAAGCTCCTGCTGCTGCAACGGAAGCACCAGCTACGAAATAACGAATACTGTATTGGTGTACAAGCTATTTATACAAAGAGGACAGGCGGATACCCGCTTGTCCTCTTTGCTTGTGTACAGATATAAGCCTGACTACCGCCGTCCAGACTGAGTTGTCAGTGGTCCTTTTTACGGATCTGCTTATCGTGATTCTCGCCCCACTCTTTGGCTTGTGCGGTAGCAATGGCAATGGCCCGCCCCTCGTCATATCCGTCCTCCAGCAGCGCATTGGCAATCTCCACCGCTTTGTTGCGAACAGGTGCAGTGAAGTTCTTCAGTGAATCCGGGTAGTTCTCCTTATTCCATGGCATAACAAAAACCTCCTTGATCGGGCTATATTCATACTTAGCCGGATCAGGGAGGTTCTAAACTGCTTATCGCAAGATTTACTTACTTCATTACCTTCACGCGTTCTTCAATCGGCTGGAATTCCTTCTCGCCTGGAGGAGTCAGGATGTTACCGAATGGCATCTGGGCAATCAGCTTCCAGTCCGCAGAAATACCGAAGGTCTCCTTCACTTCATCGTCGATCAGCGGGTTATAGTGCTGAAGGGAAGCTCCCAGACCTTCTTCGGCGAAGGCAGTCCATACTACGTATTGCAGAATCCCGGAGGATTGGTTGGACCAGATCGGGAAGTTCTCAGCATACAGTGCAAAGTTCTCCTGCAGGTGCTTCACCACTGCCTGATCTTCGTAGAAGAGCACAGTGCCGTAGCCTGCTTTGAAGGAGGACAGCTTCTGGGCAGTACCTTCGAATTGTTCAGTAGGAACGATCTTACGCAGGGTTTCTGCCGTAATATCCCACAGCTTATCATGTTGTTCGCCCAGTAATACTACAGCTCTGGAGCTTTGCGAGTTGAAGGAAGTTGGGCTATGTAGAACAGCCTCTTCTACAATCTTTTGGATTTGTTCATCAGAGATTGGGGATTCTTTACTGATGGCGTATATGGAACGTCTACCTTTTACCGCTTCAAAAAAAGTCTTAGACATAAAATAACTACCTCCATTTAATTAAGTAACTTACTTTTTTTAATTATAACACTTTTCCGGTCTGAATACAACACATCGTTCACAACATTTTCCTGCACAAGCTCTTTATTTGTATATCCGCTCTTAGTGTCGCTGAATTGAGTTCATTTATGCACCTTCCACTATTTTCTATAAGCTATTCTGGAGGTTCAGAAACAACGGCTAACATATCGTATATACAATCCGGTCATAAATAAGCTACAATGATTCAGCTAAAATACAGAAAGAAGGTTAAGCCATGCGCGCTTTTCTTCATAAGAGCACAACCCTTACGGTGAAGCTCATCTTAATGATGCTCCTCCCTTCCCTCCTCATCCTCAGCGGATGTAAAGACTCCGCTTCTTCTGCCTTGGACGCTGTTCCAGCGGCCGCAGAGGCCGTGACCCCTGCTACAGAATCCGGAGAACCTGTATCCTTCTGGGTCGCCACCGATACG
Source organism: Paenibacillus rhizoplanae (assembly GCF_042684125.1). Classification (NCBI taxonomy): domain Bacteria; kingdom Bacillati; phylum Bacillota; class Bacilli; order Caryophanales; family Paenibacillaceae; genus Paenibacillus; species Paenibacillus rhizoplanae. The sequence continues at coordinate 151,396 of NZ_JBHUKY010000021.1, read as the reverse complement.
CATTATCTGGACAAAGCCCTGGAGGATGGCGGTCAAGCCTTCCAGACCTATGTCACAGGCGGCGATGGCAAAATGCTCCCCTACAGCGATGAGCTGACCGAAGCACTGGTCCGTGATGTGGAGCAGAACAAGCCGGCCTTCCTCATTCTGAGTGGCGACCTCACCAATAACGGTGAAGCGGGTAGTCATAAGGAGCTGGCCGCGAAGCTGCACCGGATGGAGGCTGCCGGAACCCGCGTCTACGTGACTCCGGGTAATCATGATATTAACAACCCCTGGGCCAGATCGTTCGACGGTGACAAGCAGGTCGTTGCCAAGCATATTAATGTAGAGGATTTCCTGCGCATCTATGACGATTTCGGATATAACGAAGCAGTCTCGCGGGATAAAGACAGCTTAAGCTATGTCGTGAAGGCAGCTCCCGGCCTTTGGCTGCTGATGCTTGACAGTGCCCAGTATGCGCATAACGAAGAATATAATTTTCCGCAGACCGACGGGCGTCTTCTGCCCTCCACCCTTGCCTGGATTGACGACAATATGAAGCTGGCCGCTCAGGAGCATGCGTCTGTGATTACCGTGATGCATCATAATCTGCTGAGCCATACCTCCATGGCTGTATCCGGGTTCAAGCTTAATAACGGCCAGGAGACGATGAAGGCTTTTCGCAAAAACGGGCTAAATCTGGTATTATCCGGGCATATTCATATGCAGGATATCCGCCGCGATCCTCCAGCAGCCTCGATAGATCCGGCCTTGCCTGTCTATGATATTGCTACAAGCGCCTTCGCGGTGAACCCGCACCAGTACGGCAGAATGACCTTCGATCCCGCATCGCGGGCAGTGACCTACCACACCGCTCAAGTAGATGTTGACGGCTGGGCCAAGGCCAAACATAAGACTGATCCGCACCTGCTAAACTTCAAAGCGTATGCGGAGCAGATCTTCGCAGAGAATTCGTATGACAAAGCGATGAACAAGCTGAAGGAGAGCAGCTTCACAGAAGCTCAGAAGCAGTCGATGGCAGAGGTGATGTCGAAGCTGAACGTGAAGTATTTTGCCGGGAACGCTGCTGATTCGCTGGAGGAGATCCGGTCGATGCCGGGATTCAAGCTGTGGGAGAGTATGGAGGGCGGCTTCATGTCCGGATACATCCGCAGTATGGCGGAGCATGCAGAAGTGAGCAATACCTCGCTGGAGATGGTTCTGACTACACAATAGCAGACAGCAAAGCCTCCCTTACGTTCGGCAATTCCTTGTGCGAATTGGTACATAGTTAAGAATTACGGATAACAGGGCTATACCTAACGCTTACTTTGCGGTTCGCACTGGAGTAATTAGAAAAAAAGTTGAAGAAAGATCATTCAACGGGTGTATGACCATCGGGCTCATTTTGCCGGTGAATCTCAAGCGTATGAAATCACTACTCGTACCATGTAGGATGTCTGCCACATACTTTCCATTTAGCGAGATCGTGAAATCCTCCCCGTTCTTCTCGAGTATTGATACTTCATCCTCAATATCTCCGATTTCTGCGGTTTGGGATAACAAACGTAGTGTATCGGCAGTGGTCTCTAACCTTATAATACTTTCACTGGCCAATACCGTTGTCCGTTCGACGGCTTTTAACAGAGGGGCTGTTCCAATCGTAATCTCTGATATAAAAGTGTGCGGAATCACATGGTGCAGGGACGGGTACTCCCCCTCAATTAAAGCAGATTGAACCATAATATGGTTAGCAGTGAATCTAATATGACGGTTGGTTACTTCAACTTCTGTTGTTCTGTCCTCGCCATCCATGATTTTAACCGCTTCAACTAAATTTCTGCCAGGAACAATAATATGCCTCTCCATCTCAGCATCATGTTCCACATCTATAGTCCGGGAAGCCAGACGAACACCGTTAGTAGCCGTTAACTGTAACCGATGATTTCGATACTGAAAAGATACCCCAGTCAACACAGGCCTATGTTCTGATGAAGAAGCCGCTCCTGCCACCTGTAGGATGGAATCCTTCAATAGTTGATTATTAACTGCTAATTTAAGTGCAGCATGATTCTCAGCAGGATGTATCGCCGGATAATCTACAGCATCCATTCCGCATAACCGGATTTGTGTATGTTCTGAGGATATGCTGAGCCGTAAGGAGCTGTCGACTTCCAAAGTAATCATCCCAGAATCAGACTTACGTATTATTTCACAAAAATACCTTGCCGGTACAACCACTTCTCCAATTCTCTGAACCGTCAAAGAGCTATCTTCACCGGGAATCCGGTACAGGATAGTCATACTGCTATTGCTTGCGGTAACTATTAATTCGTTGGTTAGAGCTTGTATATGAACCCCTGCCAGTATGGGAATCCGTTGGTTTGCCGGTACAGCCTTTAGCACTTGCTGAAGAGCTTTGAGAAGAATATCCTTGCTTACGTTGATCCGCACGGGCTTCACCTATTTCCTTAAGCTACATTACAAATCACTAGACTCAATCAGAGATCGGATAAGCTCCGACCGGGATAATTTATGCTCTGCGCAATGCTGTTCGACCTTCTCCCAAAGCTCATTAGTTAAGGTTACCGATACTTTTTTCGTTACGCCTATGCTCTTGCGGCCTGCTCCCTCCCGGGGACCTCCTCTTGCAGACATGAACCCTAATTGGCCTTCTTTATTGGAAAGACCTATCTTTAGTTCATTTTGACTCAATTTGTTTTGTCCTCTCTTTTTTTTGATTTAGGTTACCTTTTTCTATATCCTTATTATTATTTTATCACATGATCTTTGAACTTACAATGTTACGAATGGATGATGAACCTGGCATTATACCAAAAAACTGACCATGCAACTACGCAATGGCCAGTTCAATATAAAGCATTTCATGAGTTATACGGTTAAGTCACCACCCGATCACCATTCCACCCGCCGCACCGGCCACCACAACCACCCAGGGCGGAAGCTTCCAGAAGACCAGCATCACGAACAGAATGACAGCCAGGGCGAAGTCCAAAGGCGCGAGAATGGCTGTCGTCCACAGGGGGTCATACCAGGCGGCAAGCAGGATGCCGACCACAGCAGCATTGATTCCGGTTAAGGCTCCTTGCATCCGGGGGCTCCTTCTTAAGCTGTTCCAAAAAGGCAATGCGCCCGCAACCAGCAGAAAGGCTGGCAGGAAAATCGCGAGCGTGGCCACGATGGCCCCGGGAACACCGGCGGTCATTGCCCCAAGATAGGCTGCAAAAGTGAACAACGGACCCGGTACGGCCTGTGTGGCCCCGTATCCCGCCAGGAAATCGGCTTGGCTCACCCAGCCGGTAGGAACAACTTCTTGTTCCAGCAGCGGAAGCACGACATGTCCACCGCCGAACACTAAGGCACCAGAACGATAAAAGCTGTCAAATATCGCCATTCCTCCCGCCTCAGCCGTCCCTCTAAGGAACGGGAGCACTATCAGGAGTACGCCGAACAATGCTAAACAAACGATGCCAGACGACCGGCGGATGGGGATCGGAAGATTTGTCACGTTCTCCGTAGAACTGTGGCGGTACAGCCATAACCCGGCTATGCCCGCTACAGCAATCGTGAGAATCTGGCTGTAGCCCGTCTGCCATGATAATGTAACACCTGTTGCTATAACCGCGATGGCTATTCTTTCCCGGTCCGGGGTCAGCTTCTGCCCCATGCCAAGGATGGCCTGGGCAACAATTGCTACAGCTACGATCTTCAGACCGTGAATCCAGCCTGCACCAGCAATATCATAGCCCTGCAGCAGGAAGGCAAACGCGACCAGCGCAAGGACGGAAGGCAAAGTGAAGCCCAGCCAAGCCACTATACCACCCAGCCAGCCTGCCCGCACCATTCCAATGCCAATCCCCACCTGACTGCTCGCGGGACCCGGTAGGAACTGGCAGAGCGCTACCAGATCCGCATAGCTCCGTTCATCCATCCATCTCCGGCGGCGGATATATTCATTGTGGAAATAACCCAGATGGGCGACCGGTCCGCCGAAGGAGGTAAGACCCAATTGGGCCGATACAAACAGGATCTCAAGTAACGCCCCAGCCTTCCCCTTCCGATGTTCTCCCGGCACCGCCTGCTTCTCTGCTTGCATACTATTGCTCCCTTGACCCTAGAATGTATACCTCATTCCAGATTATCATACGCGTTCAAGCATTGGATAAAAGGTGCAGCAGTGTTTCGTAAATGTTCTGTAAAAATCGGCATTTAAGGAGTCAGCTTGACACTCTCCAGCCGGTCAATCAGCTTACGAAGGCCAACCTCATCCGCTCCATAAGGGCGGACGTCCTCTCCAAGCAGCTTATCAATCTCTTCTCTCGTAAACTTGAAGCTGTAGTTTATTCCTTCATCAGCAAGCGAGTAATTTATAATATCCGCGTTATCAATCAGGCTGAACAGCAAGATCGAATTATGCAGGAGAGGCTCCCGGCTTAAAGCCTGAAGCTCATCGTTCCACATTCCCTTAATATCGTTCACTTTATAATTGATGGTTAATGCATACGGGCGGGAACCTGTTGTCAGCTCAATGCCAGCCCTCTCCAGGCCTTGCGGCAGCGGCATCGCACCAAGCAGCGCTGTGACTTTACTGGCGTCGCCAATATACTTTGTTTTGCTCTCCAGCAGCTGATCCACCGAATAACCGGAATCTGACACTTGCGCCGGGTGCTCCACAGTCTTGGGATTGGCCGTACATCCAATAAGCAAGAGCACAATAACCAGGGTACAAGCGGCCATGCTCCTTGAGGTCGGTTGACGGTATGCGAGAATATGCTTGATCCGGGCCTTTACACTGCTCTCTCCAAAAGCCAGCGGGCTACCCGTCATAAGCCCGCTTCGGCGCACCGAGAAACCGAGCAGGGAGCCTGAGTAGCTGCTTTTAACCTGCGGACCCAGCTTCCGGATCACCGCTTCATCACAGGACATCTCCATATCCTTGCTCATGAGCACAAAAGACAGCCACATCAGCGGGTTGAACCAATGGAGAATGACCAGCAGGAACATAAGCGGCTTGACCAGATAATCCCGTCTGTCAATATGAGTCTGCTCATGCAGCAGAATATGGGACAGCTCCTGTTCACTCATTCCGGCCGGAATGTAGATCCTTGGCTTCAAGAAGCCGAAGACGAAAGGAGTCATAATCTGGTCGGTCTCAAAAACATGCCCCTTCACAAGGGTTGCCGTACGGACTCTGCGCATGATTCTTACATAAGAGAACACGCTGTACAGCAGCAGTGTTATTGCGCCTATCAGCCAGATCATGCTGCCGGCCCACAGGATGATCTGCACCCGATTCACGCTTGCTGCAGGTGCAGCCGGCGGAAGCAGGCTGTTCAACAGACTTCCCGCAGAAGCCGTTCCGGTGTCCACCGCAGGCTGCGCCTGCATGCCCATGTTCTTCGGAACGAATTGCATCTGTCCTGTGCCGGACGAGCCCGCAGGCCCTGCCAGCTTCAGGATACTGAAGCTTGAAGTGAAGCTGACCGGAAGGATAAGCCTGATCATTACTGCTGACCACAGCATATAGGAGAAGATTTTGGGAGCGCGCCGCAGCAGGATTCTCGCCAGCATCACGGCAACGGCCACATAACTGGCGGTAATGCTCATGTTCAGAATACTGATCCACAGGTCCGTCATTGGGAAGCCTCCTCGATAATCCTCTTCAGCTCCGCCGCTTCCTTGGCCGATAATTTCTTATCCCCGAGAAAAGCGGTCAAAAACTGCGGCAACGACCCGCCAAAGGCTTTGTCCACTACCGTCTGACTTTCGTGCCGCAGAGCCTCCGACTTCGGGATGACGGCTGTGACCATTGCCCCCTCATTCCTCAGAATCCCCCGCTCGCATAGCTTTCTTAATACGGTATAGGTCGTGGACTTCTTCCAGCCCAGCGCCGAGAGACTCAGCTTCACGAGCTCTGTAGAATTAATAGGCTCATGATCCCAGATAAGGCAGGCGAATTTATATTCTGCATCGTATAATTTGTACGGTTCCATTCCGTTCACTCCTTATAAGTTTATTGTAGTAGACCTAACGATGTTAAGTCTATTGCAGTAAACCTATATTGTCAAGGATCCTCCCTCGGTAACCTCACACAAAAAAGCCGGAACCGCCTGATTGCTCAGGGGTCCCGGCTTCTTGATTATAACGGTACTTCTTACGGACGTTCGATCCAGATATAGCCGTCATCATCCACTTCAACCGTGGCGTGCAGGCCTTGGGCCAATACACGCAGCGGCACATAAGCATCTCCGTACTCATCTACGGATACCGCTTGCGGAAGCTTGACGGTCTTGCCGGCAATCTGGGCCTGCGCGGAACCGATTTTGAATACGAGCTGATCGCCGTATACATCGTCAGTAACCTTGATTGCCCGGTTAGCTGCATCCCACTCTACAGTAGCATCCAAGTCCTCAGCAATATAACGCAGTGGAACATAAGTCGTACCATTGTCCACGATTGGATAATAATAGTCATCATCCGGTGAGATCATCAGACTCTTGGAGGTAATGGCCATCTCCTCTTTGAGCAGCTTATAGACGGATGAATTGGCATCGAAGCTTCTCAGCGTCTCACCCGGCGTAAGATCTCCCTTGGAATAATCAATTGCGCCTGTCGTGCTGATCGGATCAGCCGTTACCGGACCGTTCACATTCCAGGTCTCGGACACCAGCTTCATCTTGATGCTCTGCAGCGGCAGATATTCATCGGCCGGAAGAGCAACATTGAAGTCGATGTTCTGTTTGCGGACATGGAAGCCGCTATCCACGAAGATATCTGCAGTCAGCTTCGTATCCTTGCCGAGAACAGTCTTAAGTTCAGGGGTCGATTCATAGAGGTTCTCCAGTTGCTTGTCATAGACCAGCAGCAGGGCATCTACAGCCAGCTTCGCTGCATCATGCACTACGGTGACTACCCCTTCTTTGTCCTCCAGCGGAATATCGCCGAGACCGATGCTGTTCAGATCTTCAGCTCTGTCTTTAATCAGCGGATACATGTAATCATACAAACCGCTGATCAGGGCAGTGAAACCTTCGGTATCCTTAGACACAGATCTCAGGAAGCTCTTAAGCAATACCGGAAGCTCTTCCCCTGTAATTTCCGTATGTAGCTTCGTCAAGCTGGTTGGCTGGCCGTATACGGATTCATTAACTGATGTAACTGTGATCGCACCCGGATTCGGAAGATTCTTGATCATAAACTGGGAGGCCAGCTTAGTGAATTCCAAGGTCTTGGCAGGATCGGTTGCTTCCAGGCCAAGCAGCATTTCATTGCTCTGAAGCGGCATGTAGAACGGCTGCTTCGCGCCTTCTGCAGTGAAGACCAGGTTCTTCTGGTCCGTGAAGAGGGAGAAAGGAATCTTGAACTCCTTGTAACCCACAACTCCCGTGGCCGAGACATTGCCGTTATCCTGAACCTTCACATGGCCGAGCGTAAGCGATAAGGAATTAATAAGATCAACAACTTCCCGGTCCTCTGCGGTGATGCCTGCAGCCGGAACAGCGCTCAGGCTCATCGTAGTGCTGGATTCAGACGATTTGACATCCAGATCCCCCAGCAATGCCTTATTGACATCGAAGCCGCCAATCGCTTGGCAGCCTGACAGAATCAGCAGCAGGGCGAGAATCGGCACCAGCCATTTGGTTCTTGCTTTCATTTTCTTCATAGCATGTCTCCTCTAGCTCATAATTTGGCAACGTACCCATCATCTCAGAGGAGCATGAATTTGTAAATACAGCACCCGGAAATGATTAACGCTCATACGCTAAATAAACTCCGCCATTCTATAAATACCCATTCTTTGAAAAAGAGAAACTTTACCAACGCAAGTATTGCTAAATGGGCCGGATAAAAGCACCACCAGACCCAGCGCGGCAGACGCTTCTTCTCCAGCAGCACCCAAAAACCCGGGGTCAGCGCAATCAGAAGGGTCGGAATGATGCTGGCCATCTGCACCAGCCAATTATAATAGAACAGATAGAATACATTCAGTGCCAAATGAGCCAGCACCAGCACATAAGAGCGGGTATAACGGAAGATCAGCACCAGCAGCAGGCCGTAAGCGTTGTAATCGAGCGGCAGCGCATCCATCAGCAGCACAGCTACGGCGACTACCGGAAGGCCAGCCCACAGATTTGGCAGCTTATCAAGCAGGGCAAGGACTAGCGCTGAGATCAGCAGGGTGAAGACAACATTCCAGCCTCCCGGATGAATCGCCAGATTGTACGGAATCTGTGCCAGCACAGCGATGACAAGCAGCCGCCGCAGATAGCGGGGTCTGGAGGAGGTATGGATATAGCCTTGCGCCAGCGCGTAGCAGTAGATCGGGAAGGCAATTCTCCCCACATATCTCCAGGCAAGCTCCCCCGGGAAAAAGATCAGCCCAACGTGGTCAATCAGCATGGTCAGCATGGCAATAATCTGCATCTGTAGCCTCCTGTACTATATAAATTGAACTAATGGTTTTTATGTTTTGGGATTAGCCGTGACTCCAGAGAAGTTTTGGACTTCCGGCCGCTGTTGTCTGCAGATTTCATGATTTTTACCGTTTTTAACGGTTGAAATCCGCAGACAAAGGCGGTCGCTACCGCTCCTCCAGTTCCAAAATTCCCCTCCGCCACTTTTCCTTTAACTTAAATTTTAGTTCAATCTATATAACATGAAATATAAAGCACCTTAGGTGCTATTATCCATGCCAGAGCCGGATGCTGCAAGCTGCGCGGGAAGACTTGTACGACAGGCAAGCCGGAGCCGCTCCCTCTGGAGCAGTTCCGGCCCGGCTCTCTATCCTATATCATGCCTATTACGCCGTCTTCGATTTGTTATAGATATCAAAGCCTACGGCCAGCAGCAGCACCAGTCCCTTGATTCCCTGCTGCCAGTCTACGCCTAGGCCGACGAGCGACATACCGTTGTTCATAACTCCCATGACCAGACCGCCGATGATCGCGCCGACCACGGTTCCGATTCCCCCGGAGGCAGAGGCTCCGCCGATGAAGCAGGCAGCGATGGCATCCAGCTCGAAGTTCGTACCGGCCTTAGGGGTGGCTGAGTTCAGGCGTGCCGCGAAGACCAGACCGGAAAGGGCAGCGAGTACACCCATGTTGACGAATACCCAGAAGGTCACCCGTTTGGTTTTGACGCCGGAGAGGCTTGCCGCCTTCTCATTGCCGCCCAGGGCATAGATATGCCGCCCCATGGTCATGTGGTTCATGACGAAGGAGTAAATCACGATCAGCACCATCAGAATTACAAGAATGTTAGGAATCCCGTTATATTGCGCCAAAACATAGGTAAACAGGTTGATGACGATCACCAGCGCAGCGGCCTTAGCAACAGACATCCAAGCTGGCGATTGCTCGAAGCCGTACTTCACCGTGATCCGGCGGCTGCGGATTTCCTGATAGATCACCAGCAGCGACAGCAGAACGCCGATGATCAGGGTCAGCACATTCAGCGAACCTACGCTTGCGACATCGGGAACGAACCCGGAGCTGATCTTCTGAAACGTCTTCGGAAAAGGTGCAATCGACTGCCCGTTCAGCACAATCATCGTAAGGCCCCGGAACAGCAGCATGCCCGCCAGGGTCACTATGAACGCCGGGATTTTGACATAAGCGACCCAGAAGCCCTGCCAGGCCCCGACCAGCGCGCCCATCAGCAGCGAGATCACTACGGCCAGTACCGGATTCAGCTCCATATCCACCATCATAATGGCCGACAGGGCGCCGATGAAGGCGGCTACCGAGCCAACGGAGAGATCGATATGACCGGTGATGATCACCAGCACCATCCCGATGGCCAGCACCAGTATGTAGCTGTTCTGCAGAATGAGATTGGTCACGTTCAGCGGCTTCAGCAGAATGCCGTCGGTCATAATTTGAAAGAATACCGAAATAAAGATCAAGGCAATGATCATGCCGTATTGGCGGATATTTTTTTTGAACAGTTCACTAATGGCTCCCATGCGGTGTTACCCCCTGCTTCGTGTCATGAATTTCATCAAAAGCTCCTGCGTGGCGTCCTTCCGCTCCACTTCCCCGCTGATCCGCCCTTCGCACATGGTGTAGATCCGGTCGCACATCCCGATAATTTCCGGCAGCTCGGAAGAGATGACCAGCACGCCCTTCCCCTCTGCGGCAAGACTGTTGATGATGGAATAAATTTCATATTTGGCCCCGACATCGATTCCACGGGTAGGCTCATCGAGGATCAGAATGTCCGGCTGAGCGTAGATCCATTTGCTGAGCACCACCTTCTGCTGGTTGCCGCCGCTGAGATTCACGGTTTTTTGCAGGATGCTGGGGGTCTTGATATTCAGCTTCTTACGGTATTCCTCCGCGACCAGCACTTCCTCATTCTCATTAATGACGCCATGGCGGGAGAGCTTCTTCAGGCTGCTCAGTGAAATGTTCCGCTTAATATCGTCGATCAGGATCAGGCCGTAATGCTTGCGGTCCTCAGTCACGTAGGCCAATCCGCTCTCAATCGCCTGGCTGATATTGTTCAGGTGTACTTCCTTGCCGTGCATAAAAGTCTGGCCGCTGATCCGCTTGCCATAAGACTTGCCGAACACACTCATCGCCAGCTCCGTGCGCCCTGCGCCCATCAGCCCGGCAATACCGACCACTTCGCCGCGCCGGATGTGGAGATTGATCTGATCCAGCATTTTGCGGTCTGCCTGCGTCTCATGATAGACATTCCAATCCCGGATCTCGAAGATCGTCTCACCCAGATTCGGTGTGCGCTCAGGATAACGGTTCGTCAGATCGCGCCCGACCATGCCTTTGATAATGACATCCTCAGTAACGGCATCCCGCTTCATATCCAGGGTCTTGATGGTCTGTCCATCCCGCAGAATCGTGACGGAATCCGCTATCTTCTCGATTTCGTTCAATTTGTGGGAAATGATAATCGAGGATATCCCCTGCTTCTTCAGCTCCAGAATGAGCAGCAGCAGGTTCTCGCTATCATCCTCATTCAGCGCCGCTGTCGGTTCATCGAGTATGAGCAGCTTCACTTCCTTGGAGAGCGCCTTCGCAATCTCTACAAGCTGCTGCTTGCCGACACCTATCGTAGAGACTCCTGTAAACGGCGATTCCTTGAGGCCGACGGTGGTTAGCAGCGCCTTGGTCTTGACCGTCGTTTCGTTCCAGTTGATCACCCCGCGCCTGGCCTGTTCATTGCCGAGGAAGATGTTCTCCGAAATCGACAAATACGGAATCAGCGCCAGCTCCTGATGGATAATGACGATCCCCAGGCCCTCGCTGTCCTTGATATCCTTGAACTTGCATACCTGCCCCTGATACAAGATATCCCCTTCATAGGTTCCATGCGGATACACTCCGCTCAGCACCTTCATCAGCGTAGACTTGCCTGCCCCGTTCTCTCCGCAGAGGGCGTGGATCTCGCCTGCCTTCACCTGCAGATTGACTGACGAGAGCGCTTTGACGCCAGGGAATGTCTTCGTAATGCTTTTCATCTCCAAAATAATTTCACTCAAGTGCCCCTCACCCAGCTTTCCTTGTGACTGTGCAGCGGTTCTCCGGCGGCGTTCCTGCTTCACAGCTGCCGCCGGGTACCCGCTAAACCTGCGGCTCTGACGGCTATTGTCCCAGCTGCTCCTTGGTATAGTACCCGCCGTCTACCAGCACTTTATCCACGTTGCCCGCATCCACAGAGACCGGCTCCAGCAGGTAGGACGGGACGATTTTGACCCCATTGTCGTAGGTGGTGGTATCGTTGACTTCGGCTTCGGTTCCCTTCAGCACACTCTCGGTCATCTCCACCGCCTTCTTGGCCAGCTCGCGGGTATCCTTGAATACGGTCTGGGTCTGCTCTCCAGCAAGAATGGACTTCACGGAAGCCAGCTCGGCGTCCTGTCCGGTAACCACCGGAAGCTTCTTGTCGCCGGAGCCGTAGCCTATGCCCTTGAGTGAAGACAGGATACCGATGCTGATGCCATCGTAAGGAGACAAGACGGCGTCCAGATTATCGCTTGCATAGTTCGCGCTCAGCAGGTTATCCATCCGTGACTGGGCGGCAGCCCCGTCCCAGCGCAGCGTAGCTACCTTATCCATCGTAAGCTGCTTGCTGCGGACCACCAGCTTGCCGGAATCGATATACGGCTTCAGAATCGACATGGCGCCATCGAAGAAGAAATAGGCATTGTTGTCATCCGGCGATCCGCCGAACAGCTCAATGTTGAATGGTCCCTTACCGTCCTTCAGGCCAAGCTTCTCTTCGATGTAGGAGCCTTGCAGCACACCCACCTTGAAATTATCGAAAGTCGCATAATAGTCTACGAATTCACTTTTTTTAATCAGACGGTCATAGGCAATCACCTTAACATTAGCGTCATGTGCCTTCTGCAGCACATCCGTTAGCGCCTCGCCGTCAATTGAAGCGATTACAATCGCGTTCACGCCTTTGGTAATCATGTTCTCAATCTGCGACACCTGATTCTCCACCACATCCTCCGCGTATTGCAGATCCGTGCCGTAGCCCAGCTTCTCGAACTCCTTGACCATGTTGTTGCCGTCATTCACCCAGCGCTCCGAAGATTTGGTCGGCATCGCAATGCCCACCTTGCCCTTGGATGTGTCCCCGCCGCCGGAAGAGCTGCCAGCACTGCTGGATGAATTACCGCTGTTGCCGCATGCAGATAAGATGAGTACCATTGTTAGCAGAAGCGTGATCATTGAATATCTTTTCATTCCTGCACTACCCCCTGAACTATTCTGTTGTCTTCCACAGGTGTTCCCGTGTGACAAATCGAGTATAGCAACCGGGAGCAGATTCCGTATTTACACTGAGGCTACTGTTTTTGTGAAAATGCAACTTTATATATGCAAAAAGGAATGCCCCCTCGCTTATAGATAGCTGCGAAAGCATTCCCCACTATTAATCAGATCTTCTATTACTTGCGTACCTCAGCCTGCACCCCTTTACGGAACTGCAGCGGAGCCACACCGGTCTGCTTCTTGAAGGCGGTGCTGAAATAGTGCTGGGTCTCATACCCCGACTGCTCCGCCACCTCGCTAATACTGAGCTCGGTTGAATGCAAAAGCTGGGCGGCCCGGCGGATACGGGTCTGGGTCAGATACGTGCCGAAGGATTCGCCCAGCTCCTGCTTGAACAGGCGGCTCAGATAGACCGGGGAGGCTTGAAGCAGGCCAGCTGTGGCCTCCAGGGTAAGCCCGTATTCGCTGTAATGCTCCTGGATATGCTGCTTCGCCCGGCGGACGAGCGGGGACAGCGGCTGCTCCTTGACCAGCGCCACCCGGCAGCTCCGGTAGGCGGCGGCCAGCTCTGTAATCTCTCCTTGGATCAGCCGGTTGCCGACTTCAACGGCGATTTTGAGATGGCTGCGCACAGCGGCCTCCACTCCGGCCAGGATGCGCTCACCGGCGGCATCCCACAGCAGGATAACAATCAGTCCGGCGGCGTCCCGGAACATCACCTTGGGATACGGGTCCAGCAGCTCGGCGGCGATATTCTCGATGGCGAACAGGAAGAGCTGCCGCTCCTTCTCCTTCATCGCCGGATGCTGGCCCTCCCACCTCCAGCGGATGATGCCGATCAGCTCCGGCCGCTGCGGCGGAAGCTTAAGGAATTGCAGCTGCTCCCTGATCTCCGCCTGGCTCAGATTGCCGTCCAGCCATTCCTGGCAGAAGCGCTCGCGCAGCAGCGGGAAGTTCTTCATCAGCTGCCGGGAGGCCTGCTCCAGATGCTGGCTCTGCTGCCGCTCGGACTCCAGCTCATCGCGGACGCCCCGCAGCACCTGCATCAATTGCTTCGGCTCCGCAGGCTTGAGAATATAATCATTCACCTGCAGCCGGATCGACTCCTGCGCATAAGCGAATTCATCATGGCCGGTGATCACAATAATCTTGCAGCCGGGCAGCGCTTCCCGCAGCCGCTTCATCAGCTCCATGCCGTGCATAATCGGCATGTTCAGATCGACTAGAGCGATATGAATGGCATGCTCCACGGCCAGCTCCAGTGCCTCCTCCCCGTCTTCTGCCTCTGCGGACACCTCCATGCCGAGGCTATCCCAGTCCACGCATTGCCGGATGCCCTCCCGGATAATGCGCTCATCATCGGCAATGATTACTTTCCATTTGTCTACCATCTGCGGATCCTCCTCCTCTGTCCTAGTACTTCTCAGGGTAACTCTCACGAACAACCGGATGACGCACGGTTACAAGCGTCCCCTGTCCCGGCTCGCTCTCAATCTGGATACCATACGGCTCCCCATAGGTCAGCCTGATCCGCGCCTGCACATTCAATATGCCGTACCCGCTTCCAGCGCTGCCTGTTCCAGCCATGTCCGTCTCCGTACGCTCCAGTTCTTCTGTGCCAACGGCTTCAAGCCGCTGTCTGAGCTCCTTCAGCTTATCCGCAGACATCCCCGCGCCGTCATCGCGTACGGTAAGATACAGCTCGCTGTCCCGTTCCACGACTGCAATGTAGAGGTGTCCTGGGCCGCGCCGCTCCTTGATGCCGTGATAGATCGCGTTCTCCACCATCGGCTGCAGCAGCAGCTTAAGCACATACAGCTCCTGTAAGTGCGGCTCCACTTCAATGGAATAGGTCAGCTTAGTGCTGTAACGGACATGCTGGATTTTCAGATAGCTGACGATATGCTCCAGCTCATCGGAGAGCGGTATGATATCGCTCCCTTTACTTAAGCCCAGCCGGAACAGCCTGGACAGGGACTGGACCACCTCGGCGATATCCTCCGCCCCCTTGCTGCGGGCCATCCAGTGAATCGTATCCAGCGTATTGTACAGAAAATGCGGCTTGATATGCGCCTGAAGACTGCGCAGCTCCGCCTCACGCTTTTGCCGCGCCTGAAGCTCGGTCAGGGATAGCAGCCGGCCAATCTGGGCCAGCATTGTATTGAAGCTGCGGCCGAGCAGCCCGATCTCATCGGAACGGCTGCCCCAGTAGCGGATCGTCAGATCGCCGGACTGCGCCTTGCTCATGAAGGAGGCCAACTGGCCGATAGGACGGGAGATCGAATAGGCCAGATAGAACGAAGCGGTCATGCCCAGCATACAGACCACAAATACAAAGGTGACAACATTGAACGTAATCTCGCGGATTCCATAAGCCGACTCATCCATCGGGAACACGCCCATCGTGGTCCAGCCGGTAAACGGCGAGGTCCGGTAGATCAGCTGAAGCTTGCGGCCGTCTACGGTCTCCGAGGTTATGCCCGAGGACTCGGTGAACAGACCTGCCGGGATGGTACGCATTAAAGGGTGCTGCGGTGCGTAAATCATCTCTCCGCGATTGTCCACCACCGTCAGATATCCGGTCTTGCCGAGCGTGACATCTCTGGCCGTCTCCGCGATCACCCGCAGCTTCAGATCCACCAGCACCACGCCCTGCACCACCTGCGTCTCAGGATTCACAATGGCCCGTACAGCCGAGACTACCTCGCTCTCCTTATAGTCCACATGGGACCTGACCGCACGGCCATACGGATGCCCGACGATCAGGAAAATCCCCTTATTCTCTACCGCCTGCTTGTACCAGCTCTCCTCCGTCAGCCGCGTACCGGAACGGGTATACATCTCATTGCTGATAAAATCACCTTCACGGTTGACCAGCATGATGCCGGCAATCTCGGAGCTGAGTGTGGTGAAGCCCTGCAGAAATTTGCGGATATTGTATTCCGCCGATTCCCCGTTGCCTGCTGCGGGGTCCGGCTGTGCCGGAGCCGGCGACTCTCCCTTGAGGAACTTCTGGACGCCCGGATCGAACGAAATCAGGTATGTAATTTTCTGCAGATTCTCTACGTCACTCTCAATGGCGGTATTCACCTTGCGGATGAGCTGCATCGTGTTCTCAGTGCTCTGCTCCTCCACGATCCGGTCCACCGTCCAGCCAATCAACAGCCCCAGTCCAATGGAAGGCAGGATGCTAATCAGCAAAAAGTGAATAATCAGCTTATAGCGGATCGGCATATTATTCAGCTTCAGCTTCTCCATGCTCACGCCCGTCTTGCGCATCCCAGCCTCCCCCTCTGCCGCCTATTTGGCATAATAATTGTCCACATTCTGCCGCGTGACCACATCAATTCCGGTATCTACAGAATCGGGGACAGGCAGGGGCTTGTTATTGGCATAGGCCTCAGGGTCAGCCTCCAGATCACGGTGCAGATGAAACAGCTCAGTCAGCGACCAATACCCCATATTCCAGGTGCCCTGGGCCATGGTTGCGGCAATCTTGCCTTCCTTCACCAGATCGAGTGTGCCCTTATCCGTATCGAAGCTGATAATCTGCGGGACCGGTCCGCTGCCAGGGGTGGCATCAACAGCTTCCGCGACCCCGATGCCGCCATTACTTTCCGTGGCAAAAATCCCGGCCAGCTGCGGATACCGCACCAGCAGCTGCTCGGCAGCCTCCCTGGACGCCACCTGATCTCCCCGCCCATCCTTGACCGCCACCAGCTTCATCTGCGGGTACTTGCTGCGGATTGTATCCGAGAAGCCGTCCGTCCGCTCCTGATGATTATGCTGATCCGGTGTGGTGATAATGGCGACCTCGCCTTTGCCCCCGGTCAGCTCAGCCATCTTATGCGCCGCCTGCGTTCCGGCATTATAGTTGTCCGTTCCCAGGAAGGAATACGCCTTGCTGCCCTCAGCGCCCGAATCAAACAGCACCACCGGAATGCCGCTCTCCACAGCCTTGTTAATCGTCGCTGTAAGCAGCTTGGAATTCACGGCCGAGATGGCAATTCCCGCCGGCTTCTTGGCGATGGTCTGCTCCAGCACTGTCATCTGTTCACTCGCGTTGTGCTGGGTGGAGCCGTGATACTCGACGGATACATTAAGCTCCTCGGCGGCGTCCTCGAAGCCCTTTAGCACGCTTTTCCAGTAATCAATACCGATCTGGAACGTGACCATTACGTACTTGTCCTCAATATTCCCGCGCAGTCCGGTAGTCTCCCACGGGTCTGCCGCGTTCCCCTGCTGCTTGTAATTCAGCACGTAGAGCACGAAGATGCCGATTAGCAGCACATAGACAAGCCAAAGCTTTTTCACATATGTAACCCCTTTCATAACGATGAATACCGAAGGCTCATAGCCCCCAGGTTCTTCCATCTATGTCCAATCTAGTCTACTGGCTTGGCAGCCATTCCGTCAATTACGTTACAGTGCCTATAGTTAAAAACTCGTTATCTGATGCGACATTTTATGTCGTACCGCTTGTTCTATACTGGACAGGTACCAACAATTCAATGAAACGAGGATTACAATAATGTCAAAAACCAAACGCGGACGGGTACTCTGGACCCTTCCTTCCCGTGGACGCGGCACCTGCCCGGTCTGCGGGTCCACCCGAATCAAGCTGCTCTACACCAAAATAAAATCCGACGGCACAGCCCTGAAGGTCTGCAAGCGCTGTGACAAGGCGACGCAGGTTAGAGTAGACGCAGCAACCCGGTAAAATGGCGCAAGGATGCCTCCTAAGCTTCATGCTACGTGCATGGCTGCCGGACAGCATCCTTGTTTCTTGTCGGGAACGGCCGTACTGGTCTTACGAGTCATCACCAGCTATACTGGAGGCTGACAGGAAGGAGCGGGAGCCGTATGAGCCATATTCACCGGATTCAGTGGTTTGACCAGCAGATCCGCCAGCTTGCTTATCCGAACAGCAGCAAGCTGGCGGAGCAGTTTGAGATTTCCAGACGCCAGGCGCAGCGGGATATTGAATACCTGACAGAATCCCTGCGGGCTCCGCTCCGGTATGTGGCGAAGCAGCGCGGATATATATACGAGGACAACAGCTTCGTGCTACCTCATCTGTACATTACGGACGAGGAGCAGCGGGTGCTTAAATATCTGGCTTACCGGTATAGTCACTATGATTACGAGAATGCCCAGAGTATACGTAAAGTAGGGAGCCTGCTGGAGCGGTTCACCGAGCAGCCTCTTACGAACAGGGAGCTTAAGCTGCCTGTCTTTGAAGTGAATGCCCACCGCATACAGATGATGGAGATGCTGGAGCAGGCGATCCTGGCCCGCAGGGTGGTCCATGTTCTCTACCGGAACGGGCAGGACACTCCGCAGGAGTTGTATCTCTGCCCCCAGCAATTAAGCCGGCGGGTAGAGGAAGATTATCTGGTGGCCGCTGTGGAGGGCGACGGACGGAGTGAGTATTTCAGCCTGTCCGGCATCCGCCAGTTAACGCTGACCGGCAGGGTCTTCATACCTGGAGAGGATGACCCGGCAGCACCGGCGGAGCAGGCCAGACCCTTGAAGCCATTCACGGCTAGAATCCGTATGAACGGAGTGCCTCAGGATAGCTCATGGGGTGGTTATCGGCTTCGCGCCGCCGCTGAGGAGGTCTATGAGGTTGATTTTTATGATACCAGCGCGTTCATCGCACAATTACTCCAGGCGGAGTGGAGTGCCCTCCTGTCCCCCAAATGGCTGAAGGACAAGCTCCGCAGCATCTGTGAGGCAGCAGTGAGACGGCTGGATGAACAGGAGAATGAACAGTGAGCAAGCGAACAGGCGTAATTCTTGACGTTCAGATGAAGCGTGAATCCAAATCTTTTACCGATGCGCTCTATGCCGTAGTGACTGCCGCCGGGTTATTCGAGGGACCGAAATTCATGCTCTCGGGGCTAAGCGGCATGGCCTTCAAATTCACCGTACACGAGAAACTCCTCCCCTTGTCCGTTACGGCTTATGGGCAGTGGGGCAGAGAGCATAGTCCAGCCGTCGATAACCTCGGCATCTTCTTCCAATATGACGGCGGGAGAACCAGACATGCTTCGTTCGGGGAGTATCAACGGATCGCTATTGACAGTGTCAAGCAGAGTCTGGACCGCGGCCGGGCCTGCATCTACTGGATACCGGAATTCGGCGTGATTCATGGTTATGATGAGGACGACCGGGTGTTCTATGTACAGGATGGCTGGTCCGGCGAGACGCAGGTTGTACTGTATGATAACTTCGGCCTTAACTTCACGCCCTTCTGGGATTGTAATTTTATAGGAGAGCACGTGAAGATTCCGCTGCAGGATGCTGTGCTGGAGTCGCTTCGGCTTGCACTGGAGGATTGGGAGACTTCTTACAAAACATTGCCCGACCTAAGCATCGCTTCTGGCCGCCTGGCCTACAGCTTCCTGATCCGGGCGCTACAGCAGGGCGGGTTCGACAGTAACGGTGCTGTCTACATCCTTGAATCCTTCCAGACATCGCGGATCGAAATCTCCGCTTATCTGCGGGAGGTTCAGTCTGTATTGCCAGGGCTGGAGGAGGTTCAGCGCTTGTATGCTGAGCTGGTGAAGGGGCTGAGGGGTCCGCTCGCAGCTGCAATCTCAGAGAATAACAGTGGCAAGCTGCTGAACCAGGAACAACTTCCGTCCCTCTGCTCTGCTTTGAAGAAGGCCTTGGAGATGGAGGAACGGGCGATGCAACAGGTTTCAACAATTTCAGGCCAGTATCCTGACCTGAAGCGGTCCACATTACCAAGATGGGGGGCACATACCGCACGATGAATGACTATCTTAGCAAACAAGCTTCAGGTTCTGCTGATCAGCCCCGTGTGCCGCTCTCTTCTTCTTTTGCAGATGCCATGCACCAGGTCCTGTCGGCCAAAGGCTGGTTCAGCCTGCCCGTTCATATGCTGTCCGGCATGACAGCCTTATGTTTCCGCCTGTCCGTGCACAGGCAGCTTCACCCGGATTCAGCTACAGCTTATAACTGGGCGGCTGAACATTTCGTAGCGGCAGATCTAATCGGCATTATCGCCAGCCAGGGTGCAGGCTTTAACTTCAGCCCTACCTTCCCGCTCTATCAGAAGCAGGCCGTTGCGGCAATCCGCCAATCACTTGAGCAAGGCACCGGCGTTGTTTGCTGGAAAGACCAGTTCGTGGTCATTACACGCTGTGATGATAGGCGGCAGCTCTTTTACTATAAGGAGCTGAATTCAGCCGCTGAGCACGAACTGCCTTACGAGCAGCTTGGGAAGAATGATTCACCTTATTGGTACGGCCAGATCTATGAAGGTCAGATCCAAAAGGATATGCTTCAGGTAATCCGGGAGTCCTTCATTCAGGCGGTGTACAAGGCAGAGGTTCATGATCCGATGCTGCCGGAATCGGACTATGCCTGCGGCCTTAAGGCCTATGATGCTATGCTGGAAGCGCTGGAAGACAAGACCTATGATGCTGCCGGAGCCTATAAGACGCTGGTCTTCTATGCAGGCATGAAACAGGATACGGCATCCTACGCCAGAGAAGCCAGCCTGTACTGGCCCGAGCTCGAAGGCATTGCCGAACATTATACGGCTCTAGCCGCTGTCTATAATGAAATTACAGACGCTCTTAACGAGAGGCCTGTGCTAGCTCCAGAGGCACCATGCTCCATTAATGCTGAGGGCCTGCTGCCGCTCCTCCGGGAAGCCAAGCGTATCGAGACCGCAGCGATCCAGTCCATCCGCCTGCTGCTCCGTGAGCCGATCGAGAACCGCTTCCATGATGTGGGACTGCGCTAAGCCCTGACGGAGTGCTCAGAACATCAGCGACTCCGCGTATTTCTCCCCTTCCAGCAAATCGTATTCGACCAGACGGTAGTCATTCAGCAGCACCTGCTGCTCAGGGGTCAGCTCCTTCAGAATTCCGGTATCGCCCGGCCCGATTAGCACCTTCTTGCTAAGTCCCGGAATTTCAGCCCGTACCTGCTCCAGCAGCTTGTAAAAGGCTGGAAGTGTCTGCCCGGATAACCGGAAGACCGCAGGGCCGAGAAAGGCCGGGCTAAGTGTCCCGAGCGGCTCCTTCCCGATCTCAAAGTTAGCAAGTACCAACAGCTTCGTCTCATGCTTCAGCCTTGGCTCCTGATCCCAGCCTGCTGCGGTATAGATCCCGGCGCTGAGCGCAGGCAGATGATCTCCCCAGAACACCGCAATGGTGGGCCGCTTGATCTTCACCAGCTCCTGCTGGAGATAAGCCATGGCCTCGTCTGTCAGCTTGGTGTCCTGTATATAAGTCTCCAGTTCATCCTTCTGCTCCGGCAGGCCGCCCTGGACGGTGATCGTGTTCGGTCCGTTCACGCCTTTGACGAATGGAAAATGATTCTGCATCGTCACCAGGTGCAGGAATGCCGGGCCCGAAGCCGCTTGTAGCTGCCGGACTGCCTCCTGTACTGACGCTTTATCCGAGACATACCCCTCTGGAGTCAGGCGGTCAGCGTCCGGCAGATCCTTCTCACTCGTGAAGCGGTCGAAGCCCAGCACCGGATAGACATGGTTCCGGTTATAGAAGGTCTCATCGAACGGATGCAACGCCAGTGCCTCATACCCTCTGTCCTTCAGAATACTGACGATCGACGGCAGGGAGGACATTTTGACGATGCGCTGTTGATAAGGAATCGTTCCATCCCCCAGAAAATACATCGACAGCCCGGTCAGGGCCTCGAACTCCACATTAGCCGTATTGCCGCCGAATTCCGGGGACAGCAAATAACCGGACGGCGTCTGACCCGCCACCCCATGGATGAACTTCAGCGGATCTTCGCTTAATGTATACCCAGGCAGGCGCGTAGGGTCGAAGAATGCCTCATTCATCATAAACAGGATGTTCGGCTGTTCCTCCGGCGCGGCCTCTACCTGCACATCCGGCAATGCCGAATACTTGGCAGCTACCGCTTCAACCGCTTCGCGGCTATAGCCCTCCGGCTTGTCCATCAGGCTCTGCCGCAGATTCCCGGCGAACGCATACACGAACCCGTTCTGCGTATAATTCACCTTCTGATTCCAGAAGATGTTCTGATAGCTCATCGCTGCAACAACCGGAGATTGACCGGTGACCAGCACCAGAAACCATGCGCTGAGCCCTACAGAGATCCCTGCCAGCGTCACGCGCAAGGACAGTCTGATCCGGTTCTTCGGCAGCTTGATAATCATAACGACCAGACCGGCAACCAGCAGAACAGCGGCCCCTATAGCAAGCGGAGAGATCATCCCGCTGGTAATCTTGCTCATTCCTTCGGCATTCTTCAGCAGCATCAGATCCCACGGAAACAGCGGTTCGCCTCTCGTAGCCAGCTTCTGATCACTGGCAATCCCCAGCAGCACGAACAGCGCCGAGACCACCGCCGGCCCCGCATACGCATTCGGTACAATCACTGAACTTAAGAGCAGGATGAAGAAAATAAACAGACTTCCTGTACAATACAGCCAAGGATAAGCGCTAACCCACTTTAACGCATGAAGCACATCCATCCGAAAAGAAGCAGCCTGCAAAAACAAATTCAGCCCAAACCCAACAGCCAGTAAAATGATTAATAAATACGACAAACGCTTCGATGGCAATAACCGTGACAAGTTCATTCACTCCTAACTATTAAAGGAGTAGTATACGCCTTTAAGCTTAAAACCGCCTTAAAATTCAGTAGCCAATTGGGCATACCCTCTGTTGATCTCCTGCGTCACCATGATTTGGATAGGAAATGTGCGCTAGATTTTCCCGCAAAAAAGAGCAGCATCCAAACATCAGACGCTGCTCTGTTCTCTCTTTTCTTTTCTACTCTCATCCCAGCGGGATAGCTTGAATTTGTAATATACACTCAGGGGGAAGTGGCGGAAGAGAAGTTTGAACTGGAGGAGCGATAGCGTTCGCCTTTAGGTTTGTATTTCTACTGCGAACAGCAGTTTAAATCAGGAAATACAAACCTAACAGCGGCCGGAAGTCAAACCTTCTTTGCAGCCACGGATAACCCCTGAGGGGGTTTTACCGCTTCAAGACATCCCCCTACTTCACGTATATCCGGCTGCTCTCCTCCCAATATTCCCCAGGCTCCAGCCCGAACAAGCCGATGTCATCAGCAGGCAGATCCACCTTCGGGGCGTTCACCAGGTTGATCTGCGGCTCTGGGCAGAAGAAGCCCTCGGTCGCGCCGTTGTTCCAGATCATCCATTGCTTATACGAGGTGCCCACATCATATACCAGTGTAACTCCTGCCTTACTGTCAGTAAGCTCCATCCGGTTCCGTCCATTCTGGGCGGCTGCGGTATAGTGGTTGTCCATTGAAGCATAGAACGGATACACTCCTTCGCCGCGCAGAGCCACTTCATCAGCAGTCAGCTCCTGGAATTTGCCTGTTGGCAGCATCCGGTCGCTGCTCAGCTCCCAGCGCTCACCGATAGTCACCTTGACGCGGTAATCCTGCGCGCTGCTGCCGGGTGCGAACGGTGCATTAATCGCAGTATGGAACGCCAGCAGGCATGGCATCAGCACATCGCCATCATTGTGGACCAGCAGCTGCTGGGACAGGCCGCCTTCACCGAGCGTGTAGCGCAGCTTAACCGTGTATTTGAACGGCAGATACTGATAGGACGGATGGTTCTCATCCACCTTGATAGCTACAGTGACGAAGCTATCAGTTGTGCCGGTGCCGAATTCCTCTACCTCCCATGCAGCTGTATGTAGGAAGCCGTGCAGATGATTGCCGGTCTTGGCTTCATTGACGGGCAGATGGTAGGTCTGTCCGTTCCACGGGAACTCTCCATCCTCATAACGGTTCGGTGGAAATAACACAGGAATGCCGTGAATCCCCGGGTTCGCCTTGAACGCTTCCATCTCCTCCGCGCCCGGCTCATGCAAGAAACGGTAACCACTATCAGTATCACGGAAGCAGATCAGATTCCCGCCGATGCCCGGCAGAATAGCGGCTTCATAACGGCCAGCCTTTAGCCAGATGGCAGCTTCGCCCTCATAGTGTCCTTCAAATGCTGTAATCGGTGTCATTACATTAATCTCCTTCCATATGATCAAAATGACTCTCTCATAGATAGAGTACCACATCTGCCGGAATGGCAACATGCCATTTTTACAGCTGCTCCACTTCGACACTCATGACATGCTCAATTTTTTTCACATCATAATAGACTTCCGTAGCATAATCCTTGTCTGGCGCAGAAACGACCATGTCGATCATCTGCCTGCCATCCTCGAGATCCTTGATCTTCATCCGCCGGATGGTGCGGCCGGTTTTGCGCGTTTTGCGCTGGTCGGTAATGACATTCCGCTGCTCAATCTTCTGGATCACATCCGTCAGAATATAGTTCGGTTCCATAATGATTTTGATGGAGATCTCGTGCTTGTTCAGCACTTCAGGACCGATGGCTTTGATGAGTAGAGGCACGGCGTTAACCGCGAACATAAGCAGTATAACCGCGTAACCCGCCTCTACAAAAAAGCCCGCGCCGACTGCAATCCCGATGCCGGAAGCCGTCCAGATGAGCGCCGCCGAGGTCAGCCCGGAGATGGCATCACCGCCTCTGCGCAGAATAACACCCGCTCCCAAAAAACCGATACCGCTGACGATCTGCGCCGCCAGACGCATCGGGTCCATGCTAGGATGCTCCGGTCCGCCGAATTTGTCATACGCATGAATGGATACCAGAGTTACCAGACAACTGGCGATGCTAATGACCATACTGGTCCGGATTCCCAGCGGTTTCTGTTTCAATTGGCGGTCAATGCCGATGAACAGCCCGAACAGCATGGCCACCAGCAGCTTAATGATTGATTCCGTATGCAGCAGGTCCATATTCATAATTCATTTCCCTCCTTCCTCGCCCGTCATGGCACATAGAATCAGTATACCTGAAATGCGCTGCAATCTTTACTGAAATTTTCTGCTGCCCGAGCAAAAAAAGAAACGGACGCCTATCCCCGCTAACCGGGAACTCCAGGCAGTACTGCCTGAGGCTCCGGCAAGGAACATCGTCCGCTTCAGAGAACACTTCACATATCCCATCATATGAGCGATGAGTGACTTATAGAAGGATTAGCCGTGCAGAAGCGATTCCGCTCCGTCACAGTAGATTTCTGTGCCCGTGATGTGATCCGAATCCTCAGAAGCGAGGAACAGCGCCAGCTTGGCCACCTGATCCGGACGCCCCGGCCCCTTCTCCAGCGGCTGCCCGCCATCCGGGAATTCCACTGCAATCTGCACTTCCTTAAGATCATCCGAAGGATAGGTATTATCATCGATATTCGTGGTAATCGCACCCGGACAGATAGCGTTTACACGAATCTTATACTGGGCCAGCTCAAGCGCAGCCATCTTCATAAAAGCCACCTGGCCCGCCTTGGTCGTACTATATGCGGAGAATCCGACATTGGAGAATACCCGGTTGCCGTTGATCGAGCTGTTGATCAGAATGCTGCCGCCCTTCTCCTTAAGATGGGGAATCGCATATTTGACGGTGGCGAAGGTGCCCCGCAGATTAATCTGAATCGTCTGATCCCAGGACTCGATGTCCATCGTCTCAATCGGTGTCATGGCCCCGTTGATCCCGGCATTGGCGAAGACCACATCAAGCTGTCCCCACTTCTGGACAACCTGCTTCACAGCATGCTCCACCTGCGGCGGATCAGCGATATCGCATTCAAACACTGCAGCTTCCCCGCCCTCCTGCCGGATCTGAGCGGCCACCTTCTCCGCATTCTCCACCGTCCGGTCCAGAAGTGCCACCTTGGCCCCGCTTCTGGCGAACTCCAGCACAGATGCCCGGCCGATGCCCGAGCCGCCTCCTGTAACGATCGCTACCTTGCCTTCCAGTTTCTTCGCATTCATATGTGTAGTCGCCTCCATTGGTGTTTGATGTTCAAGTCAAGTTCTTTCCCTTAACTTTACCTCTCATACCTGGAAATGAATCGGACCATAGTGCCTGAAATGGAAAAAAAGCTCGACCCGCTGCCGGACAAACCGGCTGCAGATCAAGCCTTAACGCTAAAGAATGATGATCCCGAATCAGCCCAGCATCATCCGGTCGTCAGCCAGCTTATGGCCGCTGATCGCTTCGAATTCGCCAAGCAGACGCTCTACCGTCAGATCCTTCTTGCGCGTCTCATCGAAATCAAGGATGATTGAACCCTTATCCATCATGATGAGCCGGTTGCCCAGGCGGATCGCCTGATCCATGTTATGAGTAACCATCAGTGTAGTCAGCTTCATCTCACGGACAATGGATTCCGTAAGGGTGGTGATCAATTCCGCGCGCGAAGGGTCCAGCGCAGCCGTATGCTCATCCAGCAGCAGAATCTGCGGCTGGGTGAAGGTCGCCATCAGCAGGCTCAGCGCCTGCCGCTCGCCTCCTGAGAGCAGCCCCACCTTCGCCCGTAGCCGGTCCTCGAGGCCGATGCCCAGGCGGCTGAGCTGTTCGCGGAACAGCGTACGTCTCTGCGCATTGACACCCAGGGACAGCCCGCGGGGCTTGCCCCGCTTGTAGGCCATGGCCAGATTCTCCTCAATCGTCATATGCGGCGCAGTCCCGGCCATCGGGTCCTGGAAGACCCGGCCGATCCAGCGTGCGCGCTGGTATTCCGCCAGATGGCTGATCGAGCTGCCCTCAATACGTGCTTCCCCCAGATCGGGCTTCATCACGCCTGAGATAATATTCATCAGCGTAGATTTGCCGGCACCGTTACTGCCGATAATCGTTACAAAATCCCCGGCGTTCAGTTCTAGATCAATTCCCAGCAACGCGACCTTCTCATCCGGCGAGCCGGGGTTGAATAGCTTACATACATTATCAAGCTTCAGCATTGGCCGCCCCTCCTCTCTGCTTGCTGCGCTGAGCCAGCTCAGCGAGCTCTGCGGTCCGTCTGCGGGCCGTGCTCTTCTGCTTCACATACCGCTGAACCGACGGGAAGACGAGCGCAATAATGACGATAATTGCGGTAATCAGCTTGAGGTCGGAAGCCTTGAGCCAAGATACCCGGAGTGCCAGAGCGACAACGATCCGGTACACGATTGAACCGAGCAGCACAGCCAGTGTCGCCCGGAAGACGTTCTTCGCACCGAAGATTGCCTCACCGATAATTACCGACGCGAGTCCGATGACAATCATCCCGATCCCCATTGAGGCATCGGCGAAGGTAGAATACTGGGCGATCAATGCACCCGAGAGCGCCACCAGCCCGTTCGACAGGCTGATCCCCAGAATGGTTGTTGCATCCGTGTTCACTCCGAAGCTGCGGATCATCCGCGAGTTGTCGCCGGTGGCCCGCAGGGCCAGTCCCAGATCGGTGCGCAGGAACAGGTCCATCAGGATTTTGACCAGCACGACGATAAAAGGCATGACCAGCAGCGGATTAATGGAGCTGAATAACGTATCCTCTCCCATTAAGGAGACATTCGGCTTCGCCAGAATCCGCAGATTGATCGAATAGAGGGCAATCATCATCAGTATGCCGGACAACAGCCCGTTGATTTTACCTTTGGTATGAAGCAGACCGGTACACATCCCTGCCGCCATTCCGCCGAGCAGTGCACACAGGGTCGCCAATAGCGGAGAATAACCGCTGTTGATCATCACTGCGGCAATCGCGCCGCCTGTGGTGAAACTTCCATCCACCGTCAGATCGGGAAAATCCAGAATACGGAAGGTAATATAGACCCCAAGTGCCATGAATGCGTAGAGCAGGCCCATTTCCAGAGCCCCGATTAATGAATTATACATTGCTGACTTCCTCCCTCAAGCGGCAAAGGGCGCCCATCTAGGACGCACCCTGTTTATGAACTCTGTAGATTATTGAATAATATTATTGCCCGGATCAGCCACTTCAGCCTTCATGGCATCGGTTACTTCAATTCCCTGTGCTGCCGCCGCCTTGAGGTTAAGCACCAGGTCCAGCTTCTCCTGCATGGTTACTTTCATATCACCGGGACTTTTTCCGTTCTTAAGCACTTCTACCGCCATTTGGCCGACCTGATAGCCATGATCATAGTATTTGAAGCCTACCGTAGCAAAAGCACCCTTCTCCACCGTATCGCGGTCTGCCGAGAAGAACGGAAGCTTGTTGTCGTTAGCAGTCTGGATAATCGCGTCTACGCCGCTGACAACGGAGTTATCGAGCGTAATGTACAGCGCGTCTGCACGCCCTACAAGCGATTCTGCTGCCTGCTTCACTTCCGAAGTATTGGTAATCGCCGCCTTCACCAGCTCAATCCCGTGCTTGTCCAGCTCACCCTTGGCGATATCTGCCATAACTATAGCATTGGGCTCCCCTTCATTAATGACCAGGCCCAGCTTCTTCACCTTGGGGAACTGCGTCGCAATGAAGTTCATCAGGCGGGTAATCGACTCCGGATTGGTATCCGATGCGCCTGACACATTACCTCCGGGATGCTCCAGATCACTGACAATCTTGGCATCGAGAGGGTCGGTTACCGCTGCGAACAGAATCGGAGTGTCCTTCACATTCTGTACGACAGCCTGAGCCGAAGGTGTAGCAATCCCCAGCACCAGATCGTTCTTGTCGCCGGCAATCTTCTGGGCAATGGACAGGTTGTTGGCCTGATCCGCCTGAGCGTTCTGAAGATCCACCTTCAGATTCTCCCCTTCAACAATCCCTGCATCCTTCAGTGCAGCCACGAATCCCTCACGGGTAGCGTCCAGTGACGGATGCTCAACATATTGCGAGATGGCAATCTTGTAGGACTTGGCATCGCCGGAGCCTGCATTTGAAGCTGGAGCTTCCGTGGCTGCTGCCGGGGCATTCCCGGTGCCCGCGTCATTCTTCACTGCGGCATTATTGTTCCCGCAACCGGCAGCTACGAGCATCAAGGCCATACTAAGCCCCATCCAAATCTTCTTCGTCTTCATCAGATAACCCCTCTTCTTGTACGGGTTCAGCGCGAGAACCTGGGCTAGCGGTCCAGCATTATCGCTTTCATCTTTAAAAGCATTAAAGCGAAGGCCCGCACCCTGCCCCCATCCGCTCCCCGAATCTATTAAACATATATTATATGTAGGTTGATTTCCCGTCAATCATTTAAGTGAGGTCCATATTTTACAAAATAAGCACAATGAGTGTGTCCTCGCTTCAACAATCTACGGTTTCTCTTGACATTGTTTGCTAAAGCCTGCAGTACATAAAAAAAGCGGCTCTGCACAAACTTACCTTAAAGTTTGAAGATGGAGCGTGCCCAATGCCAATAATCAATCTGAGTACAAGCAAAATCATACTATCCTCCGCCATCCTAGTTACCGCCATTGCCGGAACAACCGCCTGTAGCTACAATACCAGTAAGGACAACACTCCCAAGGTTAACTCCCTGACGCCGTCCGGAACGTTTGCAGGCAGCTACTATGAGAAGAATTCATATGCCGACAAAGAAGGCAAGTACTGGATTCCGCTCAAGCCGGCAGCAGCCTCCATCGGCTACAGAATGAAGGACGATACAGCAAGCGGCGGATATATTAAGCTAGGCTATAGTGATGTCATGTACATGCTGCGGCCGGATTCCAGCCAGGTGTTCTCATTGGGCCAGCATATCACCCTTCCCGATGTTCCCATCCGCCGTGAGGGTCAAATCTATATCACGCCCACCGCCTTGTCTAAGCTGCTGCAGACTGAGGTCGGCTGGAATCCCGGTACCGGCGAGATTAACATCGCCACCCCTTCCGACAGGGAGAGCACAGAGAACTCCGGCAAGGTGGAAGCTGCGAAGCCGCTGCGGATTCAGAGTGTATCGAATGTGGACACGGGCGAGCTGGTCTCTTATGCCAAAAAATTTCTCGGTGTACCTTACGATTTCGGCGCCGGTTCCTATGAAGAGACCAAGCGCTTCGACTGCTCGTCCTTTACACGCCATGTCTTTCAGAAATTCGGGGTAGATCTGCCCCGGCTGGCCAAAGATCAGGACAATATCGGCAGACGGGTATCACGCAGCTCGCTGGAGCCCGGCGATCTGATCTTCTTCACCGTACCCGGACGTTTCGAGAGCGACGCGGTTCCCGGTCATGTCGGTATCTACATCGGCGGCGGGAATTTCATTCACACCTGGGGTGACCCCGGCGTGCAGATCAGTGAGCTGGACAGCGGATACTGGAGCAACGTTATCCTGCACATGCAGCGTGTGCTCTAGACCGGGAAATAATAAATGCAAGGAAGACAGCCCGGGCTCGCTCACTTAGCGACCGGTCCGCTTCCTTGCATTTTTTTGCTGCAAATCATTGTTATTCCAAAGGTTACTCCCAGCTCTTCATACGCCCGCTCAGGCGGAGAACCAGCTTGACCAGCTCCACAATGACCACGATGGACAGCGCAGCGCCGCAGACAATACCCCACTGCAAGCCGTTTAGATGCTCCACGCCGAACCATTCATTCAGTCCCGGAATGATGATCACCAGCACCAGCAGAAGGCCGGAGATCACCGATGCGCCCAGCATATAGCGGTTGCTGAACACGCCGATCTGGAACAGAGACTTCGTATTCGATCTGACGTTGAACGCATGGGTAAGCTGCAGCAGTCCCAGGGTGGCGAATGCCATCGTGACCGCAATTCCTTCATCATAATGCGTATGTGCCCAGTAATAGACCATGAGCGTCAGCCCGGCCTCCAGCAGGCCCTGGTAGATAATTGAGATCCCCACACCATCTGCAAAAATACTGCTGCTGGACTTACGCGGCTGCTTCGCCATTACATCTCCGTCCGCTTTTTCCAGCCCCAGGGCAAGTGCCGGAAGGGTATCCGTCACCAGATTGATCCAGAGAATATGAATGGGTTCCAGAATCCGCCAGCCGATCAGCGTGGCGATGAACAGGGTGACCACTTCCCCCAGATTCGCCGACAGCAGGAACTGGATGGATTTGCGGATGTTGCTGTATACCTTCCGCCCTTCCTCCACCGCCACCACAATGGTTGTGAAGTTATCATCGGCCAGCACCATATCGGATACGCCCTTGGCAACATCCGTCCCGGTAATCCCCATGCCCACTCCGATATCGGCAGATTTCAGGGCTGGGGCGTCATTTACGCCGTCTCCGGTCATGGCGACAATCTTGCCTTTATTCCTCCAGGCCTTGACGATCCGTACCTTATGCTCCGGTGAGACCCGGGCGTACACAGAATAATCAGCCACCCTTGTTGCAAAATCCTCCTCGCTGATTCCATCCAGCTCGCGGCCGGTCAGCACTGCCTGGTCATCCTCGATGATCCCAAGCCGCTTGGCAATCGCAGCAGCCGTGTCCCGGTGGTCCCCGGTGATCATCACCGGCCGGATGCCCGCCCGTCTGCAGACCGCCACAGCATCCCGGACCTCCTCTCGCGGCGGATCGATCATTCCGGTCAGCCCCACGAACACCAGCGCCTGCTCTGTCACCTCAGGCGAAGGCGCCGCCGGCAGCGAAGCCTCATCCCGGTAGGCAAAGGCCAATACCCGCAGGGCTTCATCAGCCAGCTCCTTGTTGCTCGCGGTAATGCGGCGGGTATGCTCCTCCGTCAGAGGTACAGCTACACCGTCCTCATAGATGTGACTGCATTTCGAGACCAGCACATCCGGTGCTCCTTTGGTCAGAACCCGGAACTGCCCGTTATCCAGCTTATGGATTGTAGTCATCAGCTTGCGATCGGAATCGAACGGCAGCTCACCCACACGCGGATAACGCTGCTCCAGCTCCCGCTTATGTGTCCCTATGCTAAGCGCATAGTCTACTAACGCCGTTTCTGTGGGATCGCCAAGGATCGCTTTGCCGCTTCTCGTCCCGCTGCCCTGGACTGGCTTCTCCGGCGAAGACTCACCTGCTGCGCCCCCGCTGTCATCAATGCTGGAATCGTTGCACAGAGTCATCGCCTGCAGCAGCAGTTCACCGCCCGGTATTTCACTCAGCCCGGCGTCCGCCTCCACCGTCTCCCCGCCCACGTACAGCTTTTCGACAGTCATTTTGTTCAGGGTGAGGGTCCCAGTTTTGTCCGAGCAAATGATCTCCGTACTGCCCAGTGTCTCCACCGCAGGCAGCTTGCGGATAATCGCCTTGCGCTTCGCCATCCGCTGGACCCCGAGGGCCAGAATGATCGTCACGATGGCGGGCAATCCTTCCGGAATGGCCGCTACCGCAAGCGAGATAGAGGTCAGCAGCATATCGAGCAGCTCACGCCCTTCCAGCCAGCCAACGATGAAGATCACTACACAGACACCCAGAATAATGAAAGTGAAATACTTGCCGAGCTCATCCAGCTTTTTCTGCAGCGGGGTGATTTCATTCTCGGCCTCCGAGATAAATCCGGCGATCCGGCCCACCTCTGTGTCCATGCCCGTAGCCGTGACCACTCCCACACCCCGCCCGTAAGTGACGCTGCTGCTCATATAAGCCATATTTGTCCGGTCGCCGATTACCAGGTCTGAGCCCTCCAGCACTCCCGCCTGCTTCTCCGAAGGCAGGGATTCACCGGTCAGTGCAGCCTCCTCGGTCTTCAGCGAAGCCGCTTCCAGCAGCCGGACATCCGCAGGCACCACATTGCCGGCTTCCAGCAGCACCAGATCGCCCGGCACCAGCTCCTCGCTTTTGATCTCGGTGACCTGTCCGCCCCGCCGGACTCTG
The DNA here is from genome assembly GCF_042684125.1 of Paenibacillus rhizoplanae. Classification (NCBI taxonomy): domain Bacteria; kingdom Bacillati; phylum Bacillota; class Bacilli; order Caryophanales; family Paenibacillaceae; genus Paenibacillus; species Paenibacillus rhizoplanae. The sequence goes on along the minus strand of NZ_JBHUKY010000021.1, from coordinate 119,031 downwards.
GCTTCTGGGGAAGACATGCTTTTGAGCGCCTCCAGCGCCTGCTCCGCCTTGTTCTCCTGGATCACACCCAGCACAGCGTTCAGAATGACGACCAGCAGAATGATGACCGTATCCGCCCACTCCCCGAGAATTCCTGACAGTACCGCAGCAGCCAGCAAAATGAAGATCATCACATTCTTGAACTGCTCGATAAATTTGGCCAACAGCGTTTTGGGCTTGGCTTCCTGCAGCACATTTTTGCCGTAACGCTCCAGCCGCTGTACCGCTTGCTCTGTACTGAGCCCTTCTTTCCGGCTCTCCAGCAGCTTCAGCACTTCCTCGGAATCCAGCGTGTGGTAGGCCGTGCTCTCCTGGCTCTTTCTTTTGGCAGCATCCGAATTCAAGCCATCAGCTCCTTAGTGATCTATTCTGTGCAACATATCCATATATGGAGTTTTACCCAAAAATAGCCTGAGAATTCTGATAACCTATGTACATTCATGTAAAATTGCAGCGGAGGCGGCTCCGTTTGCTTGAAGAATCATCGGCTGCCGCCGCTATCCCTCTGCATCCCTGCCCGCACGAATCCTTTGAACCGGCTGCCCTGATACGACAGCTCCCCCCGGTCCCCCTCTACAATCATGGCATACGCCCTCGGCTTCACTTCAAGCTCTCTGCGGCTGCCATTATGGAATTCAAAGGTCACATAATAACTCGTATGCGTCCCCATATGCCCTCTTCCGCCCCACACCTCTGTCCGTTTGGCAACAGCCGTAACTACCCTTGATTGCAGAGGGCTGGTCTGGTTCGTCATCCAGGTCTTGATCCCTCTCCAAATCATGTAAGCAACAAAGCCCGCGATCAGCACCAGAATGAGCTTTAACAAGAATGGCCCCTCCGTGAAAAATCCGCTCTGGCTGCTGGCAACTGCCGGGTACAAACCGTTAAATATGCCTGCATTATGCAAATTAACCGCTCCTTCCGATAATTTTTTCACAAAAAGTTCAATTTACTAGAGAATACGCAGCGTAGCAGCTCCGGTTTCGTTATTCCGCAGACGCACGCCTTGAAATAATAGCGTATTATATTTGGCCCTGCTTAGATCCTATGATATGCTTTAACTACAATGTACAAAAAAGAGGGTGTTCTCATGAGGAGAGATTGGACGCGTCTGACGCTGCCGGATCTGCTGAAGGCTGTGTTCCTTCCGGTGCTGCTGCTGATTCCGCTGAAATATAATTCACATTTCACAGGAGTACGGCTGTACGCTGAATGAAGCTGCAAGCGCCGTGATTCGCAACACAAATTCCGGTTTCCTGCTGAAAGGAGGAAATCTTATGAAAGTCAGATATAGAAATGCTGCACCCTTACGTTATTCCAAGACCTTGCGTCTGCTGTCCATTGTAGGCGGAGGATTACTTGCAGCCGTTGGTCTTGAGCTGTTCCTGATGCCGCATAAGCTGCTTCCGGGCGGCATTGCCGGATTATCCGCCCTGCTGTCCCATGTGACAGAAATGCGGCTTGGATTATTCCTGTTCCTGTTCAACCTTCCCTTTATTCTGATGTCACGCAGGCAGATCAATCTCCGCTTTGCCTTATATACTATGCTTGGCCTGATCTGTCTGACGGCAGGGTCTCTGGCCTTGCACCATTTCCCGGCAGCAATCAGCGAGCCACTGCCCGCGGCTATTGCCGGGGGGCTATGTCTCGGGTTCGGCCTGGGCATCTCTGTACGCTTCGGAGGGCTGACCGCAGGAAGCGAGAAGCAGAGCGTCCGGCTGCTGAATGGAGGGCCGCCCAAATCGGCTGAGATGCCGATCATGCTGTTCAATATGCTCATCCTGCTCTACGGCGGATCATTATTCGGCTGGGATCAGGCGATGTACAGTATCATTGCGTATCTGCTTGCCTTTGAAGCGCTGCGGTTCTCCTTAAGGGACCTCTCGCTCACGCAGGCAGTCTTTATTACCAGCAGCAAATGCGAGGAGATCCGCCGCAAGCTCCAGCAGTCGCTGGACCGCGAGGTGAAGCTCGTAAGATCCACAGGACCGGAGGGCGAGCCTGGTACGGTCTTCTGCCTGGCCAGCAGGCTGGAGGAAGAACAGCTAGCCTCTATCGTGCATGACTGTGATCAGGATAGCAAGATTGTGATCAATGCCGCGCGGAACAACCGGATCTCAGCGCTTTTCCGCAATAAACCGCCGGGCTGACCAGCAATTCGTCCTATTGTGAACTCAAGTAACTAATCCAAAAAGCGTTCCCGTGTGTTACTTACGGGAACGCTTTTTGGATTGCAAGCCTATCGGAGGATATTGAATTCTGCTATTTGTCAGCGGAACATCCCCCATAAGCGGATTAAGTGAAACGTATTGCCGGGGTCGATCTTTTGGGCAATGACGAACTTCACAATTTGTTCTTCCTGTGCAGACGTCAGCTTCTCATGCATCACAGATGACGCATTACGCACTAGCTTGCGCACGACTGCTGTATCCTGGAGCTCCTGTTTGGAGATACCGGTGATCATATTCTTGACGCGTTCCTTGACCGCCGGATTCTTCATCTTCAGCTTGATGCGATCCACCAGCTGGGGACTGATTCCATATTGCTGATAACCCAAGCGCAGCACCTCCTGTCATATCCAATCATTCACAGTATATGAGGGCAGGTGCCCAGATGTGCCTGTTCAGTCAATTAAATCCCCCTGGAAAATTTGTTCCTGCTGCAAATACCCGCGCAGCGGCGCAACATCCGCCGAGGTCCAGAATGAAGCCTCCCGTAGCAGCTCAGCGGCATCATCGCGCGCCAGCTCCAGCGTCTCGAAGTCAGCCGTCATATCCGCCAGCCGGAATTCCGGCAGGCCGCTCTGCTTTGTCCCGAAGAAATCCCCCGGTCCCCGCAGCTCCAGATCCCGCCGTGATACCTCGAACCCGTCATCGGTATCTGTCATCGCAGTCATCCGCTCGCGCCCGATCTCCGACTTCGGATCAGCCATCAGCACACAGTAGGAAGCATGCTCCCCTCTGCCGACCCGGCCGCGCAGCTGATGCAGCTGAGACAGCCCGAAGCGGTCAGCGTCCATGATGATCATCAGCGTGGCATTCGGGACATCGACACCGACCTCTACGACCGTTGTAGACACCAGGAGCTGTAATTCATTGCTGTAGAAGCTCCGCATCACCTCGTCCTTCTCGGACGGCGTCATTCTCCCGTGAAGCAAGCCCACCTTATAATTCGGAAAAGCCTGTGACATCTGCACATGCAGATCAATCGCATTCTGCACATCCAGCTTCTCCGACTCTTCAATCAGCGGACAGATCAGGTAGGCTTGCCGACCCTGCTCAATCTCACGGCTGATCAGGTTCATCACCCGCTCCATCAGATCCGGCTTCACCCAATAGGTGGTGATCGGCACACGCCCCTTTGGCCGTTCGGACAGCGTAGACACATCCATATCGCCGAAGACAGTGATCGCCAGCGTCCGTGGGATCGGGGTAGCTGTCATGGTCAGCACATCCGGGTTGTACCCTTTGCGCCGCAGGACACTGCGCTGGTTCACCCCGAAGCGGTGCTGCTCATCCGTAACCACAAGCCCCAGGCTGCGGAAGAAGACATCCTCCTGGATCAGCGCATGGGTTCCGACAATCACATCCAGCACTCCCATCTGCAGGGAGGCGAGCAGATCCTTCCGTTTCCGGCCGGTTACGCTCCCGGTCAGCAGGCCCACGGTAATGCCGAAGGGCTCGAACATCCTCGTGAGCGAACGCATATGCTGCTCTGCCAGGATTTCAGTCGGCACCATCAGCGCACCCTGAAATCCGGATTTCACAGTCGCGTAGAGCGCAATCGCCGCGAGTACGGTTTTGCCGGAGCCCACATCGCCTTGAAGCAGCCGGTTCATGCAATATCCTGAACGCATATCCTGCAGAATCTCCAGCTCCACATGCTTCTGGGCATCGGTCAGCTCAAACGGCAGGCTCCGCACGAATTGCCTCACTGTTGCATTGTCCACGGTATGAACCACACCATCCATCCGGCCACGGTTCAGCACGCGGAAGGCTTGTACCTTCAGCTGGAACAGGAACAGCTCCTCATATACCATCCGGCGTCTTCCCTGCTGGCCCTCACGCGTATCCTCGGGCTGATGGATCGTGGCAATGGCCCGCTTGCGTGACATGAAATCATATTTGCGCATAATGCTCTGCGGCAGAATCTCCGGAATCAGGTCCCCATACTGCTGCAGAGCCTGGCCGATAATTCGGCGAATCCAGGACTGCGTAATCTTGCCCCCGATTGAGTATACCGGTTGCAGCGTTCCTGTCTTGCCTTCCCCGCGGTCCGGGAACTCATAGTTGGTCACCGTAATCTGATTGCGCTTCTGGTCCCACTTCCCCGTCAGCACCACTTCACGGCCGACAGTCAATTGTTCACGCGCATAATGCTGGTTGAACCACGTAGCGGTGAACATCCACGGCTCCGCCACCATCTTGCAGCTCATACGGGATTTGCCCCCGAAGCGCTGGAGCACCGGAATACCGATGACCTTGGCTACCACGGTCGCCTTATCGCCATGCTTGACCTCACTGAGAGATTTCGGGCGGAAATCCTCATACCGGAAAGGGTAATACTCCAGCAAATCCTTCACAGTAAAAACGCCAAAGGCGTGAAGCTCACTTTGCTTTTGAGCGCTCACGCCAGTTATTTGTTTCACTTCAATTGAATCCAAAGTAAGCACCATGTTCATCCCCTATACTTAGGCGGGCCAGATGAATACGGCTAAGGTCCCGTTCCCGACATGGCTGCCCACAACCGGGCCGACATTGGTCAGAACCTTCTCTTTCAAGGTGAAATGTCCGGCTAATTCCCGCAGGAATTCTTCGCCGGAAGCCGGTTCAGCCGTATGACCCACGGCCACATGTATTGTATTCACACCCGGCAGATCTGCCTTGAACAGCTCGATCATGCGGGCGACTGCCTTCTTGCGCCCTCTGACCTTTTCTACCGCATAGATAATGCCTTCTGCATCAATGGACAGGATCGGCTTGATATTGAGCAGCGTGCCCAAGATGGCCGATGCCTTGCCGATTCTTCCGCCCTTTTGCAGATATTCCAGTGTATCCACGAGAAAATACAGCTTGCGGGATTGGCGCAGACTCTCCACCTGCGCCAGAATCTCCGCAGGAGCATGCCCCTGCTCCGCCAGCCTGGCGGCTTCCACAACCATGAACCCGAAGCCGTAGGAGGCGGAGAGGCTATCTACAACGGTGATAGCTTCGCCTTCCTCTTCCAGCATGGACTTGGCCATGACAGCAGACTGATAGGTGCCGCTTAAGCCTGAGGAGATATGGAAGGACAGGATTGAGCTGCCCGGATGCTGCTCCAATATACGATGGTACACATTCATATATTCTACAGGAGACGGCTGCGAAGTGGTCGGCAATTGTTGCGAGCGGGGAAGACGCTCGTAGAACTGTTCCGGAGTCATATCCACGTTATCCCGGAATGCCTCTTCGCCGAACATCAGCGTCAGCGGAACGACTTCAATGCCGTATTGCGCCGCCAACGCAGGCGGGATATCGGAAGTGCTGTCGGTAACGATTACGGTACGATTCATAATGTTCCTCCCCATACTGTGATATAGCTGATCCACTATGCCTGCTTAATGCTTAAGCCCTAAGAGGTCTATGGCTCCACTGAGAAAAGATAATAGTACAGCGGCTGGCCGCCTTCATGAATCTCAACCTCAACCTGCGGGTACGTCTCTTCCAGCCAGCTTCCAAGAGCATCCGTAATGTCCGCCCCGGTGTCTGCGCCGGTCAGCACAGTAACGATCTCGTCACCATTCACCAGCATGCTGGACAGCAGCTGCTTGCTGACAGTGAGCAAATCATCAGCAGCAGCGACAATCTTGGAGCTCTCAATGCCGATATACTGCCCGGATTTGATCTCCAGATCCTCAATCACAGTATCCCGTACAGCATTGGTAATCTGTCCGGACTTGACCTGGGCGATAGCCTCCAGCATATTGCTGGTGTTGGTATCGACCGCATCCTCTTCCTGGAAGGCAAAGGCTGCCGAGATTCCCTGTGGAATACTCTTGCTCGGAATCACTGTAATCTCACGTTCGCCCTCGAGCAGCTCCTTGGCCTGCTGGGCAGCCAGGACAATGTTGGAGTTATTCGGCAGAATGTAGATATGCTTCGCGGAAATCGAAGAGATCGCATTCACGAAATCCTCTGTGCTGGGATTCATCGTCTGGCCGCCGGCCAGGATTGCATCGACGCCCAGGCTGCGGAAGATATCCGAGATTCCGTCTCCCGAGGAGACCGCAATGAAGCCGTACGGCGCCAGATCATCCGCAGGAGGAACCGCCGGCGCCTGCACGCTGGCCTTCTCTTCCGGGATATCGGCGAAGACATCAGGCATTGGCGCGATGTCCATACCGGCCGTCAACAGGTCGCGGTGCTGCTCGCGCATGTTAAGGATGTGAATCTGGGTGATCTCCCCGTGGACGAGCGCCAGGTTCAGCACCTCTCCGGGTGTCTTGGAATGTACATGCACCTTGATCGTCTCATCATCCGAGATGACGATAATTGAATCCCCGTTGACTGATAACGCTTTCCGAAAAGCTTCCTCATCAAAATCCGCTTTTACGGCTGCGCCAAGCTGACGGTTAATGAAAAATTCCATATCATATAAAAATTCAATGTCTTCCGTATGGAGCTGTGATTGCGCGGAAGACTGTACGGAGGACAAGGCATTCTCAGGTTTGGTCAACACGGGTGCCGGTACGGATACCGGAGCCGTGGCTTGTCCTTGCACAGAAGTCTGTACCGGCGAAGCGGCTGATCCGCTAGTCAGATGCTGGTGGAAGCCTTCATAGATATAGACCAGACCCTGCCCCCCCGAATCCACTACGCCCACCTGCTTCAGCACAGGCAGAAGCTCAGGCGTATGCGCCAAGGCTTCCTTGGCTTTGGCCAGGACTTCGGTCATCAGCTCGGTAATATCCGTTGTGCGCCGTGCATAATACACTGCATGCCTTGCAGCTTCCTTGGCAACCGTAAGAATGGTGCCTTCAACCGGCTTCACCACTGCCTTATAGGCAGTATCTACCCCGGTCTGCAGGGCAGCAGCGAACTGCTGTGTATTGAGTTCATCATATTGGGCCGCATAACGTCCAAGACCTCTGAACAGCTGTGACAAAATAACGCCGGAGTTCCCCCGCGCGCCCATCAGCAGTCCCTTCGACAGCACGCCCGCACATTGACCGACGGAGGCTGTATTGTTTCTCTTCAATTCGTTCGCGCCTGCGGTCATTGTCAGGTTCATGTTTGTTCCCGTATCGCCATCCGGCACCGGAAACACATTCAATGAATTGACATGTTCGGCATGCTGCTGCAGCATTTCCGCACCGGCTAGTACCATTGCGGTAAAATCTGTCCCGTTTATAGAACGCTTACTCAATGAGAATTCCCCTTCCTACCTTCATGCCTAATCAATTCGATGATCAACTGGACATAATGCACTAATTTATATTGTACTATAAGAGTCTGCAGAAATAAATGTTTTTGAATCGGTTGACGAAGCAATTTTTGCTGTGATATGATATTCAAGTATTGTTTTACGCAGGTGTAAGTAACAAGGAGGTGTAATCTATGTCCCGCACATGTACAGTAACAGGCAAGAAACCGGGCAGCGGTAACCACGTGTCTCACGCTAACAACCGCAACCGTCGCTCTTGGGGAGTTAACGTTCAGAAGGTTCGTATCTTGGTGAACGGCAAACCGAAACGCGTGTACGTCAGCACCCGTGCTTTGAAATCCGGTAAAGTTGAACGCGTCTAGTTTCCGATCATTCCCGGGCCTAGCGATATCTCATACCAAGTAGAAACGGACATGCCGTTCTTTCATAGACGGTATCCGTTTCAGCGAGAATAGAAGAGATATTATATTTGTAGCAAAAAGCACCCTTTACATACGTAAGGTGCTTTTTTTCATATTTACATGTCTGCTTCGGCCTTAACTCTTCTGAAACGTGTTCAAAATCGCTTTAACAAAACCTCCCAAGAATCTCGGCAGCTTGAACGTGTAAAATTTCATGATTAACCCTCCCATCAATTCATGCCGTGCAGAAGGAGACTATCCTGTCTTGATGAAGAATGTACCATCGATTGCAGACCTCCGCAAAAAAGGCTACATGAGATTTCTGCTCATGTAACCATATTTATGCGCCGACAACTTGGCCTATACCTTCCGTCTGCGAATGCAGCAGATTGAGGGTCTATTCGTGCATTAGTAAATGGGCATCATCACCTATTGCCGGACTGCACTGTCCGCTGCCTCACGGATGGCCTTGATCGCCCCTGCGCGGTCACTGCGGCCGAAGACCGCATTGCCCGCCACAAGTATATCTGCCCCTGCTGCAGCCACCAGCGGCGCTGTAGCTTCGGCTACTCCGCCGTCCACCTCGATATGCAGGCCTTTGTGATTGATCTCCTTAGCCCACTCCCGGAGCTGTGTAATCTTATGCAGCGTACGCGGAATGAACGCCTGCCCGCCGAAGCCCGGATTGACAGTCATAACAAGCACCATATCCACATCCTCCAGAACCTCCCGTACAGCTGCTGCCGGTGTAGCCGGATTAATGGCTACCCCCGCCATCAGGCCGAGCTCCTTGATCTGATGAATTACACGGTGCAGATGCACACAGGCTTCGGCGTGAACCGTAATTATAGAAGCGCCCGCAGCTGCAAAATCAGCAATATAGCGTTCCGGGTTCTCAATCATTAAATGTACATCGAGGGGCAGTGAAGTGTTGGATCTCACCGCTGAAACAATCGCGGGACCCAGCGTAATATTCGGCACAAAATGTCCGTCCATCACATCTACATGAATCCAGTCCGCACCGCTGGCTTCCGCTTCGGCCACCTCTGCGCCAAGCGCTGCGAAATCTGCTGACAATATGGAAGGAGCAATTTTTACCATGAGTTTAGTACCTCCGCTTTTTATCTTTCATTTCATTAAAGAACAGCTTGTAATGCTCGTAACGGCTATCCGCAATATCCCCGGACTGCAAGGCCTCTATCACCTTGCAGCCCGGTTCGTGCAGATGGCTGCAGCCGCGGAATTTGCAGTTCTCTGCATAGGAGGCGAACTCCCGGAAGCACACGGACAGCTCATCCACTCCAAGCTCCAGGAAATCCAGCTGACTGAAGCCCGGTGTGTCGGCCACAAATCCGCCGTTACCTATATCCATCAACTCAACATGGCGCGTGGTGTGGCGTCCGCGCCCGAGACGGAGGCTAATCTCCCCTGTCTCCAGCGCAAGGCCCGGTACAAGTCGGTTGAGCAGAGTGGACTTCCCTACGCCCGACTGTCCTGAGAAGACGCTGATGATTCCGGCTAGGCGCTGCTGCAGTTTATCAGCACCTGATCCGTTCAGTGAGCTTGTTACCATCACTTCATAGCCAACCTGCTCATACAGAGCTTTGACAGCTTCCGTAGCCTGACCTTCATCATCAGCCAAATCCTGCTTCGTGAGCACAATCAGCGTCTCCAGGCCGGAATGCTCGATATGCACCAGGAACTTGTCCAGCAGATTAAGATTCATATCCGGTTCCCGCACGGAGAACAGCAGCACCGCCAGCTTAACGTTGGCCACCTGGGGGCGGATCAGCTCTGATTCACGGGGAAGCAGCTCGTCCACCATGCCCTCTCCGTTCTCGGTCAACACATAGTTTACCCGGTCACCGACCAGAGGCGCAATTCCTTTTTTCTTCAGAATCCCGCGTCCACGGCACTGCACCGCCTGGGCTTCTGTCACGATCTGTTCATTCTTGAGTGGCTTTACATAGTAGTATCCGCTAAGTGCTTTAATTATGATTCCTTCAGGCATACATGCTGAGCCTTCCTCTCCTGATATTGCGCAAATGACCCAAGTGTGGAACCCCCGGGTCATTTCGCTGCCTCAGCAGTGCCGATATTCCCTGGCAACTCCGCTGAAGCTTATCTCTGTTATATTATTTATGGCCTTTATCCTTGCCGTGCTTGTTGTTAAGGCCCTTACCATTACCATTACTGTTGCTATTGATATTGCCCTTGCTGCGGGCAGAAGCCAGCACACTGTTATTCTGTCCGTTACCCGGAACATAACCCGTCTGGTTGGTCCCGCCTGTCCCTTCACCTTCCCCGGTGTCCGGCGGAAGAATCTCAGGCTCTGCTGTCGGGTCGGGAACCGGCGTCTCAGTAGGCTGGACAGCCTCGGTAGGAGCAACCGTCGGTGTAGGCGTCTGTGTCTCCACTGGAGGAGGTTCAGGCTGCTGCACAGTGTTATTCTTGACATCCACATAAGTTATAGGGAAGGTCTCCAGGAACTCCCCGTCCCGGTATACGGATACCATACCGTCTTTGTTAGGGGCAAGCAGCATATTCACAGACAAGGTCTGGCTTTTACCAATCGTGCGGGTGCCCCACTCCTGGTTCTCGCCTCCATTGCGCGCATCTGCAAACACAATACGGATCTTGCTTTTCTTGCCGTCCGCAGCAGGTGCTACCGGAACATTAAACGTGAATTCCAGAGCTTCCGGAGGATACCCTGTGCTGATGTAGATCGTAATCTTCTCGCCTGGAGGGACCAGATCCCCTGCCTCGTAAGCCCATTGCTTCGTAACCTTACCCTTCTCGTAAATGAAGCTCGGCTCTTCCTTAACCGCATCCAGCACTAGACCTACACTCTCCAGCGCAGCCTTGGCTTCCTTCTCTGTCTTCCCGAGGAGATCCGGCATCTGGGTGCTCTCTTTGCCTTTGCTTACGATCAGCTTGACGGTTACCGTATCAGGATCGTAATCGGTTCCTGCGGCAGGCTCGGAGCTAATAACCTTGCCTTTGGCAAACTCCTCACTATAGCGTTCATCCGGTGTTGTAATTCTATCCTGGGCAATACCAAGGGCAATCAGCTCCTTGACGGCATCATCATAACTCAGGTTAGAAACATCCTTAAGTTTAGGCAATACCTTGGCGGTGCTAACCGTTAGGATAATATGAGTTCCTTCTTTGACCATCGTATTGGTCTTGCTCTGCTTCCAGACAATATTCTCTTCGAAGTTAGGATTATACGCAATCAGCGCCGGCTCCTCGGCAAACAGCCCCACAGCTTCAAGCTGTGCCTTGGCTTCCTCGAAGGTCTTGCCTGTCACCGCGGGCACCGAGACTTCATCGACCGACAACTTGGAATTGACATACCACACAATTCCGGTCATGGCAATCAGCACGACCAGTGTAAGGCTAATCCACAGCGCGGCGCGGCCTTTACGCTTCGAAGAAGCAGGCGGCGGAGCTTCCTCCATACTGCGGGTCCGCTCCTCGCCGCCACGGCTGGTTAGCCCGCGCTGCAGTGGCTTGATCGCCGGAATGATGCGTGTTCTGTCTTCATCATCATCATCCTGGAATAACGTTTTGGCTTCACTGCGCCGTTCCGGCAGCAGACAGGTCTCCAGATCCTGCAGCATTTGCTTGGCGGACTGATAACGCTCCTCCGGGTTCTTGCGCATCGACTTCAGGATTACATTCTCCACGCTTTGCGGAATCAGCGGATTCAGCAGTCGCGGCTCCTCGAATTCCTCCTGCAGATGCTTCAGCGCCACACTGATCGGGCTTTCCCCCAAGAAAGGAAGCACGCCTGTAAGCATCTGATAGAGCACGATGCCAAGAGAGTAGAGGTCGGATTTCTCGCCTGTTGTTACGCCTTTGGCATGCTCCGGCGAGAAATAATGCACGGAGCCCACCACAGAACCCGTCTGGGTAATGGTAGTTGACGTAACCGCCCGGGCGATTCCGAAGTCGGTAACCTTAACCCGCCCGTTACGTCCCATCAGAATATTATGCGGTTTAATATCGCGGTGAATAATCTGGTTCATATGCGCATGATCCAGCGCATCACAGATCTGCGAGGCAATCCGCACGGATTCATCCACCTGCATCGGTGCCCGCTCTTTGATAATTTCATTCAGGTTCTTGCCTTCAATATACTCCATAACAATATAATGGACTTCATCTTCCTGGCCGACATCGTATATGCTGACTACGTTTGGATGAGACAACGATGCAGCAGATTGCGCCTCCCGCCGGAACCGGCGGATGAATTCCTCATCATGCACAAACTGATTGCGCAGTACTTTGATAGCAACATTCCGGTTAAGCAGTATATCATGGGCTCTATAGACAAGCGCCATGCCTCCTCCGCCAATCCGTTCGATGACTTGGTAACGGCCGCCCAATTCGTGACCGATCATCTTTCCCACTCCTTTGTCTCGGGCACTGCGGCCTCTCCTTGGTGTTCCAGCATAGCAACGCTTATATTATCGCTGCCCCCAGCAAGCAATGCCAGTTGAAGTAATCGCTCTGCTCTTTCTTCCAGAGATATTTCGTTAATTCCGGCTACCTTGCCCAGATGCTCCTGGCTGACATAATTACTGAGTCCGTCGCTGCACAGCAGCAAGAGCTCACCGATTGCAAGCGTAACATAAGCCAGATCCGCAGACACCACTGTATCCGTGCCCAGTGCCCTGGTGAGCACATTGCGGCGCGGATGATTATCCAGCTCCTCCAGGCTGATCTGGCCGTTCCTGAACAGCTCATTCACCAGCGTATGATCCTCGGTTAGCTGCCTGGCTTCACCGTTCTGAATCAGATAAGCCCTGCTGTCCCCGATATGGCCGATATAGCCTGCCGCCCCTTTCAGCAGCGCAGCAACGATGGTAGTCCCCATATTGTGGAGCTTCTCATCGCTCTGAGCCTCACTGTGAACCGTGTTATTGGCTTCCATAATGGCGGCAGTCAGCGCCTCCTTCAGCTCTGCCTCAGGCAGATCAGGTTCCAGCTGGTCCAGAATACCCCTGACCGTCTCGAGTGCCAGCCTGCTCGCGGTATCGCCAGCCAGATGTCCCCCCATTCCGTCGGCAATAATGCCGAGGGTATAACCGTGGCGCGTGGCGCCGATCCAGACTGAATCCTCATTGACGGTACGTACCCGGCCAATGTCGCTGGCTTGAACTGTTCTGATCAAATATCCTCACCCCAACTCCATATGTTTGGCACGCAGCTGTCCGCATGCGGCCGCAATATCATGGCCTTGCTCACGGCGAATGGTAACATTCACGCCATGATCGGCCAGTATACGCTGAAATTCAAAGATATCATTGCGGGAAGTCCGGACATACTTGCGCTCAGGCACATGATTGACCGGAATCAGATTCACATGGCACAGCATCGTCTTCAGCACCCCGGCCAGCTCTTCTGCATGCTCCGGCTGATCGTTCACGCCGCCGATCAAGGCGTACTCGAAGCTGATCCGGCGGCCTGTCTTGGCCTGATAGTAGCGCAGGGACTCGATTACATCGTCGAACGGATAACGGCGGTTCACCGGCATCAGCTTGGAACGGAGCGTATCGTTAGGAGCGTGAATCGAGATCGCCAGATTAATCTGTGTATCTTCATCAGCGAATTTATAGATGTTCGGCACAATTCCGCTGGTGGACACGGTGATGTGGCGCTGGCCAATATTCAGGCCCTTCTCGTGGATCATCAGACGGAGGAATCTCATGGTTGCATCATAATTCTCGAAGGGCTCGCCTGTCCCCATAATGACAATGCTGCTGACACGTTCGCCGCGCGCATCAAGAATCTGCTGGGAACGGACAACCTGGGCAACAATCTCCCCTGCAGTCAGATCCCGCTTGAGACCACCTAGGGTAGATGCACAGAAGGTACATCCGATCCGGCAGCCTACCTGAGTCGTCACACATACACTGTTGCCGTAATTATGCTTCATAATAACTGTCTCAATCGCATGATCATCATGCAGACCGAACAGGAATTTCACTGTGCCGTCCTTGGACTCCAGCTTCGTAATCTCGGTAAGCGCCGAAATACTGAACTGGTCTACGAGCTTGGCTCTGAGTGCCTTGGACAGGTTGCTCATGGATTCGAAGTCATTGATCCGCTTCACATACAGCCAATCAAAGATCTGCCCGCCGCGAAAAGCAGGCTCCCCGTTGTCCTTGGCCCATTGCTGCAACTCTTCTAACGAAAAATCATATATTAAAGGTTTCATTGTATTTTTGCACCTGTGCTTTCATAAATTATATGCGTGTTATTTCTCATTCTTCCTATTTTAACACAAAACTCTGAGCCGGTAAAAGAAAGCCCGCCGCGCGGAGGAATCTGCGGGCGGGTAGCTGTAATTCAGGAGCACAATCGCTATATTACAAGAGTCGTTCCAGCCGGGCAATATAGAAGCCGTCGCTGCCATAATGATGGGGAAGCAGTTGTATGCCATCACCTGCAGCAAGTGCAGTTCCTTCCAGCCGGTCCCAGACTGCTGACTTGAAGCTGACCGGGACAAAGCCGGGGTTGTGCTCCAGGAAGTCGGCGACAACCCGGCTGTTCTCCGCCTGCTCGGTAGTACAGGTGCTATAGACCAGTACGCCTCCCGGCTTGAGCAGCCCCGAGACCGATTGCAGCAGCTCAAGCTGCAGCGCAGCCACGCTTGCGATATCCTCCGGCTGCTTGCGCCATTTCAAATCGGGCTTGCGGCGTATGACCCCAAGTCCCGAGCAAGGAGCGTCCAGCAGAATCCGGTCATAGGATTCCGGCTGGAGGGTATCACCCAGCTCCAGGGCATCTCCACTTGCGGTGGTGATGCACTCCAGGCCCAAGCGGGCGGCCTGCTCGGCAATCAGCTTGGCCTTATGATCATGCAGATCATTGGCCAGTATGGAGCCTTCGTCCCTCATCAGCTCGCCCATATGGGCGCTTTTGCCGCCGGGAGCAGCGCAGCAGTCCAGCACCTTCATCCCGGCTTCAGGAGCGACAACTTCGGCTACCAGCATGGAGCTCTCATCCTGAACGGACAGATAGCCGTCCCGGTACCAGGAGGTCAGCGCCAGATTGCCGCCGCCCCTGATGACCAGCCCGGCAGGGCTCACCTTCGATTCGGCGGCATCCAGACCGGCTTCCAGCAGCTCAGCCAGCATGACTTCCCGGCTAATCATCGTTGTATTGACACGGACACTGACTGCGGGCGGCTCATTATTCGCCGCACACATGGCTTCCGCCGTATCCGGGCCATACTCCGCTGACCAGCGCTGCACCATCCATAGGGGATGGGAGTGCTCGATGGAGATCCGCTCTTCACGGCTCAGCCCCTCTGGCAATACCGGCAGATCTCCGGCGCGCAGCACACTGCGCAGCACACCGTTAACCATACCCGAGATGCCTTGATGGCCGCGTCTCTTGGAGATATTCACAGCTTCGTTAACGGCTGCATGCGAAGGCACCCGGTCCAGATACATGATCTGGTACAGGCTTAGACGCAGCAGACTCCGCACCCAAGGCTCCAGCTTGTTAATCCCTTTACTGACAAAGCTGCCAAGGACATAATCCAGGGTAATCATCCGTGAGAGGGTTCCGTAGACCAGCTCTGTAGCAAGTCCCGTATCCTCCCGGCTAAGGCTCGCTTTCTGAAGGCTGCTTCCCAGCAGCAGGTTGCTGTAGGCGCCCTGCTGCTCTACGCGGACGAGAATATCGAGGGCAACCTCACGCGCAGAAGCTGGCGCAGAGGGTTTGCCGCCGGGCTGATTCCTACCCGCTCCGCCGGGTCTGCCACCGGCAGCCGTTCTGCCTGAAGCCGCAGGCTGATTGCCGGGAGTACGCGGACGCGGTCCGCCCCCTCCCTTGCCGCCCGCGCTCAACCGAGCACCGTTCCGGGCGCAAGGGTCGCCCCTCGGCTGAAGTCGGCTGCGCTCATGGCTTTTTTGCCGGCAGGCTGAACGGTCGTAAGCCGGAGTGTCCCGTCGCCAGTCTTCACCTCAACGCCGCGTTCACTCACGGACAGCACTGTGCCCGGAGCCGCGCTGCCGCCCGGCTGTTCCTCCGCCTGCGGCTTCACCGCAGCCCACGCCTTGAAGGTCTCGCCGTTCCACAGGGTGAACGCACCCGAGAACGGCACCAGACCGCGAATCTGGTTGTATAGCTCAAGCGAGCCTCTGCTCCAGTCGATCCGTTCATCTTCACGGCTTAGATTCGGCGCATAGGTCGCTTCACTGTCATCCTGCACGACAGCTTCTACGCGGCCGGCTGCCAGGCGAGGCATCTCTGCCTTGAGCAGGTCCGCGCCCGCAACGCTTAGCTTCTCAAACACAGTACCTGAGGTATCCTCATCCTCTATCGCCACTTCAACCCGTGAGATCATATCTCCGGTGTCCAACCCTTCCGCCATGTACATCAGCGTTACACCGGTCACCTTCTCGCCATTCATGATACAGTGCTGTATCGGGGCGCCGCCACGGTATTTGGGCAGCAGCGAGCCATGGACGTTCACACATCCGTTCTTTGGCAGCTCCAGGACACTCCCCGGAAGAATCTGTCCGTATGCGGCGGTGACAATCAGATCCGGCTCATAGGCAGCCAGCTCAGCCACCGACTCCGGGCGGCGCAGCCGTTCAGGCTGAAGAACCGGCAGTCCCAGCTCCAGCGCAGCCACCTTCACCGGGGTCGGCGCCAGCGTCTTCTTGCGGCCTTGCGGCCGGTCCGGCTGAGTGACCACAGCCACTACGTCATAGCCCTCTTCCAGCAGCATCCGCAGGGATGGGACTGCAAAAGCCGGCGTTCCCATGAACACTATTCTCATTTCATTCACTCCTCAGTTTCACTGCGTTCTGCTGTGTACTCATAGACCTTCTCAGCAATGTCCGTGAACAGCACACCATTCAGGTGATCGATCTCATGCTGAAAAGCCCGGGCCAGCAGGCCGCTTCCAGTAATCGTCACTTCCTCGCCTTCGCGGTTCAGGCCGACTACGGTCACTGTCTCCGCACGGCGGACATCCCCGTTCAGGCCGGGAATACTCAGGCAGCCTTCGGGTCCGAACTGCTCCCCCTCCATGCTGACGATCTCGGGATTGATCAGCTTGATCAATCCATTCTCTTCATCGGCATCAATTACAATCAGCCGTTTCAGAATTCCTACCTGCGGGGCTGCGAGGCCAACGCCTTCCGCGTCATACATCGTATCTGCCATATCATCGAGCAATTTTTGTACATTGGGGGTAACTTTGGTCACCGTCTTCGCTTTCTTATGCAACACTTCATCCGGTTCTTTCACAATCAGCCTGATTGCCATTTACACTAACACCATCCTTGTTCTGAACATATCTAATTTCTATAGTATATGAGGGGGAGATCATAAAAACTGCCTTACCATTGTAACACGCCGGAGAATTACATCAACATCTGCGGATCGACATCAATGCTGATCTGAAGTCCCTTATCGCGGACAGAGTCCTCCAGCTCTTCTGCCACCTGGCGGGCCAGACCAATGGCATCAATCGCACCGCGCCATTTCAGAATACACTGGAACCGGTAACGGCCCTTCAGCCGCGGGAGCGGCGAAGCCACAGGCCCCAGCAGATCCAGCGCATCCGAGGAGAGCTTATCAAGGCTCCCATACCAGCGCAGCTGTCTGGCCTTGCCCTGAATGCTCAGCGCATAGTTCTCCGCAAGCTTCAGCAGCAGCGGAAGCTGCTCATGGGACAGGGTGACCAGAATAAGCCGGCAATAGGGCGGATAATGCAGCTCTTTACGGTGCTTCAGCTCGTCCCGGACGAATGAACGGTAATCATGCCCGCTGGCATGAATAATCGAATAATGCTCCGGTGTATACGACTGTACCACCACCTCACCGGGGAGCTGATGCCGCCCAGCGCGGCCGGCAACCTGCGTCAAGAGCTGGAAGGTCTTCTCCGCCGCCCGGAAATCAGGCAGATTGAGCGCAGAATCCGCAGTAATGACCCCAACCAGTGTGACATCGGGGAAGTCTAGTCCTTTGGCAACCATCTGTGTGCCCAGCAGCACATCAGCCTTCTTGTCCCTGAATTGGTTCAGGAGCTTCTCATGCGAGCCTTTCTCAGTGGTCGTGTCCACATCCATGCGTATGACCCGGATGCCGGGGAACAGCTTGCCCAGCTCCTCCTCTACCCGCTGCGTACCAGTTCCGAAGAAGCGGATATGCTCACTCCCGCATTCCGGGCACAGCTTGGGCGCAGGTTCGGCATGACCGCAGTAGTGGCAGCGCAGATTGTCGCTGCGGCTGTGATAGGTCAGCGAGATGTCACATTCCGGGCAGCCTGCAACGTAGCCGCAGCTCCGGCACATGACGAAGGTCGAGAAGCCTCTGCGGTTGAGCAGCAGCACCGTCTGTTCGCCGCGTTCCAGCCTGCTTACCAGGGCAGCATGCAAACTGCGGCTGAACATGGAGCGGTTGCCTTCCTTCAGCTCCTCACGCATGTCAACGACAGCCACCTTCGGCAGCTCGTTGCCCAGTGCGCGGCTCGGCATCTCCAGCAGAATCGGCGAGAAGTGGATATCACTCTGCGATCTTGAGGCATGATAACTCTCGAGTGAAGGTGTAGCCGAACCGAGAATCACAACAGCCCCGCCCTGCTCTGCCCTGCGGACAGCCACATCACGGGCATGGTATTTCGGATTCTCCTCCTGCTTATAAGAGCCTTCATGCTCTTCATCCATGATAATCAGACCCAGATTGGCAAACGGAGCAAAGATCGCAGAACGCGCTCCGACTGCAACCATCGCCTTGCCTTCACGAATCTTGCGCCACTCGTCATAACGTTCGCCGACAGACAGCCGGCTGTGCATCACCGCCACTCCGCTGCCGAACCGGCCCTTGAACCGTTCCACCATCTGCGGAGTCAGTGCAATCTCCGGCACAAGCACCACCGCCTGCCGTCCCTGTTCGATGCAGCGCTGGATACTCTGCAGATAGATTTCCGTCTTCCCGCTGCCGGTCACCCCATGCAGCAGGAAGACCTCATGTGCCTGCTGCTCCACAGTCGCCACAATCCGCTTGTACACAACCTCCTGCTCCGCTGTCAGCGGAAGCGGGGTACTCGGCTTGAAGTCGCGTCCCCGGTAGGGATCACGGTAGACTTCAATTTCACTAATCTCAATATAACCTTTGTCCGCAAGTGTCTTGACTGTGCCCGCTGTCACCTGAAGGATCGCCAGAATATCCTTGAGCGGCATCGGCAGCAGGGCTTCCATATCAATCAGGTAGGAGAGCACTTCCTTCTGGCGCGCTGAACGCGCCGGGAAGCTGGAGAGCGACTCCCGGGCGGCCGACAAGCCAATAGCCAGATCAACGGCCTTGAGCTTCTTTTTGCCCATCTTATCCTTGATGGACTGGCTCTCCGCAAGCACACCGCGCCGCACCATGAACTTAATCGTCTCTGCAGCCTCGGGGAAGGTACGGGTCAGCAGCTTCATGGATACCTCACTATGGCGTCTTACGAAGTCGATGATCTGCTGTTCTTCGTTGTCCGCCTCCAGGAAGAGCGGAAACAGCTCATCTGCGGGGGCGCTGGCCGCCTCCTCTGTATCCCCGAGCGAGATCAACCGCTCGGCCTTGCCCTTCAGGGCAGTCGGAAGCATCGCCTGCAGTGCGGAGATCCGTCTGCAGGCGTATCTTTGGCTCATCCAGTCGGCCAGCTCTACCAGCTCCGGCGACAGTGGCGGCAACAGATCCAGTACTTCCACAATCGGCTTCATCCGGGAGACACTGCCGGTCTCCCCCGATTCCAGAGACACTACGAACCCTTGGACCGTACGGGGGCCGAACGGAACAGCCACCCGGCTGCCCACTTCAATCCATAGCTTCAGAGCATCCGGAATAATATAGTCAAACGGCCGGTCGGTGCTGCGTACAGGAACATCGACAATGACCTTGGCAATATCCATTATATTAAAGCTCCGGCAACACGATCTGCGGCCAGCCGCAGAATCCGGCGCGCCACCTCATCCTTGGAAGCCAGCGGAAGATCCAGCACCAGGCCTTCGGCATCATACACCTTGACGATGTTGGTATCCGTGCCAAATCCCGCACCTTCCATTGCCACATCATTGGCTACAACCAGATCAAGATTCTTGCGGATCAGCTTGTCCCTGGCGAAGAATTCGGCGTTTCCGGTTTCGGCGGCGAAGCCGATCAGGAACTGCTTATCCTTATTTTTCCCCAGACTCTCCAGAATATCGGTCGTCTTCACCAGCTCAAGCGTCATGGTGTCTCCGCTTTTTTTAATCTTGGATTCGCTGCTCTGTCTAGGGCGGTAATCCGCAACCGCGGCCGCTTTGACCATAATATCGCAATTCGTCCAGCGGTCCATAACCGCCTCATACATATCCTGTGCCGATTCGACGCGGACCAGATGAATAGCCGGGTCAAGAGGCGGCGCTTCGTCGGTACGTGCGGCGATCAGCGTCACTTCGGCCCCCATAGCACGTGCAGCACGCGCCAGGGCGAAGCCCATTTTGCCCGAGGAATCATTGGAGATATAACGGACCGGATCAATACGCTCCACGGTGCCTCCTGCAGTAATCACCACTTTTTTGCCGACAAGCGGTCCGGAGGTCTTCTCCTTCTGCAACACAAAAAAGTTCTCCACCACCTTCACAATCGTCTCCGGCTCTTCCAGCCGTCCCTTGCCCACATAACCGCAGGCCAATTGGCCTTCCCCGGGCTCAATAAACTGTACACCCCGCTTATAGAGTGTATCCATATTGCTGATAACCGCCGGATGCTGGTACATATGGACATTCATTGCCGGAGCTACCATAATAGGCGCTGTAACGGCAAGGAGCGTAGTTGACAGCATATCATCTGCCAGCCCATGGGCCATTTTGGCGATAATATTGGCGGTAGCCGGAGCGATCAGGACCAGGTCGGCGGAATCCGCCAGATCAATATGCGAGATCGAAGACGGGTCTCGTTCCTGAAAAGTATCACTGAACACCCGCTGCTTCGACAAGGACTGGAGCGTCAGCTCCGTAATGAACTGCTTGGCCGATGCTGTCATGATGACATGCACCTTGGCGCCCTTCTGGGTAAGCTTGCTGGTCAATGCAGCCGCCTTGTACGCAGCAATTCCGCCTGTAATTCCAAGTATAATGGACTTCCCTTGTAAGCTCTTCACTATGCTCTC
Source organism: Paenibacillus rhizoplanae (assembly GCF_042684125.1). Taxonomy (NCBI): domain Bacteria; kingdom Bacillati; phylum Bacillota; class Bacilli; order Caryophanales; family Paenibacillaceae; genus Paenibacillus; species Paenibacillus rhizoplanae. The sequence continues at coordinate 98,004 of NZ_JBHUKY010000021.1, read as the reverse complement.
CCCCCGCTTCTGAAATCTGTACCCATCTATATAGACCTACACATATCCTTATCAATAGAGAAAAAAATAACAACCTTCCGGTTGTCAGGAACAGCCCGGTACGGGCTATTGTCAAAATATAAAATTACTTACCCGGCAGAAATGGCACTGCCGCCCTTGTTCAGACGGCACCATTTCAGCGGGAAATATACGGATTCTCTATTGCACCAGGCATTTAGTGCCCTGTGCCGTTAGAACCGTCCTATTCCTCGCCGCGCGTTACAATAATACGGTCTTCATAGATCTCTTCTAGCGCAACCCCGACATACTTATGCGATTTAGGCGCAACGATATCGGTCTTGCCGCCTTCACGAAGTGCTCTGGCCCGGCGGGCTGAAGCGACTACCAGGGAATACTTGCTGTCGACCTTAGTCACCAGTTCGTCAATGGATGGATATAGCATGTAAGGCACCTCTTCATCTTTTACTGTAAATATGGACCAATCCTGTAGAACTTGTTCATCGCACCTTACAATGTTCGGCGATAATAATGCTTTCTATTCGCTTGCAGGCCAGATCAATCTCATCATTCACCACGGCATAATCATAATGCCGGATCAAACCGATCTCGTCCTCTGCCACAGACATGCGGTGGCTGATCACATCAGGATGCTCTGTTCCGCGTCCGCGAATACGGTCCTTCAACTCGTCCATGGACGGGGGAAGAAGGAATACAAAGATCCCTTCGGGGAATTTCTCTTTGACTTTGAGAGCTCCCTGAACCTCGATCTCCAGAATAATATCTCTTCCGCTCTCAAGGGTTCTCTCTACAAAGTCACGCGGAGTACCGTAATAATTGCCTACGTACTCCGCATATTCCAGCAGCCTGTCGCCTTCAATCATATCAGCGAACTGCTCTCTGGATTTGAAAAAATAATTGACTCCGTTCTCTTCACCCGCACGCGGTGAGCGTGTGGTGGCAGAAACAGAATAGACGAGTTCAGGCATCTTCGGCCGCAACGCTGTGCATACCGTACCTTTACCGACACCGGAGGGGCCGGATAATATAATCAGCAATCCTTTTGACATAATACACTCCAATTGTTGTTATTCGTCGTTATCGTCGTCTTTGCTGGATAGGCGGTGAGCTACCGTCTCAGGCTGTACAGCCGAGAGAATCACATGGTCGCTGTCCGTAATAATCACAGCCCGCGTCCGCCTTCCGTAGGTGGCATCGATCAGCATATGCCTGTCTCTGGCCTCCTGGATAATTCTCTTAATCGGTGCCGATTCCGGGCTGACAATGGAAATAATGCGGTTCGCTGACACGATATTCCCAAAGCCGATGTTGATTAATTTGATTGCCATGTTCCGGTTGTTCCCCCCATAAGTTACATCATAGCTTGCTCCCTGGTCCCTGTCATTCGAGATTCGCCGCCTGCTCACGTATCTTCTCGAGCTCCGCCTTCATATCAAGCGTGAGATTCACCACCGACAGATGACTGCACTTCGACCCAATCGTGTTGGTCTCCCTGTTCATCTCCTGAATGAGAAAATCGAGCTTGCGTCCAGCAGGCTCGCTGCCCAGCAGCAAGGCACGGCACTGGCCGAAATGGCTGTGAAGCCGGGTTAACTCCTCATCTATATTGCAGCGGTCGGCGAAAATGGCAATCTCCATGCCGAATTTATGCTCATCCCATGGGAAGCTCCCGTCATTCAGCAGGCTGAGCCGTTGCCGCAGCTTCTCGCGCTGTTCCTCTACAACCAGAGGAGCAAACCCGCTAATACCGGCATGCAGCTCTTCGAGACGGTCAAGCCGCCGCGTCAGCTCAGCTGTCAAATAGGAGCCTTCACGCCCGCGCATCTCCAGCAGGGCCTCCAGACAAAGATGAAGCCCCTGCTCCAGAAGACCCGCAAGTTCTCCGGAGGAGTCAGCCGCAGCAGACTCTTCCTTCGATTCCATAGCACCGGGCAGAGCAAGGATATCCTGAAGGGACAATTCTCCCTGAAAGCCGTAATCCCGGTTCAGAACCTCCGCTGCCTCAAGATAGGACTTCACCATGCGGTGGTCCAGTATATGCGCGCCAGCCGCCCCATCGGTGACTTCTCTATTAATAATGACATCTACCCGTCCCCGTTTGATATGGGCCTGAACCATTCTACGCAGCTTATCCTCATACACCGCCCATTCCCTGGGCAAGCGCAGCACAACTTCGCAGTACCGGTTATTCACCGATTTGACCTCGAACGTAATCTTGTGTCCGCCGAGTTGCAGGGCTGACTGACCGTATCCGGTCATACTAAATGACAACGGAATCACATCCATTACACTATTGTAATTGATTATTACTAGCGAAACAAGGGGGATAACTTACGTCCTTGCTTCTCCCAAATATACTCCAGCAGCTGTACGCTCATATCATAGAACATAAACGGCGTAATCAGATAAATGCCGTTAAAATGCGTGGTGGCCGCATCCAGCAGCTCCTTGGCGATCTTAACCCCTTCGGCCCGGCCTGCTTCGCCTTCCAGTCCGGCCATCCGGCTGCGGACCTCGGCGGAGAGCTGAATGCCCGGAACCTCATTATGAAGATACTCCGCATTGCGTCCGCTGGCCAGCGGCATAATCCCGATGAAGATCGGGATATCCAGATGCTCTGTTGCCTTGGCAATACGGGCAATCAATTCAGGATCATACACGGGCTGGGTCATAATATAATCCGCACCCGAGGCAATCTTCTTCTCCAGCCGCTCAACCGCTTTGTCCAGATGCTTGACATTGGGATTGAACGCCGCGCCGATAACGAACTTCGCCTTCTGCTTGAGCGGCTTGCCGGAGAAGGCCACACCGTCATTGAGCTGTTTGATCATACGTATAATTTCAAATGATGTCAGGTCATAGATCGAGCTTGAGCCGGGCAGATCCCCGAACCTTGCAGGATCTCCGGTCACGGCCAGTACATGGTCAATGCCCAGAGCGTCGAAGCCCATCAGATGGGACTGTGTACCAATGAGATTGCGGTCGCGGCAGGCCACATGCACCAGCGGCCGCAGACCTGTGCGGGCCTGTACCAGATGCCCCAGCGCCATATTGCTCATCCGGGTTACAGCAAGCGAATTATCGGCTAGTGTCAGCGCATCGGCTCCGGCCCGGCGCAGCGCCTCTGCCCCCTTCATAAACTTAGCGATGTCCAGGTCCCGCGGAGGGTCAAGCTCTACGATGACGGTGTGACGTTCCTTGATCAGATCGACAAGCGTCGGTTCGCCGCCTCCCTGCCCCTCGTCATCCGCCAGATGCTCCTGCACGGCGATCCGTTCAACCGCACTGACTGAAGCGGGTTCAGGCAGCGGTTCAACCACATAGCCCTTCAGTGCAGCGGAGATTTCAGCGATATGCCGGGGAGTGGTCCCGCAGCAGCCGCCGATAATCCGGCTGCCCATATCCGCGAACACCGGAGCCATCTGGCCGAAATATTCCGGCGAAGCTCCATAGCGGTACTGGCCGTCTACATAATCGGCTACCCCTGCATTCGGATAGATCGACACCGGCAGCACCAGCTTGCCCTGCAGCGTTGCAAGCGCACGCTTGATCCCGTTCGGTCCGGTGTTGCAGTTGAAGCCGATCACATCCGCTCCGTCCTGCTGCAGGATATGGAAGGCTTCCGGCAGGGTTAACCCGTCCAGCGTCCGCGCCGAATCATCCACAGCCAGCTGGCAGATCACCGGCAGAGCGCTGAGCTTGCGCACAGCCTTCAGCGCCAGATGAAGCTCCTCGACATCATAGAAGGTCTCCAGCATGATCCCGTCAGGCGCTTCCTCCAGAAGGGCAGCAATCTGCTGCGAGAAGAATTTCTTCAGCTCGGATGAGGACAGGTTCGCCCGTTTGCCGGCGCGGATCGAGCCGATGGCACCGACTACATAACCGTTCTCGCCGGCAGCCCGGCGGGCAATGCGAACCCCCGCACGGTTGATATCCGCGACCTTGGCTTCCAATCCGAACTTGGACAGCTTGTCGTAGTTTGCAGAGTAGGTGTTACTCTCCAGCAGTACAGCACCTGCATTGATATAGCTCCGGTGCACATCCTCAATGACCTCCGGAGAGGTCAGATTCAATTCCTCGTAAGAGATGCCGACCGGGAAACCCTTTTGATACAAAAAGGTTCCCATCGCTCCGTCTCCGACTAATACGTTATTCTCCCATGCAGAGCGCAAATCCGGCTTCACCGCAAGAACCTCCCCTTGACTGACATTAGTTTCATACTAATGTAACATAAATCGGGATGGATGATAAGCTTTCGCAGGCAAATGAGGCGTCCGTCCGTTATTCTTGTATGCCAGTCCGGCAATTGATTCATACTACGCATAAACTTGGCAGAAGGAGATTGTAGAAATGAAGAAGAAAATAAGAAAACTGCTGCTGCGCAAATATGCTGTGATCCTCCTGCTGTCTGCGCTCTCGGTGCTATATCTGTACCTGACGGACTGGATGCTGGGCTATGGCCTGGGGAATATCAGCTACATTCTGAACTATCTGCTGTACACCACTTCCGAAAAGCTGACTGCGGCTGTTCTGGTGCTGCTTCAGATCGTGCCGGATGTCATCTACTGGGTAAGCGGCCGTCAGCCCGGCCGGGGAGCGGAGAAATGATCACGGACCGCCGTTACAATAACGAGCAGCACCGGAATGACTATCATTAAATAAGGATATACCCTGTACAGCAGCGTCCCGCCCTCATCCAGATGTTCAATGAAGCTGCGCGCATCCAGCATAGAGGTGAACAGAATGATTAGCGCACAGGGATAGAGCATTCTCCGGTACGGCAGCTTGAACAGGTCCGAAATTCCGATCAGAGCGGCAGCGAAGAACACAGCCATTTTGAAAAACACCCCGATGATCAGCACCATGACCACGAAAATATCTACCCGCTGAATGAAATCCGAAATGGAAATCTTGCTGATCGTCGGCATCAGCGGGAGCGGGGAGCGTTCCACGATATCCTCACCCAGGACAGAAATGTTCAATGCCATAGTGAAGCTGAGCAAAAGCGCGGAGAACAGCATGGCGGCGGCAATGACCCACGGGCCTTTTTTGACATTTGCCAGATAAGGCATCAGCATTGTGAAGCATACCATCTCCCCGAACGGAAACATATAATTCTGATGAATCACTGAGGCCAGCACCGGCTGGATTCCATTCTCAAGTACCGGCAACAATCTGTTCAGATTGATCGTTCCCGAGAGCATCAGCATCAGGGTACCGAACAGGCCGATCAGCATTACCACAACCGCAAATACCATAGAAGTTCTGCCCAGCACCTCCAGTCCCTTATGCAGCACATAGGCACCCGATAGCAGCATTAGGACGCTGAGGATGAACAGGGGTGTATTGTGCATAGTCGCCATAGCCAGCATAGTGCTGCCATCGCGCAAATCCCGGGCGGCAAGATTAATGTAGAGAATAATGTACGCCAAGGCTACCGGGGTCCCGATATATTTGCCGAGCAGCTTCCGCGAATAGGCTGTAAAAGGCAGATCCGGCTGCTTACGGTACAGATAGGCATACCCTGTGAACACCATTAGCCCGGCCACACAGCCGAGCAGAATGGAGAGCCACGCATCCCTGCCTGACTCCATACCCAGATTAACAACCAGCGCCGTTCCCAGTTCAAACAGAACCGTCAAACAAAAAAACTCGCCCAATCCGATTTTGACCTTCCCCATCCCTGAATCTCCTCCCGGATAAACTTAATTGATCTGAAAAGAATTACCGCGCATATCCGTATGCCGGATGACTACATCCGCCTCGAATCTGATTCCGCAGGTGGTAAATACCTCTTCCCAATGATCCTTGATCTTCTTCCAGCCACGAGGGTTCTTACGCTGAAATGCTTTTCCAAAGCCGAGATAATCGCTCTTAAATCCTCTGGCAGCACTTACGGCCGCCTTAATCTGTTTCACCGTCTCTTCTGTAAGCTGGTCCGACAGCTCATCCAGCACCCGGGGAGAAGTAAGATCCAGCGTATTCGGAGATTCCTTGAGCGCAGCCTGCTGCGTGATTTTGACAGTAATGACGGGATGCTCCGGGTCTGCCGACTGGACCTTCAGCGTGACCTGGGACTGATAAATATTGAAGGAAATATAACCGCCCTCCTTGTCTTTGAGCAGGCTCGGATACTCCCTGAGGTTGTTATGCAGCAGAACGGTGCCCACCGCGGCGTCGCCCGTAAGCCAGCCCTTCAATTTATCATCCTTGAATGCTGCCAGCCCGGAAACTCTCAGAATCGTCCGGGGTTCGATATTCTTAAGGCTGTCATTGCTGCCTGCCTGTTCACGGTCTCCGCTCGTATATACCCCGTTGATGATCGGACCGCCTCCCCTGATCTGAATTCCCCGGATTACGTCATCTACTGCCATCCTGAAGTTATACCCAAATTGCTTGGAGGTCGTCTCCAGCTTCTCTACCAGGTCATTGGCCGGGATTTTGCTGAACACCGTCATGGTAGACATCAATACACGGGCAGGCTGTCCCTTGGAGATAAAGATCTCGCTGTTAAGCCGGGTATCACTCTCCCTTTCCAGTACATCCAGAATGTCCTTGATCCCTTCGCGGGCAAACTTCTCGGAGATCACCAGTACCCGCACATGTCCCAGCGATAAGAAGCGTGCCGTCTGGCGGGAAGCGTCCGCGAGCGCCTCGAACATCGTCCGGCCTACCCCTGTGTAGAGAGCTACCGGTGAGATTCCCCTGCTCTTCTCCCCGGATATTTCCTCCGCCACAATCACTTGAAAAGAAAGCTTGTACTTCTCAGCCTCCGTGTCCCCCCTGTCGATCGCTATCCCGGAAATAATGGCCCGCCGGTTGAGTTCAACATTGTCCCAGCAGCCTGTTAACAGCACTTGAAGGACCAGCAGCAGGGCCAGGCTCAGGCACAAGGATCTATTTCTCATCATTCTCCCCCTCCATCCCCCGCCTTGCAGGAGTATCATTCTTGAGAATGAGCGGGGGCAGCTGCCCGTCATGGCCTGTGGTTAACTGCATATACTCCGGCAGCTCCTTACTCATCTGCTTCGGTGTTTTGTCGCGCCCTATGACCCAGAGCGGGAGTCTGAGAATGGTATCCTTCTGCCCGTTGACAGAGAGAGGTACGAAGGGGAACAGGTAAGGTACGCCGAAAGACCGCAGGCTGTTCATGTGGGCCACAAATACAATCAGTCCCAGTGTAATTCCGTAGAAGCCGAACAAACTCGCCAGAATCAGAAAAGCAAACCGGATAATTCTGCCGGCAATCGCCATGTTATACGCCGGAATGGCAAAGCTGGCAATCCCGGTCAACGCAACTACGATAACCATGATGGGTGCGATTATTCCGGCCTCCACTACCGCCGTTCCCAGAATCAGCGCTCCGACCACAGATACCGTCTGCCCGATGGCGCGCGGCATACGCACCCCGGCTTCACGCAGAATTTCAAAGGCCGTCTCCATCAGCAGCAGCTCTACAAAAGCCGGGAAGGGAACATTCTCCCGCTGGGAGAGCAGATTAATCAGCAGCGTGGTCGGAATCATCTCATAATGATAGGTGGTCAGCGCGAGATACACAGAAGGACCCAGAATCAGGACAAAGAAGCTCAAATAACGTACCAGACGCATCAAGATGGCTATATCAAACCGCTGGGAATAATCCTCTGCAGACTGAAAAAACTGCGTAAAGACCGCCGGAAGAATCAGCACAAACGGGGTACCGTCCACAATAATAACCACCCGGCCTTCAAGCAGATTGCCCGCAGCCACATCCGGCCGTTCCGAGTTGTATATAGTAGGAAACGGCGTGAACGTCTTGTCCTGGATCAGCTCTTCAATAAACCCCGACTCCAGCACTTCATTCAAGGTAATCTTACGCAGGCGCTCTCTGACCTCCTGGACCAGATCTTCCCCGGCCACCCCCTTCATGTACATCAGGGCCACATGAGTGTGTGTCTCTGAACCGATCTTCATTACCTCCAGGTGCAGCTTGGAGGATTTGATTCTGCGGCGGATCAGGGAAATATTCGTAGCCACGGACTCAACGAACCCATCCTTCGGCCCCCGGACCACAAGCTGGGAGGAGGGCTCGCTGACGGCCCGCTGTTCACCGCCCCTGGTATCACAGATGATCGCTTCGAGGCAGCCCTCCAGCAGGATTGCAGTGTCCCCGGAGAGAATGGCCAGCATAATCTCCTTCCATTCCTGCTGAAGAACCGCGTCGCCGATGGCGAGGGCGCGGCTTAGGATGACCTGCGGAAGCGGAGATTGTTCACGGGAAGAACCGGCGCCGTCCTCCGGCTTGTCCGGGAGCAGGTCATCCGTATTGTCCAGCAGCGACCCTATTACGAATTCATTCACAGCCACAGTATCCGCCAGCCCGCTGAGATGAACTGCGGCCGCTTCTATCCGGCTGTCTCCGCCAATCCGGATTCTGCGGATCTTGAGATCCGGGCTGCCGCCAAGCTCGGTCTGAAGGTTGATCAGACTTTGGGCTACGGTATCCGCCAGGCCCAGAGGGGCACTGCCTGGCGGTTGGCCCGCTGCGGAGCCTGTTCCTGGTGCCTGCGCTTTTCGGTTTGACCCTGACTTCATCTCCGCTTCATCCCTTCCTGATTCATCCAAAATTCTATTATTCGCGGATATCCCTGCCATTATTCGGCCGGCCTGCCATAAGGGCTGCCATAAGACGAACAAGTAGAAGCAAAAATGCCCCGCAAGCTACAGGCTCGCGGGGCATTCTGTATATGCGGTTATGGATCTACAACAGGTTCAGACATCCACTGAGCCGGTGTATACCACCTGGGCAGGACCGGTCATATAGACATGGTTGTCTTCCTCGTTCCATTCGATGAACAGATCGCCGCCCTTCAGGCTGATGACCGCCGAGCGGTCCGTCAATCCGTTCAGCACGGAGGAGACCAGAGTTGCGCAGGCACCTGTGCCACAAGCCAGGGTAGGACCGGCACCGCGTTCCCAGACGCGCATATCCACGTGCCCGCGGTTAACCACGGTGGCGAACTCCACATTTACTTTACGCGGGAAGAGCGGGTGAACCTCTAGCTTCGGCCCCCATGTGCCAAGATCGAAGGAGACCGCATCGTCCACATAAATGACCGCATGGGGATTGCCCATCGAGACTCCCGTGAAGTTGAACTCTGCTCCGTCCGCTTCAATCGGGTGGTTCAGCACAGGCTCAGCGTCGATGGCGACAGGAATCTGCAGTCCCGACAGGACCGGCTCGCCCATATCCACCGTTACGCTCTCCACGATGCCGTCCTTCACCTTCAGGGAGACCTTCTGTTCTCCGGCGCCAATCGTCTCAATGACAATCTGCTCCGATTCCACCAGACCCTGCTCATATACATATTTGGAGACGCAGCGGATCGCATTGCCGCATTGCTCAGCCTCGGAGCCGTCCGAATTCATGATGCGCATCATGTAATCGCCGCGCTGCGAAGGGAGAATGTACACCAGTCCGTCTGCGCCGATGCCGAAGAACCGGTTGCACAGCGTAACTGCCAGCTCCGGGGCATTGCCCGGCAGCTCATCCTCACCGAATACGATAATAAAATCATTGCCTAAACCGTGCATTTTGGTAAATTCCATTGTCAGGTCCACTCCTATAAGTAAAATCAGCTATTTTCACATTCTTGGTTGATCATAAACCAAGCTTCTCAGTGAAACCAGCATACCTTATAGGCGTGGATTGAGGCTATTGATTTTATGCTGAAAACTTTGTACTTTTTATCATCTGGCGTCCACCGCTGCGGCTGCGGTTCTTCTTGCCGCCCCAGACGCTGCCCGCTCCCATCAGGAAGGTCGGGATTCCGGCCATCACCAGCACCAGGCACCATTCACGGAAGCTGAGCGGAACGGTCTTGAACACCGGCTGAAGCACAGGGAGGTACATTACAGCCAGCATTAAGATGACAGAAGACAGGACGGCCAGCACCAGATATCTGTTCTGGAACGGATTCCGGTAGAAGACCGAGCGGGAGCTGCGGCAATCGAACACATGGATGAGCTGGGCCATAACAAGGGTGGCAAAAGCAACCGACTGCGCGCGAATTAATTGCTGCGCGTTGCCTGGATCAATCCGCAGCGTCAGCCAGAAGGCCGCCAAGGTACAGAGGCCGATCAGCAGTCCACGGCTGACAATCTTCCAGCCCAGCCGCCGGGCAAAAATGTTCTCCTTCGCCCCGCGTGGCTTGTGCTCCATCAGATCCTTCTCCGGCTGGTCTACCCCCAGTGCCATAGCAGGCAAGCCGTCGGTAACCAGATTGACCCACAGGATCTGGATCGGAACCAGCGGCAGCGGCAGCCCCAGCATCATGGCGAAGAACATGGTCAGAATCTCGCCGACATTGGAGGCTAGCAGGTAACGGATGAACTTGCGGATATTCTCATAGATATTCCGCCCTTCCTCAATCGCCGCCACAATCGTCGAGAAGTTATCGTCTCCAAGGATCAGGGCCGAAGCCTCCTTCGTGACATCCGTGCCGGTGATCCCCATCGAGATCCCGATATCGGCGGCCTTGATCGCGGGCGCATCGTTCACCCCATCGCCGGTCATCGCTACGACATGGCCGTGGCGCTGCAGCGACTTGACGATCCGCAGCTTATGCTCCGGTGATACCCGGGCGTAGACGAAGACGCTATCGGACACCTTATCCAGCGCATCATCGTCCATCCGGGTAAGCTGGCTGCCGGTCAGGACCGTGCCGCCGCGCTGCAGAATGCCGAGCTGATGGGCAATGGCCTCTGCGGTCGTACCATGGTCGCCGGTAATCATTACTGTCTTGATTCCGGCCCGGCGGGTGACGCTGATCGCATCGCGCACTTCTTTGCGCGGGGGATCAATCATTCCGGCCAGCCCTACGAAGACAAGCTGGCTCTCTGCTTCCTTCTCGCTCCCCGCGACCTCTCCGCTCCGCATGTCACGGTAAGCCATTCCGAGCACGCGCAGCGCACCTGAAGCCATCTTTTCATTGGCTTCCAGCACCTTCTGCCGCAAGGTCGGCGTGCAGGGAACAACACCACCATCCCACAGCATATAAGTGCAGCAATTCAGCAGCACATCGGGTGCGCCTTTGGTGCAGATCATCCGCCCGCCGGGATGATTCACAATGACCGACATCAGCTTACGCTCAGAATCGAATGGAAACTCCGTTTCCCGGGTATAGGTTACAGCAAGGGATTGGGCGGTCAGTCCCATTTTGGCGGACAAGGCCACCAGCGCTCCTTCGGTCGGATCGCCTTTCAGTTCCCATACAGGCTCCGCTTTCGCCCCTTTATCCGCATCGGCCCCTTTGCCTTTCTTTTTGCCGCGTGTCTCGGGGATGCTTTCATAGATCTCTGCGTTGCTGCAAAGTGCCCCCACCTGGAGCATGCGCCGGAGGCTCTGGTCGTTTTTCAGATCAACGGCCCTGCCCTTCTGCATTACATTCCCCACCGGAGCATATCCCTCTCCCGATACCTCGAACGTCCGCCCCGCATTCCACACCTGTGTGACTGTCATTTTGTTCTGGGTGAGCGTTCCCGTCTTATCCGAGCAGATTACGGAGGCGCAGCCCAGGGTCTCTACCGATGGCAGCTTGCGGACAATTGCCTTGCGCTTGATCATCCGCTGGACCCCCAGAGCGAGCGCAATCGTCACAATCGCGGGAAGGCCTTCGGGGATCGCCGCCACTGCCAGACTTACGCCTGCCAGGAACATCGCTGTCGCGGGCTGTCCATGTAGAATTCCTGCCAGAACCACGACAATGGTAAGCCCCAGCGAGACGTAGATCAGAATCTTGCCGAGCTGCTCCAGACGGTGCTGCAGCGGAGTCTCCTGTGATTCGGTATTCTGGATCAGATCGGCAATCTTGCCCATCTCGGTAGCCATACCCGTGCGGATGACGACTCCCCGGCCGGTCCCCCGGTTCACCATGGTACCCATGAAGCCGATGTTCTTCTGGTCGCCCAGCGGAATGTCTTCGGCATGAATGGCGGTGGCATGCTTGGAGACAGGAAGGGATTCCCCCGTCAGCGCCGACTCTTCGGCATAGATCCCGCTGCACTGCAGCCAGCGGATATCCGCCGGAATCCGGTCCCCGCTCTCCAGCAGGACAATATCTCCGGGAACCAGCATTTTGGCCGGGAGCACCTCCTGCTTCCCGCCGCGCAGCACCTTGGCGGTAGGTGCGGAGAGCTGCTTCAGCGCCCTCAGTGAACGCTCGGCGCGGAACTCCTGCACGAACCCGAGCACCCCGTTAAGCAGAATAATGGCAACAATCGTAATCGCGTCAAGATATTCGCCAAGTAGGCCGGATACCAGTGTCGCACCCATCAGCACCAGTACCATGAAATCCTTGAACTGATTGAGCAGCAGCGTAAAAGGTGATACCCTTTTGCCCTCAGACAGCTCATTGTACCCGCTCTCTTTGCGTCTTGCGGCGGCATCCTCGGCGTTCAGGCCCGTTCCCGGATGAACGCCGAACATCTCCTGCAGCTCCTCAGCACCGAGCCGGTGCCAGCTTTTTTGTTCCATGACTAATCTTTCCCCTCCCGGTCGTTTCTTGACTTCCGGCGGCACACAGCTTTTCCACCTGTTCATGTCCAAGTGTATTCATGGTCGTCCCAAAATATCACCGCCGGCGGCTTCCTTTTGCGCGAACCGGTGAAAGTGTGGCATCATAGAGGGAGTACTTTATTATTAGGCGACAGGAGAACTTTATCATGGCATTAGACGGCATTGTTACCCAAGCGATCGTGCATGAGCTTCAGCCCTTCATCGGTGCACGTATCGGCAAAATATATCAACCCAGCACACATGACCTCATCTTCACCCTGCGCGGTGCGGGCGGAGGCGGCAAGCTGCTGCTCTCGGCAAATCCGACATACCCCCGGCTGCACCTGACCGAGCGAAGCAGCATCAACCCGGCGGAAGCGCCGATGTTCTGCATGCTGATGCGCAAGCATTGTGAAGGCGGCACCATCGAGAGTATTACCCAGGTGGGCCTTGAACGGATTATTCATATCACCATCAGAACCCGGGATGAGCTCGGCGATGTCTCCGCCAAAAAAATCATCATTGAGCTGATGGGACGCCACAGCAACATCATTCTTACAGAGTTAGCCACGGGGACGATTATCGACGGCATTCATCATGTCACCCCATCGATCAGCAGCTACCGGGTGGTCATGCCGGGAACGGCCTATACCCAGCCGCCGCAGCAGCATAAGCTGAATCCCCTGCAGATCAGCCAACCCGATTTCCTCAACCTGATGACCTCGGCAGAGGAAGCGGCCCGCTACGCCGCCGAGCATCCGCAGGAGCCGGAGGAGGATATGATTGAGGGCGAGATCGCCGGACTGCTGGCCTCACTTGAGGCACCGCAGGCTGACGGCTCCGGCGGCCCTGCCCCTTCAGCGGATCCGTCCGGCTGGCTGGTCCATGCCTTCAGCGGCCTGAGTCCGCTGATCGCCGGAGAAATTCTCTACCGGTATAAGGAGATAGGCGGCGAAGCTGAGGATTACAGCAGCGTGCTGGATAAGCCTGAACAGCTATGGGAAGCTTTCCATTCCGTCATGGAGCCAGTCACGAAGCAGGAATTCGCTCCGGTCACCGGCTGGAATGCCAAGGGCAAGCCGGTCTTCTCCGCCATTCCACTGAGGCTGATGAGCGGCAATGTGAAGCATTACAGCTCCATTAGCCTGTGCCTGGAGGATTATTACGGGGACAAGGCGGAGAAGGACACCGTCAAGCAGCGGGTTAGCGACCTGATCCGCTTCCTCAGCAATGAGCGCAGCAAGAACATCAAGAAGCTGGCCAACCTGCAAAAGGATCTGAACGAAGCCGAGGATGCAGACCAGTTTCGGATTTGGGGCGAGCTGTTGTTCGCTTCCCTGCACACCGTGAACAAAGGCGACAAGGAAGCAAAACTAGTAAACTACTACGATGAGAATCAAGCGGAGATTACCGTTCCGCTTGACCCGCTGCTAAGTCCTACGGACAATGCCCAGCGGTATTTTAAGAAATATAACAAGTACAAGAACAGCCTGCGGGTGATCGGTGAGCAGGTCAAGAAGACGCACGAAGAGATCGCCTATATGGAGCTGCTGCTCCAGCAATTGGCCCACGCTTCACTGAATGACATTGAGGAGATCCGCGAGGAGCTGGTCAGCCAAGGCTATCTGCGCGACCGCAGCAAAAAAGGCAAAAAGAAAAAGAAAGTAACCAGACCCACGCTGCAGGTCTTCACTTCCTCTGAAGGGGTGGATATCTATGTCGGCAAAAACAATCTGCAAAACGAATATGTCACCAATCGGCTCGCCGCGCCGAACGATACCTGGCTGCATACCAAGGATATCCCTGGCTCGCACGTAGTAATCCGCAGTGAGGAATTCGGCGATGCCACCCTGGAGGAAGCCGCCCAGCTCGCCGCCTATTACAGCCAGGCCAAGCAATCCAGCAGCGTGCCGGTGGACTGCACTCTGATCCGTTACGTGCGCAAACCGAGCGGTGCCAAGCCGGGCTTCGTCATCTACGATCATCAGCAGACATTGTTCGTCACACCGGATGAAGAGCGGATCAAGCAGCTGCCAAATGTGCTGCGGAGTTAAGCTCAAGTTAGATGTGCAATCACATTACCCGAGCGAATTAGTGGAGTGGGCATGATGAGGCCACTTGGGTCAAATATGTGCGGAAAACCGAACACATTGCGCTCGCGCGTAGGTAATTGGTCAAATGCATGCTAAAAACCGAACACATCGCGCTCGCGTGAAGGTAATCGGCCAAATATGTGCGGAAAACCGAATACATTTGGCTGGTTTCCTCTTACTGATCATGCGCTTTACTAACAGTAAGGATTGCTCCTACCAAAAAACCTCCGTCCTGTAGCGCGTGCGCTAAGAGTCGGAGGTTTTTAGTGTCTTGTGTCTTGTGTCTTGTGTCTGGCGTTTTGTGTTTTTGTATCCTGCGCTCTTTGCTGTGTCCTGCTGTCAGCCTCTGGCAGCCTTAAGCTGCTCCAGCACAGCAGCAGGCACACTCACACTGCCGATATCCCCATGGAAAACAACGCCCTGCCGCGCACCATGAAAATCCGAGCCGCCGGTAACCCGCAGGCCGAATTCCGCTGCAAGTGCATGGTAGCGCTCATGCTCTGCCGGGCCATGGTCGGAATGATACACCTCGATACCGTCCAGATCACATTGCTCCACGATGCTGCGCACCAATTCGTCATCCCCGTAAATTCCCGGATGGGCAAGCACCGCCGCACCTCCTGCTTCACGAATCCACTCGCAGGCGGTCCCCGGTGTAATGCGCGGAGGCGAGACATAGGCCGCTGCACCTTCGCCCAGATACTTGTCGAAGGCAGCACGCATATCCACGGCTGCGCCCAGCCGGACCAGCTCATCCGCGATGTGCGGGCGGCCGATGCTCTCATCCGGCTTCAGCTCCCGGCCAAGCCCTGACACTACCTGCTCCAGGGTGATCGCAATACCCAGTCCGCGCAGCTTCTCCAGAATCGCTTCATTCCGCCCGAGCCGGGTATTTCGCTGCTCTTCCAGGCGGGACAGCAGCAGCTCCTGCTCCGTGTCGATGTAGTAACCGAGGACATGGATCTCTTTGCCGCCCTGCCGCGTACTGATCTCAACACCGGGAACCACAGTAATCCCGTACCGCTTGCCTGCTTCCAACGCTTCCGCTATCCCGCTGACTGTATCATGGTCAGTAATGGCTACTGCGGTCAATCCAGCCTCATAGCCAAGCCGTACATTCTCAGCCGGCGGCTGCATGCCGTCCGAGGCTTGAGTATGGGTGTGCAGATCACATCTGCCGGCTGTATCGGCAAGACCCGCCGTACCTAACGCAGCCTCAGATAAGCAACTATGACTTTTATGCTCTGTCATGGAATTCCTCCATTCTTTCAATTAGGTTTACACGCTTTCCTATACATATACGCAGTTGTTCCTATCCGCTACTGTCCGCCTGCATGCTGGCGCAGGAAGCTCAGGAAGGTAACCGCCGAGATTGGCAGCAAAGTCGATTTCAAATGAATGGCGTAGAATTGCCGTTTGAAGGAAGCATCCGTCAGATTAACAATTTTCAGCAGGCCGAGCGCCACTTCATGCTTGACCGAGGAGGTCGAGATGATCGTAATCCCCAGCCCCGCCTCAACCGCCGACTTCACCGCCCCGGTACTGCCCAGCTCCATCACAATCTGCATCGCCGCAGGGTCAAGTCCATTAGCCTCCAACTGCTCCTCCATCACCCGCCGTGTGCCCGAGCCGCGTTCACGCAGCACGAATGGATAGGCGAGCGCCTGCGCCAGCGTCACTTCCGCCTGAACGGCCAGCGGATGCTCCCCGGGAACGATCAGCTTCAGCTCATCGCCCATGACCGGTTCAATCACCATGTCCGGGTGGGAGACCGGCGCTTCAATCAGCCCGAAATTCAGCTGATGCTTGTGAATCTCATCCATAATCTGTGAAGTGTTCATCACCTTCATCATAATCGAGATATTCGGATATTCCTTGCCGAAAGGCCCCAGCAGGCGGGGAAGCACATATTCGCCGATGGTCAGGCTGGCTCCAAGCATCAGGCGGCCCTCCAGCATGTGGGTGAAGGCTGACATCGCCTGATCCGTCTCGCGCATCAGCTGCATGCTGCGCACCGCGAACGGCATCAGCGTGAGGCCGGCCTCGGTGAGTATGATTTTTTTGGTGGAACGGTCGAACAGCTTGGTTCCAAAATAGTCCTCAAGCGCCTGAATCTGCATCGTCACCGCAGGCTGGGTCATATGCAGAGTCTGCGCCGCCGCCGAGAAGCTGCCCCGTTCGGACACGGTATAGAAAATATGAAGCTGATGAAAATTCATACGTTACTGACTCCTTCGCTAATCCGGATTTCAAGCAAAAAGGCACGCAGCCCTAAGCCGCATGCCTCCCTCGTTCAAAGTACCTTACTTGCGCCTGCGGCGTTTCTTGGACAGCTTCATGCGCCGGGTATGGCGCAGCCAGGAATAGTACCTTTTGAGATCCCGGAGCTGCGGAGTCACCGATATTTTGCCCAGAAAAGACACGATTACCATGACATACAGCGGCTCTCCGGAGAGGGTCGTTACGCCCTCAAGCTGCCTGAAATCAACCACAATCACCGTATCATTGTCGATCAGATAGGCATTATAATCACTGTTCGAGTAAGGCTTCAGCCGGTTCTGCTTCAGGGCCTGCCAGATCCAGGCGGTCACCTCCACTTTCCCGCTATCCTCAGCAGCTACCCGGTCCGCATAACGGCTCTTCGCATGCCGGGTCAGGACGATGTCAGCAATCCCGTAGTTATTCAGCATGATGTGGAAGGGCTCGTACACCCCCCACCAGTCCATCCCCTTGCCCTGCATAGTCATCACACTCCACGTAAAAAGGGTCTTGGCATGCTCTTATTGTTGTCAATCTTACCGCATTGACGACCGTTGTTCAAGCATACCGCCATCCCCGGGAGTCCGGCAGGGCGAAACCTCAGCTGCCCGTCCAGTAAACACTGATATCGCTGTCATCGACGTAGCTGCTGCCTCTGATCATTTTGCAGCTTTTTTTGAAGCGGGCCGCCTCTACAGACAGCTGTTCAATGGAAGCAAACCGGCGGCTGCGGTTCGTAACCACGGCAATCGAGATCGAGACCAGCGGTATCTCCTCCAGTTGTCCCGAACGACTCTCGGTCAGCACATATTTCTGAGCCAGATGCCCGGCATGATAGAAATCTTTAACCGCCGTATCGAACGCCGCGATGATGCTTCTACAGCATTCCTCGTAGTGATAATCGCTGATAAAAATAATAAAATCATCCCCGCCGATATGTCCCAGGAATCCGTTCATCCGCAGCGCCTCATGCTTCAGCAGCTCCGCAGTGGCCTGAATCATCCGGTCGCCTTCCTTGAACCCGTAGGTGTCGTTGTACGCCTTGAAGTGGTCAAGATCGATGTAGAGTACGCTGAATTCATCCTGCAACAGCGTCTTCACCATCCACTCGGTAATGCTGATATTCCCCGGCAGCCCCGTTAACGGATTCAGGAAGCTGGCAGCCACCGCCTGAATTTCCGCGAAATTAAGCAGCAGATCCCGTACGCTAACCGCGCCGAACAGAGCCTTCTCATGAGTCACGATCACATAGTCGTACAGATTCTCGTCCTGCCTCGACATCGCCTGCCTGCTTACCTCGATAATCGGGATGTTATAGTCCACCACCAGCGGATTTTTGTCCATCACCAGCTCTACAGGTCTGCCCATATAGAGGGTATACCCGTACAGAGTGCCTATTTTCTGATAAAAGCTGATCCTCATAATCAATCCGGCGGTACGCCCATTTTCCGTTACGGCTACGCCTTGGAGCTGGGAATTGCTTTTAAAAATCTGGTCCACAAACCCGCATTTATGATGAATCGAAATATCCGGGATTTGTTCAGCGATTTCACCGATCTGAAGAAACATGCTTCCACCCTCCCTTGACTGGATACTGGAGCACATGGGACGGAAATGCGCCACGCTCAGGCCGATGAGCCGGTCTCCCAAGCGCATAGCCTTGACCATATTCCACACCCGCCATCTGTAAAAAATGAAGCTCCGGCGCAGTCTCAATCCCCTCGGCTATCACCCGGGTGGAGGAGCGGTCGGCATATTCCCTGACCAGCCCGAGCAGCTCCTGTTGCTCCCTGCTGGTATGGATTCCCCGGATCAGGGACTTGTCCAGCTTGATGAATTCCGGCTTCAGATAGACCAGCGTCTTGAGGCTGTTGTAGCCGGAGCCGGCATCATCCACAGCAATGCGAAAGCCCTGCTCGCGGTAATGGGACAGCACTTTTTCGAAGCGGATATAATCCTGTACCGCCTGACGTTCCGTCAGCTCGAAGACGATCCGCTCTGGCGCAAGCCCCAGCTCCTTCAGATAGGCCACTGTCTCTCCGCTCTTGTAGCGGGGATCATACAGTACACCGGGCTGCACATTCACGAACAGCAGCTCTCCGTTCCCGGCCTCTGCTTCCGGCAGCCGCTCCACGTACCGGGACAGCGACATTCTCCGGCAGTACTGCTCGAAGCGGAACATCTGATCCGTCCGTCCGGCAAAATCATAAAAATGCTCCGTGCTCGGAAACTGCGGCGAAGCGGGCGGCCGGTTCAGCGCCTCATGTCCCAGCGTCTCCCCGCTCCTTAAATGCAGAATCGGCTGAAAGTAGGTATTCAGCAATTCATGCTCCATAATATCCAGCAGCACAGATAATCTGCCCAGCTCCTGAACCTCATCCCTGAATCTCCCGCTCATATACCGTAGATATTGCGGCAGGGCCGCAAGCTTGCGGGACAGGGTCCCAGTCTTATTCATCTAATCCCCCGTATGTTTGTCTTCGTGAATTCAATAACGCTCTCCTCAGCATAGATTGGAATTATTAAGCAGGGATAAACTTCGGGACGGGGCAATGCCTTCTGCGCATTTTTTTCACATTAACGACTTATTTCGACAATGCTCCGGCCCGGTTAATCGCATACAGCACAGGGATTGCCGCCCCAATGAGGATCATCCCCATGAATGCCGGTGCGGCCGGTCCCAGTGATACATAGAGCTGTCCTCCAATCAGCGGCCCGATCATTCTCGCCAGTGCCTGAATCGATTGGCTGCCCCCTTGAACCCGTCCCTGCTCGCCCGCTGCGGCAGATTTGGACAGCATTCCGTTGAACGAAGGCCCGAAGACCGAATCGCCGAAGCCGAAGATAAACATCCCCGCGATAAAAAGAGGATAGAAGGCGAACAAGGCAGAAAGTGCAAACAGCGCGTAGCCCGCAATTTCCGAGAACATTCCGAGGAGGGCTATTTGTCTATCAGTGTATCTTTTTAAAAGCTTCGGCATAATGAATCCTTGGGACAGGATATCCTGCAAGCCCATGATGGAGAACATCAGTCCGATGATAACCGGCTTCCAGCTGAAATTATCCAACGTGAACTGTGAAAAAATAGCCTGGAAGGATCCATTCGGTATCCACAGCAGGAATGCGGAGATAAACAGCCTGTTGAGGTTCTTCATGGACAGCAGATTCGCAAGCTGCGAGAAGGGATTCAGTCTGACTAAGGGGATTACCTTCAGTCTCTTACTTTTCTCCAGACTCTCCGGCATGAACAGGAAGCCATAACCCACGTTCAGTAAGGTTACGGCTGCGCCAACATACATGGGCACCGAATACCCGAACTTGGCCAGCAGCCCGCCCATCGACGGACCGATAATAGTCCCGGCCCCTACCACCGCACTCACCCAGCCAAAGTACTTGGTCCGCTGCTCCGGCGGAAGAATGTCTGCAAAATAAGCGAAGATTGTACCGATGCTCCCGCCTGTAATTCCTTCGATGATCCGCCCGGCGAACAGCACCCATAAAGCCCCTCCAAGGCCAAATATGAAGTACCCGGCAGCAGAACCCAGCAAGCATAGCAGAAGCAGAGGACGGCGGCCGTATTTATCGCTTAGTGCACCAAGTACAGGAGCCGCACAGAACAGGCAGGCCGCATATGCTGAAGTCAGCAGGGTAACCATTACCGCTTGTTTTCCCGGATCGCTGATGTAAGGCTGGACCAGGAACGGGACTACGGGAGCTATGATACTGAAGCCTATTCCGCATAAAAATACTGAGATTAGTCCGAATATGAGCGCGTGCTTATCTACTTTAGGTTCTGAAGGTTGATCTTGATTGTGCGCGGTTCTGGATGTGGACATGCATCTTCTCTCCTTAGAATTTATGATTTGTTTCCTAAGAAACAATATCACTGTAACACAATTTTGATTCCAAGGAAACAAAATAATAAGCATAAAAAAACACCCTGCCGGGTGAAGGTAGCTCTGCCTGAAATATTCTGCCTGAAGTATATAGGGGAAATTAATCTTCTTCCGAGCTGTTCTCCAGCTCCTGCTTCTTAATCTCTTCATCCAAATGCCTATTGTAGTTCTCCATGAAGCTGAGCATACCGGCATACTGACTGTCGGTCACCTGCTCAAACACAGCTCTATCCCGCTCCCGGAACTCCTGGTGCAATTCGTCATGGATCTGATATACAGCCTTCCCTTGACGGGTAAGCCTGAAATAGATTTCCTTCTGATTCTCCGGCTTCTGGTAGCTCTCGATAAGCCCCTTGTGCAGGAGCTTCCGTGTAATCTTGCTTATAGCCCCTCTGGTCATGTACAAGGCCTCTGCAAGCTTGGTCACGTTGGCGTCTGCATGTCGTCCGATGTATTCAATACAGTGCACCTCAGAGGGTTTATTGCCCTTAAGACTGGTCTCCATCTTCGACTTGTTCAGCCAGCTCATCTTATTAAATAATTCCCGGAAAGCGGTTAAAACCTGTTCCTCTTTGTTCATTGCTGGTCCCCCTCAAGTGGAAACGGCTGTGCCGTCCTTGTAAAGGACGGTACCGTTTCGGCGAGAAATAGAAGGATAATGTATAGCGTGAAACCTATACGCTCTTATATTTCTAAAAAAACAGACGCCAGCGGCGCCTGTCTAAATAACCATTATCCCTGAACTACAGACCGTAATACTTGGACTTGTCCGGTCCGTTGCTGGTATACTCCGTCTTCAGTTCATTGCGGTACGAACGCTCAATCTTGCGCACATAAGAAAGTCTGCGGACATTCTTCATGACTTCCTCAGCGCGCTCCGCATTGACGTACATTACCGCATAGTGCATTTTACGGGAAACGTAGTGCAGTGTGCCGTACTTCTCCAGGTTGCGCGCCGCCTTAACGTCGCTAACCCATACGATATAACCTGTCCGTTCCGCAAACATAAGCTCATCCGCCTCTCTTTCTCTATCTCCTCATGGGTCAGCTTATCCGCAGGAGCATTTGCCGCCGCTGCCGCATCCGCCCTTGGGGGACGGATCATTGCTGGGAACCTTGATGCTGTCAGAGACCGAGAACGCGATCGCCTCAGACATGGAATGAAGAATATCATCCAGCGTCTTCTCCGCATTCTTGAACCGGACCACCGCTTCGAATTGCTCCAGCTCCCGCTCTACGGCATCCACCTCATCCTTGGCCGAGTGATAGTTCGGGTGAAAATGACCAAACCGCTGTGTCTCGTCAAACAGCTCCTTCTTGCCTTGCAGCCGCTTGATCATGGCCTGGATTTCGGGATGGGTATCCACCTGTCCCTTCCAGTATAGGTAATCCGACACTTCTGCGGATTGATTAATCATATCGCCTAATTCATAGGCGTATGTCAGCACTTCGGCCATATCAACCGTATTTAATTCCGCTACGCTCATGAACTTCAACTCTTTTCTGCATTTAATGTTCTACCGCAGCGATAGACTACCTTATCATAACATATCCGCCCGCCCCAGCAGAAGAAGAATTTCTGGCTTTTAGCGGATGCAGCAGCTGAATTTCCTGCCAGTCCTCCGCTGCAAGCTCAATCTCCTCTGCCGTCTCCGTTCCCGGAAGCAGCAGAATGCCCCTTACCTTCCATGGACGTCCGCTGATCCGCTCAGGAATGAAGTCTGCCGCCTTGCCCCCGTAGGAGAGCCGGACCTTGATTCCCCAGCTTAGGGCCTGCTCCATTACCTTTTGCGCTGTGGTGATATGATACTGCCTCCACTGATTGAACCACATCTGCGGCACGGCCTCCTCACCCGGCAGCTCCAGCATCGGGGGGCCGCCTCTATCCAGCGGCAGGAGCTTCGGGGACGGTCCCGTTCCCAGCAGGCCCCGTTCCCCGGCTGCGGCAGGAAGCTCGTAACGCTGCGCTGACCCGGACGGTTCGAACAGCTGAGGATGGGGAACAGGCCCGTTCAGATCCCCATCCTTTACGGACGGCGTCAGACCGGCGGCTGCAAGCTCCTTGCGCAGCTGTACGGCAGCCTCCGGCCGGACGATGAAGTGGAGCGGGCCGATCCGGGTAACGATGTCCTGCAGCCGGGGATGGGCGGCAATATCCTCGCCCTCCTGCTCTCCGGCACAGGACAGCAGAAGAACCTCCGCCAGCTCGGTCCGTCCAATCGCTCTGGCCCACTGGCGGAGCGCCAGCTCGACCTGTTCCGGCAATCCTCCGGCGGCATGGGCGTTCAGCCAGGAGATCACTTCACCCGGAGCGCGGCCCTGGTCCGCTGCGGCTTCGAGCCGCTCCCGCGTCAGCCGGAAGCTCCAGAGATCCTCGTGATGCAGCAGCTCCGCACACCCGGCCAAGGTCCAGCGGACTGTATACGGGACCTCCGGCGGTACCAGCACCTCGAAATCCGGCTGAATAATGAAGCCGGGGGCTGCTGAAGCCGGGGCTTGCGGCAGCGGGCTGCTTGCGGCTTCAGCTTCAGCGGGTCTTTGCGGGCTGAGGACGGTATCTGGAGCTTCGGAGGTGCTGTCTAGGATTGCTTGATTGCTGGCGGATGTGCTTTGGGTACGGCTGGTTGTTTCTGGGCCACTGTCCGCTTCCTCTGCCCCCGCTTGATTCTGCGGGGTTATTCCTAGGCTATACCTGGTCAACTGCGGCTTCAATGTCTTCCAGCGGAAGCACGCCTCCCCTTCCGCTGAAGACCCCAGCTCACACCAGCCAAAAGCGGCCAGAAGGCGAATCCAGGCAAGTGCAGCCTGATTAAGGGCTGGGGCTGGGGCTGAGGCTGTCTCTGCCGCCCCCGGCACAAGCTGCTCCCCGGCAAGACCACTCTGTCTCATCCAGCTTAGAACAGGCGCTACTGCAAACCACTCGTCCGGCCTAAACTCCGCTGCCGAGAGCAACTGTCTGAAATGCTGCTCTTCAGGCAGCGGGGCACCGTAACGGCTGATTACCAAGGTGTAAAGTGTATCCGTCATCTCCTGTGCGGTGAGAGCCAGCCAGCGTTGCAGCAGCGGTCTGTCTAACCCATATCCGCTGCTGTCGCGGGCAATTAGCCCCAGTACGCTCAGCAGATCAATCATTATCGCAACTGGCAGCGGATAGCTCTGCCGACCGGAAGAGGACTGGATGAGGCTCAGATGATCCTCCGGCATGGACAGTAGTCCGGCTAACCGGCTGAGCTGCTTCTTATGTATCACTCCCTTAGACGTCAAGGGCAGGCCTTCCTGTGCTATGAACAGTAGCCCTTGAAATATCTCCCCTGCCAGTTCTGAACAAGCCGCATGCTCAACCCGGACTGCTCCCTCCACCTGCACCTGGGGGCAGCCTGCCCAGAAGCTCCGCAGGATCAAGGGATACTGCTGCTGCGGAATCTGATACAACCGCTCGCCCCACACCTTCTGCCGCAGTTCCAGCATCCCTGTGAGAAGCAGTTCCTCCAGGGCCAGCACCTGCTCCGCCCGGCACAGGAAGTCAGGCCGCAGCCGCTCTACAGAATCCGCTGAACATGGTGAAGCCGCATGCTCTGCCGCTATCCGCAGCAGCACTTCACAGGCATCCGCAGACAGCTTGCAAATATCATCTGTAAGTTCCAGTCTCATCACAGAACAGCTCCTTCCGCCGGGTCGAGCATTCGTACCCCGTATTCATAGCCTTGCTCCGTAAGGAACATCCGGCGGTGCAGGGCGAAATCCTGCTCCCGGCTGTCTCCCGTGACCAGAGTGTAGAAATACGCCCGGTTATCCCCGGGTTTCGGGCGAAGGATACGGCCCAGCCGCTGAGCTTCTTCCTGCCGGGAGCCAAAGGCGCCGGATACCTCAATTGCCACCGAGGCATCCGGCAAATTCACAGCAAAGTTCGCCACCTTGGAGACGATTAGCACCGGCAGCTTGCCTTCATTGAAAGCAGCGTAGAGCGCGTTCCGTTCCTTTTGCGGAGTCTTGCCCGTGATCAGCGGGGCCGCAAGCGCAAGCGCCATCTGCTCCAGCTGGTCGAGGTACTGGCCGATCACTAGAATCGACGCTGCGGGATGTGCCGCAGCAATCTGCGCTGCGGCCTGCGCCTTGGCCTGATTGCCTGCCGCCAGCCGGAACTGCTCCTTCGCTCCGGCATACATATACTGCTGCCGCAGCTTCTGGTTCATCGGAACGATGACCTCGATGCAATCGACAGCTGCAATCCATCCCTGCCGCTCCAGCACCTTCCAGGGCAGGTCGTAGCATCTCGGGCCGATCAGAGAGAACACATCCCCCTCCCGACCGTCCTCCCGGACCAGCGTTGCTGTCAGCCCCAGCCGCCGCGTAGCCTGAATATCTGCAGTCGCCCGGAAGACAGGCGCCGGAAGCAGATGGACCTCGTCATAGATAATCAGCCCCCAATTCCGTTCATGGAACAGATTCATATGGATAAACGGCCCTCCCTTGGAGCGCCTGTGGGTCAGCATCTGATAGGTCGCAACGGTTACAGGCCGCACTTCCCGGTGTTCTCCTGTGTATTCCCCGACCTCATCTGCACTCAGTGTGGTCCGCTGCAGTAGCTCCCCGCGCCACTGTTCTACAGAAGTCGTGCTCGAAGTCAGGATCAGTGTCTCGCACTGCAGCTGCTCTAATACTGCAAGACCGACAACTGTTTTGCCTGCCCCACAGGGCAGCACGGCTACACCGCTGCCGCCGTGTCCGCTGGTCCCCTGAAATTGGCGGACCGCTTCCCGTTGATAATCCCGGAGCCTGAATTCGGCGCTGCTCTCTTCGCCATTCCCCCCCAAAGACTCCCGCCAGGCTAACTTCAGCTTCTGCCCGTCCCGGTACCCGGCATAGTCAAGAACAGGATAGCCCAGTCTGGTCAGCTCCTGCTTCAGTAGACCCCGGTTCATCTTCGGACAATGACTATGTAGCTCCCCGGCCCGGCGCAGGCCCAGCTCCTTCAGCTCCTGAGAGTCATCCAGTTCATCCAGCAGACTCGCCCGGTCAGCGGTTAACGAAACAACCTGCGGATCACTTTCATCCGCATGCAGGTGCAAGCTTCCGTAACGGGACATCAGCAGCTCCATCTCCCCCTCCACTTCGTAAGGAATACCCCACCTGGACAGCCTGCGCAGTCCTTCAATGACCTCTGCTGCAGTCTGTCCCCCGGCAGCGGCGTTCCATAGAGACAACGGCGTGATCCGGTAAGTGTGGTAGGCTGGAGGACTTTTGACAAGCTCGGCGAATCCGCTTAGAACCGCCCGCGCCTCCTCAAATCCCGGATGTCCGCATTCCAGCAGAATCGTCCGGTCGTTCCGTGTAATACATGGACACTCCCCTGCTCCGTTCATCCATTTCCCTCCTTGTGTGTGAAACGAAAAAGCCCACCTCCGCTAACGGATATGAGCCATTCGTCATTCTATTAATGCAGCTGCTGCCGCTGTGAGATTTCGTGGAGCGCCTCCGCAGCCTCATCTGCGAACATTCGCTTTGCTGCCAAATCGCCTAACGAGACTACTCCGATCAGCTTCTTACCCTGCGTCACGGGAAGGCGCCGGATCTGTGCAGAAGCCATCAGCTCTGCTGCTTCCTCCACGGAGGCGGACTCCTGAACGGAGACGACCTCCCGGCTCATGACTGTCTCCACAGCTGTGGAGCCGGGATGCTTGGCCGCATACCCCCGGATGACCAGATCGCGGTCCGTAATCACACCAATTAGCGTTGCCCCGTCAGCCGAATCTACCACAGGAATGAAGCCTGTCCCGCTATCTCTCATAGCGACGGCAACCTCATAGATATTGTCCAGCAGAGTAACCGACACCGGATGCGCGGTCATCACTTCTTTGACTGTCTTCAAGAACGAACCCTCCTGTCCACGTTACCATGGCATTTGAGAGTAGTTTTTCCTGGAGCGGTAACATTTATACGGATAATGAGTCATTCAGACAGGAGTCGGCCATACCGACCAGCAGCTTCACGCCATAGAGCATGGCATCCTCATCGAAATCAAATTTGCTGTGATGATGCGGATAGACGGCATCCTTGGCCGCATTGCCCGCGCCCACGAAGATGAAGCAGCCAGGAATCTCCTGAACATAATAAGAGAAGTCCTCCGCCGGCATAATTTTCTCCATCAGCATCACATGGGCATCAGTACCCAGCGCTTCAGGAGCCACATGGGCGAAGCGCTCATATTCAGCAATGTCATTCACCAGCGGCGGATACCCCATCAGATAATCCACCTTCGCCTCTGTGCCATAGGCTGCGGCCACGGAAACCGCCATCTCTTCGATTCTGCGGCGGATCAGATGCCGCGTCTCTTCATCGAATGCCCGCACCGTTCCCGTAATCCGGCAGCGCTCGGCAATGATATTCTGGGCAGAACCGCCTTGAATTGTTCCCACGCTGACCACAGCAGGACGCAGCGGATCAACGTTGCGGCTGACAATCGTCTGCAGTCCAGTGACCAGTGCAGCACCGGCCACAATGCTGTCTGCTGTGCGGTGGGGCATGCCGCCGTGTCCGCCACGGCCGATCAGATCAATGAAGAACTCATCGGCGGAAGCCATTAGCGGCCCCGGCGCACTGCCTACCGTCCCGAGCGGGAACGGCGTCCACAGATGCAATCCGTAGACGGCGTCTGCACCCGCAAGCACGCCTTCCGCAATCATGCCCACTGCACCGCCGGGACAGACCTCTTCCGCCGGCTGGAACAGAAAGCGGATCTCCCCCTTTAGATCTTCCCGGCGGGAGCTGTAATACGCTGCCGCAGCCAGCAGCATGGCGGTATGCCCGTCATGACCACAGGCATGCATCACCCCGGGCTGTTGTGAAGCATATTCCCGGCCGCTCTCCTCCGTAATATTCAGCGCATCCATATCTGCACGCAGGACTACCGTTCTTCCAGTCTCCCGGCCTTTAAGTATACCTGTCAGTCCATAGCCCGCTGCGCTCGACTTGATCTCAATCCCCAGCTCAGTGAGCCTTGCCCTAACATAGGCAGAGGTCTCCTTCTCCTGATAGGACAGCTCCGGATGACGGTGCAGATGGCGGCGCCATTTGACCATTTCCGGGAGCAGCTCCTCGATTTCTAACCTCTCCATTATTCTCCATTCCCTTCTCAGGCAGCATCCTGCGGATAAGCCTGCGGAGCGAGCGCTTCACCTCTGCTCACTCCGCAGCCTGCCAACTTTCTTTTATTGTAGCAGAAACGCAAAAAAGTGGGTATTAATCAGCCCGTTCTACCTTGCACAACCCCGGGAAACAGACTATCATGAGGAAGAACAATAGCAAATTTTAATTACAAATGAATCATTATACTTCATTAAGGGGAGTTGTGCGCTATGATATTTGAGAACACTGGCCTCGAAGGATTGAAGAGCGACCTTCTTTATCTCGACGAGAGTGCAACCAAGGCAGGATTCATCAGATGGCAATGGGAATACTACCGCGCGACTTATGACTGCAAGATAGAAGACCACAAGGATGGCGGCGAATACTTCCTGCGCATTAATACCCGTGCTGTGGAAGGGAAGCTGGAGAAGTCAGATGCGGTGCTGGCGATTGAAGCCGTCTATCTGGGCAAAACAACGTTTCCCCATGGACTGGAATATGAATCTCCAGTGCCTCAGCCGGTGCTAGATACCGCCCGGAAGCATATTGATGAATTGAAAGCGCTGCTGGGAGCTTGAGTACGGCCAAGGGAAAAACGGCTGCCAAAGCCCGCCCGCCCAAAAGAGGAACGCCCGATTTCCAGTTACTTATTCTCACCCTGCTGTTCGTGGGCTTCGGCCTGCTTATGGTGTTCAGCTCCAGCTCCAGCTTAACCCTTGCCAGCGAGAAATACAGCAATAATGCCTTTTTCTTCGTAAAAAAACAACTGATCTGGGCTGTGCTGGGCAGCTTCATCATGTTCGTGGTAATGAATATCCACTACAGCAAATTCAAGAAATGGTATGCCCCGATCTTCGTGATTACACTCGTCCTGCTGCTGTTCGTAGCAACCACCGAGGGGATTAACGGCGCCAAGAGCTGGATGAGTATCGGAACCCTTGGGATTCAGCCTACCGAGCTGGCCAAGATCTCCATCATTCTCTATCTGGCTGCCCTGATCACCAAAAAAGGCGAACGCCTGCGCGATTTGCGGACAGGGTATATCCCGGTCATGATTATCGTCGGCATCGTAGCTGGACTGATTATGCTCCAGCCGGACTTCGGCTCCTGTATGATTCTTGTCGCAACCAGCGGACTGATCATCTATGCCGGCGGCGCCAGTATGAAGCACATTATGGGCTCGATTGGCCTACTGATTCTGGGCGTGGCTCTCGTCTGGGGAGCCAAGACCGCCATTGACTCCCTGTCGCCGCACACCGAGAAGGCAGAGATTAGGCAAGATTACCGTCAGGGCCGTATTGAAGCCTTCCTTGATCCGGAGAAAGATGCCTCGGGCAACGGCTATCATATCATGCAATCCCTGATCGCCATTGGCGAAGGAGGCACACAAGGCTCCGGGTTCGGCCAGAGCATCCAGAAGCTGCATTATCTGCCTTATCCGTATACCGACTTTATCTTCTCCGTAATCGGCGAGGAGCTGGGTTTTGTGGGGACCGCCCTGTTTCTCCTGCTCTATCTCTATTTTATCTGGAGAGGCATTCTGATTTCACTGCGGTGTACCGATCCCTTCGGCACCCTGGTCGGTATCGGAATCATGGGGCTCATCGCCATTCAGGCCTTCATCAACATCGGCGGTGTCACTAATACGATCCCGATGACCGGGGTCACCTTGCCCTTCATCAGCTACGGCGGCTCCTCCCTGCTCGTCACCATGCTCTGCATGGGGATCATGCTCAGCATCTCACGGGAGACCAACCGTCCTGCCAAGGAGGAAGTCGTGAAGTCTGTGACTACCGTCAGACAGGTGCGCAACAACAGAAGTGCCGGCACCCGTGCACGCTAAGAGGCTACATACAGTTGAGGGTCGAGATAATTTAAAGGCAGTCCGGATGATATCCGGACTGCCTTTTGCATGGATGCCTAATATAATTGTGCTTAAGAAATCTCGTCGTTCTTGAAGGCTACGCCTTCGACCTTAACGTTAACCTCTACGATGTGAAGCCCGGTCATACTCTCCACGGCCTCGCGGACATTCTGCTGAAGCATGCGGCACACTTCATGAATCGGCGTTTCGTACAGTACGATGATACGAAGATCTACTGCAGCTTCCAATTGGCCAACTTCGACAGTTACACCCTTCTGCACGTTCTTGCCGCTCAGGCGCTTCGCCCAGCCCTCTGACAAACCTCCAGACATGGCTGCAATTCCGGGAGTCTCAAGCGCAGCCAGGCCGGCAATTTTTGAGACAACGTCATTCGATATCCGTATATTTCCCAATTCAAGTTGAAGCTGTTCTGCCATGCCATATCCCCCCTACTCTCATTATCAATTATTGTAATTCCAAAGCGGGCTAAAAAGCAAATGACTTTCTCGCACCCCCGTTTACAGTCAGGAACAATTTGGGTATATTGATTATGAAATCAACCTACATATAGAGACTGGAGAGTGCTTACCCTTGAAAAAATGGATCTCACCGGCGCTGCTAGTCATCAGCTTCATCCTTAGCGCCATAGGGCATTATGCGAATTGGGATCATACCCTTCAGTTCGTATTGTCCGCCGTTTCAGTCATCTTCGTGGCCGGTTTCCTCGGCCGGGCAACAGAGAGCGTAGCCCACTATGCCGGACAGCGGCTTGGCGGGTTCCTTAACGCTACCTTCGGCAATGCAGCCGAGCTGATCATCGCCTTCTTCCTGGTCAAGGAAGGACTGTTTGACATGGTCAAAGCGAGTCTGACCGGCTCCATCATCGGTAACCTGCTGCTCGTTCTCGGACTGAGTATTTTTGCCGGGGGCATGAAGTTCAAGGTTCAGAACTTCAATGTCACCCTCGCCGGTCTGAACGGCTCGCTGATGATTGTTGCGGTCATCGCCTTGTTCGTCCCGGCTATGTTCTTCAACACCCACTCCATCACGGAGAAAGACACCGATGTCCTAAGCCTGGTCGTCGCCGGCCTGCTGATTGCCGCCTACCTCGCCTGGCTGGTCTTCTCCATGATTACACACAAGAAATACCTGGCGGATGTTACAGACGACACTGCGGAAGAGCTGCCGAATGAGCATGCTCCCGTCTGGTCCAGGAACCGTTCGATCCTCTATCTGGTCCTTGCCACAGTGATGGTCGCCTTCGTCAGTGAATGGCTGGTCGGGACGCTGGAGACTCTCACCGAACGCTTCGGCTTCAGCGAGCTGTTCGTCGGCGCATTCCTCGTAGCGATTATCGGTAACGCCGCGGAACACAGCGCTGCCATTATGCTCGCCATGAAGAACAAGATCGGAGCCGCCGTGGAGATCGCCGTAGGAAGCAGTCTGCAGATTGCCCTATTCGTGGCTCCGGTGCTGATCTTCGCCAGTTACTTCATGGGCAACACCATGTCGATTGTCTTCACCACAATTGAGATCGTAGCGATTGCCGTATCGGTGTTCATCGCCAAATCGATTATCCAGGATGGTTCTACCAACTGGTACGAAGGCCTCCTGCTGCTGGCGGTCTACTTGATTCTCGGTGTATCGTTTTATCTGGTCTGAGGCCCTTCTGAGGCCCTATAGCTCCATTTAAAAAAACGCACATGATCGACCCCCGGGTCTTTCGTGTGCGTTTTGTTGAAAATATAAGAATTAACGGTACCGTCCTTTACAAGGACGGCAATGCCGTTTCCACTTGATGACCGGGACTTACATCTCCCGCTCCTCAGCCTTCTTGTTCAGTGCCTCGTACAATACAGCTAAATTACGTTCCAGCTTGCTCAGCACCTGCTTGCCGGTAAGCTCCGGCACCAGCCCTGCTCTGACCGCAAAATCGACCTCTCTGGAGAAGCCGTACATCTGGGTATCCAGCACTTCCTCATAGAGAGGGCAGTAACGGGTTGCCAAATTCTCCATCTGTACTTCAATGAGCTTCTGAATTTTATCGGCATCTTCTTGAAGAAGATTGATTGCTTTGATATTGAGCTGTTCCTGCAAATCCGATGAAGTCATGCATTTTCCCCCCCATGTCCAAAAGTTACAGCTGCTAATGCTTATTATTCTTAATATTAGTCGAAATTAGGACCTAATACAAGATTTCAGTTTGGGTTATTGCCGAAGTTCCTGCAAAATCACCTGGTTCCATAGCAAAGACGCCCAGCCGCAAGGCCGGACGTCTGAGGAAAATCTTGAATTACTCTGCTACTACTGTGAAATTCAAATTGTGTTTGGCGAAAACTTCGCTCATGGCTTTCTTGGCTTCCTCGGCATCTGTGCCATGTACATGCAGCTCGTAGCTTTGGCTGGATACCAGGGTAGTGAACAAGCCCAGGATGCTCTTAACATCAATGTACTTGTTGTCCGCTTGAAGAACGATAGATGAATTAAATTGGCTTGCTGTCTGTGCAATATCCACGATTGCCGCATTGTTGGACATAGGAATCCCTCCGCAACTTGATTATAAACTTATGTTCACTTGTTACCCATTCCATGATACATTGAATCCGCTTACTCACGCAAGGTGTTTCTTGGAAACAAGCCTTTGTGTGTTTTGAAATCACCGCTTTGATACCATTTTATTTCAAGTTCTCCGGATTCAGACCTTCCAGCTCCGGCACCACAAAAATTCCATCCTTGCGGATCAGCACATCGTCGAAGTAAATTTCGCCGCCGCCGTAATCGGGACGCTGAATGAGAACGAGGTCCCAGTGAATAGACGAACGGTTGCCGTTGTCCGTTACATCATAAGCCTGGCCGGGTGTGAAGTGCAGACTGCCGGCAATTTTCTCATCGAACAGAATATCCTTCATTGGATGCAGAATGTACGGATTGAAGCCGATGGCGAACTCGCCGATATGGCGTGCGCCGTCGTCGGAATCCAGAATTTCATTCAGCCGCGCGGTATCATTGCTGGAAGCCTCTACGATCCGGCCGTTCTCGAACGTGAACTTCACATTCTCGAAGGTTACCCCGTTATAGATCGATGCGGCATTATAACTGATCGTTCCATTCACGGAATCGCGGACAGGCGCGCTGTACACTTCTCCGTCCGGAATATTTTTCTGGCCGGAGCATTTCTCCGCTCCGATTCCCTTGATAGAGAACGTGAGGTCTGTTCCGGGACCTGCAATACGCACCTTGTCGGTTCTGCGCATAAGCTCAGCCAGCGAATCCTGGGCCTTGTCCATTTTGGCATAATCCAAATTGCAGACTTCAAAGTAAAAGTCCTCGAAAGCCTCAGTGCTCGTGTTGGCAAGCTGGGCCATGCTGGCGTTAGGATAGCGCAGCACCACCCATTTGGTGTGCTTAACGCGCTGTTCGCTATGTACCGGGTGGGAATACAGGGAGTTGTAAAGCTTCATGTTCTCTTCCGGCACATCGGACAAATCATTTACATTCTCACCGGCACGGATGCCGATATAGCAGTCCATCTGTTTCATCCGGTTCAGGTCGATCTCCGCCCAGGTCTTAATTCCTTCAGGTGTTGCATATTTGAGCATACTGCGCAGAACGGTGCGGTCGGTCAGCTGCACAAATGCACGGCCTCCGGCCTTCCCTACTTCCTCCACAACGGCTTTGATCAAATCTCGTTCACTGCCTATCATTTCGACGAGCACGTTCTCGCCGGGCTGTACGTTTACGGAGTAACCTACAAGGTTCGCCGCAAGCTTTTGAATCCGTGGATCATTCATTGGTCTCTCTCTTCCTTCCTCTTGCTGAAAATAAACATACCGTTATATTGTAGCACGCCTGTCATAGAGCGCAAGCCATGTGCGGGAAGGGAAGGACTCACTTATAACCGTAAAAATCCACCTGTGTAATATAGGCTTCTTCCGTAGTCGTTCCGGCCTTGCCGGGATAAGTTAGGGTGCGGTTCCGGGTCAGCCGGGTAGGCAGATTCCGCTTCGGGTCCACCTTAAGATAATACACCGTGCGGATATCCGCCTGGTTCAGCCTCTGCTGCAGCTCCGCCTGCTTCTGTTCCCACAGTGCACTCTTTGCCTCAAGTGCCTTAGCGTGAGTGTCAGCAGCCGCAGCGTCTCTTCGTGCAGCCGGCTTGATCACCAGCATCTTCTGTTCCAGCTCTGCCGAGAGCTGTTTGCGCGCCTCCTGTGCCGTTAATTCAATCCGCAGGACCCGGGTTCCTCTCGCGCTGCCTGCTTCCTCCGTCACCTTCTTGTCCAGCTTCTCCAGTTCTTCCAGCTGACGCAGCGGGTTCAACGCCTCCAGCGGATTGCTGCCATCCAAGGCCGGAGAGGCCTGCTTCATCGTCCATTTCCCGTCCTCCTTCACCATCCGGGTATAATAGACGGGCGCATCTCCCGAGCTTTGCTTCAGAGGATGCGGACCCGATTCCGCCGCAGAAGCGGGATGCCCCCCGTCCGGCAGGAGCGAATACAGGCTAATCTGGTTATGATCCGCGACCTTCCCTCCATAGTAGAGCGAGGACTCCGGGACCGTCTTCCCGTCGATCAGCAGAGCAGCCGCCCCTTCAAAGGACACCCCGTCACTGCCATCCATCCCCGCCATAACCAGATTCAAGTCCTCCGCAGCCGGTTTGTCCTTCATCATCACGCACCCGCTGAACGGAAGGCTGCCGAGCATCAGCAGTACAAGGATTCCCGTGCGGGCGCACAGCAATTTCATCATGGCCATCAAGCCCTTTCCGCAAAAACTAGAGTGTACCTGCATTCTACCTAGGTTCTCCCTGAATGCAGGGCTTATACGCCGGGACAAGCGGAAACGGACTTGCGGCCTTATTATTTGCACAAAAAAGAATCCTTAAGACCTAGGCCCAAGGATTCTTCGAATTGTTCTCTACGGTTTTGTTATCGATTACTACCTGGTTGCGCCCGTTGTTCTTGGCTTCGTAGAGCGCCATGTCCGCCCGGTAAAAGAGAGACTCAACGCTGACCCGGTCATCGGTCCAGCTCCACTCGGCGATCCCGCAGGAGACGGTCACTCGCGGCTCCGTCTCTCCCATCACACGCTTGCGGATACGCTCCCCTACAAATTTGGCCTGCTGCACTCCAAGCTGCGGCAGATAGACCGCAAGCTCTTCCCCGCCCCATCTGGCTGCGACATCTCCCTGACGGATCGAGGTCTTCACGATGTCGCTGACCTGCTTCAGGATTTTGTCCCCCTTCTGATGTCCATAGGTGTCGTTCACCATCTTGAACTGGTCGATGTCCACCACAATCAGGGTTCCGCAAAAATCACTGGACTGCCGCTGCTTAATCTCTTCATCCAGATAGTGGCGGGCGAAGAGACCGGTCAGCGTATCACGGTTCGCCAGGCGGCGCACCTCGGCATGCAGTCTCGCATTTCCGACAGCCAGCCCGATATGACCAGCCATCGCCTGCAGCAGCCTGTAGCTGTCATAGGAGAAGAAGTGGGCCTGCTTATGCGCCAGCATAATGGCCCCCCGCACCTCCCCGCCCACATTAAGCGGAGTAGCGATCAGCGACTGTGAGCCGGTAGCATCCATCAACGCTGAAGTCTGCCCCGCAGCATACTTGTAATCGGAGAGCAGCAGCGGCTCTCCGGTAACATAGACCTGACTGCCGAGTCCATGACCGGACTCCACCATTTCACCCAGCAGCGGCAGATGGTTGCAGGCTATAACCTCAAGGCCGCCGCGTTCTTCATTCTTATGGAGGATACAACAATAATCCGCCTCGAACATGGCCAGCAGCTCTTCAAAGGCAAACTGAAAAATATCACCAAGCCTAAGGCTCTGATTCAGCCGCTGGGTAAGTTCATTGCTCATCCTCAGCTCCCTGATCAGCTGGTTGGAGCGTTCATACAGCTTCGCGTTCTCAAAGGCTGTACCGGCGGTATCCGCGACCATAGTCAGGAAGCTGAGATCCAGCTCATGGAAGGAGGCCTTGTCCATTATCATATGAAACACACCGTATACCCCCTGCTTGCCGCCGAGCGGAAGGCCTACCTCTATGATCCCATTCTCTTCACGCCCGGTATGAAGCATAACCCGCCCATCCTTGAAGGCCCGGGCACAGACATCATTGCTCGCCCATTTCAGCGGAAGCGGCTTGACCTGAGGATGCGTGCTGCGGTGATCCTGGGACATGAAGAGATCAAGGCGCGCCCCGGGATACATCGCCGCGATACTGTCAATAACCTCAGTCAGCACGGCATCTACATCGATATTGTCATGCATGCGCTGAACAATCTGAAAAAGCAGCGAACGGCGGCTGCCCTCACGCTCGGTATGCAGATGAATACCCGCAAGATCCGAGACAAACACATGTTCAAACCGGTGATAAAAACAGGTCTGGAAATGCATCGACATCGCTTCGGCCGTATGCCTTCCGCCCATTTCGTACTGATCTGCCGGCATCCTGCAGCCAAGCACAGCAAATATCTCCCGGTGCCCGCGCGTAAATACCGGCAAAGCCAGCAGTGTATAGGCTTGTCCTTCCTCCAGAACCTCGGCGGCGTGTATGCCACCTGTCTGCAGGCAGATTCCCCCCGCTTCTACCCAATCTGCTCTCCAGCGCCCCTGCCGGAATTCAGAGCCAGGCTCAATCCAATCACCTTCATAATTCAGTACACACCAGTTCCAGGTCTTCGCGAAGGAGGGGACTCCCTGTCCCAGCCATTCCCTGAAGCTCTCGGCAATTAAGCTGGCGGCGTAGGGGAAATCGTGAGATACGATATCCGTCTCCCTCAGCCAGGCGGCGGGATCTTCATGTTCTCCGCCTGATTGCCTCTTGTCCTGTAACAGCATACGGCTGTCCCGATCCTTATGGCCGTATGCCCCCTGCTCTGACATAAAGAGGACCTCCTTTGCATCTTCAATCAGGCCAGACCGGAACACGCCCCCTAATTCTATAGTAGAGACATTACCAATCCAGCGTAAGTATAGTAAGGATATTTGAAATTACAGTTTTCCGATAACATCCAATTAGTTATATTTTACTCCCTTTCTTTAGGTATTGCATTATATTTTCCGCAAAACCGGGATTTTTTTTAGGACCAAAGAACTAACGACAAAGATAGACAAAAACTCTTTTAAGTTGCGCTTGACTTTGACTGTCATTTTCATATAATATTTATTGATGAACAAGACTGTAACAAGTCTTATTGGGCGTAACGTTGTGTCACCCTCTACGCATTTCGTTACTGTCAGGGCAGCGGCTGAACTTCCCTCGGCAGTGTGGAACCATTTAACGCTTTCACGGATACGAATTGCGGCGCAAATAGGCCCTACACTACATTTTTTTAATTAAAAGGAGTCTACTATAATATGGCACGTTACACCGGACCTAAATTCAAACTCAGCCGCCGTCTGGGCATTTCCCTTAGCGGTACAGGCAAAGACCTGAAACGCCCTTTCCCACCAGGACAGCACGGCGCTAACCAACGCAGAAAAATTAGTAACTACGGAATGCAGCTTATGGAAAAGCAAAAGCTGCGTCACATGTACGGCCTGGGCGAAAAGCAGTTTAAAACTCTTTTCACTAAGGCACAAAAGCTTCAGGGTATTGCGGGCGAAAACTTCATGTTCCTGCTCGAAAGCCGCCTGGACAACCTGGTTTACCGTCTTGGATTCGCTAACTCCCGTGCAGGTTCACGCCAGCTGGTATCCCACGGCCACGTAACCGTTAACGGTAAAAAAGTCGACATCGCTTCTTACCGTGTAAGCATTGGCGACGTTATCGGACTCCGCGAAAGAAGCCGCACTATGACTTCTATCAAAGAAGCTCTCGACAACCGCTCCCACCTTCCAGGCTACCTGGAATATGCTGACGGATCATTCGAAGGTAAATTCCTTCGTTTGCCAGAACGTGCCGAGCTGTCCCAGGATATCGATGAGAAGCAAATCGTCGAATTCTACAACCGTTAAGATTCGCTTACAGCGGAATCTGATCAAAGCTCCCGGATTTCTATCCGGGAGCTTTTTTTATGATAAGATTTTATATGTTTTGGGGCCCCCGCAAAGTATCTGAGTCATCATCGAAGCTGAAGTCCCCACTTTGTGGGGTTATTTTATAAATCCTCTCCGGCAGAAGCGCATTCAAAATCGCCAAATTGTGCTATAATAGTTCCGTTAAAAGGAGGATTATCGTCGATGGTTGAGGAGAAGAAAAAGAAGACCGCAAAACAGCGTCCACCGCGCAGATCCTGGCTCCGCAGGTTCGGTTCAGTTGTGAAGTGGATGTTCATACTCGGTATACTCGGCTGCCTGTTTGCCGGCGGCGCCGTAGCAGGCTACGTCACTTCCATAGTGAAGGACGACCCGGTCCGGCCCGAAGAACTAATCCAGCAGCAGGTTGGGCTGAACGCCATTACTGGCTTTGCCTATTTCAGTGACGGACAGCCGATCGGCCAGCTCCGCACGGAAGAAGACCGCAGACTTATTGAATTCAACGATATTCCACAGCTAGTGATTGATGCCGTTCTCGCTATAGAGGACAATAATTTCTACAATCATAAAGGGGTGGATTTCAGTGGCACCCTGCGGGCCGTCAAGCAAAAGGTGCTGAATGAATCCACTCAGACCGGGGGAAGCACTCTTACCCAGCAGCTTGCACGGCGCGTGTTCCTGAACCTGGATCGTACGGAAGACCGTAAGGTGAAGGAAATCCTGCTGTCACTGCGGCTGGAGCGTTTCTTGTCCAAGCAGGAGATATTAACGGCTTATTTAAACAAGGTTCCTTTCGGGAACGGTTCCAACGGCTATAATGTATTCGGCATCAAGGCTGCCGCCAAGGGCATCTTCGGCATTAATGATCTGGAGAAGCTGAACGTGGCCCAAGCGGCATACCTCGCGGGCCTGCCTCAGCTCCCTTCTAAGTACTCCGCGTTCAATGGTGTGGGCGAATTCAACGAGACGGCCTTCGGACGGGCGATGGACCGTCAGCGGCTCGTGCTGCGGCGGATGCTGGAGGAGAACAAGATTACCACCTCCCAGTACGACGAAGCCCTGCTCTTCGACATCAAGGGCTCCCTTGCTCCACATACGAAGAAGGCTTATGCCACCTTCCCTTATCTTATGATGGAGACTGAACGCAAGGCGTCTGAAATCCTGCTCAAGCTGAAGGAAGAGAACGCCGCCAGCAATACTGCCAGCACATCCAATTCTGCTCAGCTTCTGGAGGAAGCCCGCCAGCAGCTAATGACCGGCGGCTACCGGGTGTACACTACCATTGATAAGAAAGTGTACAGTGCCATGCACACCATCTCCGAAGACAGCAGTAACTTCACGAAGGACAGTAAGGCCAGAGGCAAGGAACAGACGGCCGGCATTATGATTAACAATAAGACCGGAGCGATCCTCGGCATGATCGAAGGACGCGACTTCAACATCGAGCAAATGAACTACGCTACCCAAATGATCCGCCAGCCCGGCTCTACCATGAAGCCGATAGCAGCGTACCTGCCTGCACTGGATGCAGGGCTCATTCAGCCTGCCGGCATTCTCGATGATGCGCCGATTGTCATGAAGGACGGGGGCAAGGGCTACCATATTCCGAAGAATGCCAACAACCGCTATCAGGGTCTGGTTACTGCACGTTATGCCCTGAACAAGTCCCTGAACCTGCCCGCCTTGAAGCTCTTCAATGATAAGGTAGGCATCGAGAAGGCCTGGACCTTCTCCAAGAAGCTGGGGATTACCACCATTCAGGATAACGACTACAACGCACAGACCGGGGTTATCGGAGGTCTGCGATACGGGGTGTCGGTGGAGGAACTGACCAATGCCTACTCCTCTATCGGCAACCAGGGTGCCTTCAATGATGCATACATGATCGATAAGATCGTTGACTATCAAGGCAAAATCGTCTATCAGCATAAAGTGAATCCGGAGCAGGTCTTCTCCAAGCAGACCGCTTATCTGATGACGGATATGCTGCGTACCGTAATAACGGACGGAACAGCAACTACAGTGAAGAGGAACTACAAGCATTTCAAGGAAGTGCCGATTGTCGGTAAAACCGGCTCTACCCAGAACTACGGGGATGTCTGGTTCATGGGCTATTCTCCGGATGTCACCCTTGGAATTTGGGTGGGCTACAAAGAGCAGGTCAATACCCTTCAGGGGGATACGCAGAAGCGTCAGGCGCAGACTCTGTGGGCCAAGGTAATGAATACAGTGATTGACAAACGTCCCGAGCTGTTCACCACGAAGGAATTCGCCCAGCCGGAGGGTATCGTCAAGGCGACCGTCTCGGCATACAGCGGCAAGAAGCCTTCCAAGCTGACGGACAGATTCACAACGGATCTGTTCAACGCGAAATTTGTTCCTAAGGAGAGCGACGACGGCATTTCCAATGCCAGATACATCACTTATAACGGGGTGAACTACATCCCTCTGGAAGGAACTCCTGAAGATTTCTTGAAGGAGAAGATCGTAGTCAAGCGCGAGAAGCCGATTCAGGAGCTGGTCAAAGAGCTGCTTGCCGCCTTCCCGGCGATGAAGTCACATGAGTCACTATCGTACTACATGCCGCAGGATGCCAAAACAGACTACCCGTCCGAGGTCGATCCGCGCGTGGATGACGGCAACGGGCCAAGTGCTCCCGGAGAAGTTATAGTCTCCTACAGTACTGGCAAGGCTGTAGTTACCTTCACTCCAAGCGGTTCTCCGGATGTTGTCGGTTACCGCCTCTACCGTTCCCTGAACGGCGGATCTTTCCAGAAGCAGGCCGTCCTCTCTGCTGGAGAGAGCACCGTCTTCAAGCCGGGAACTCCGGCTGGCGCCAACGCTACCTTCTATGTGGCTGCCGTGGACGTAGCTGGACATGAGACTGCTTCCGGCAGTGTGGCTGGCGGAATTAAGCCTACACCGGAGCCTACACCAACTCCGGAACAGACGCCGGAGGCAGAGCCGACACCGGACGCCGGAATCATCCCGGACAGTACGGAAGACCCTGGCATGATCATTATTCAGCCGCCTGCCGTTGATGATTCTACTCCGTCAGGCGGTACCAATGCAGCCGGCGGAAACAGCGGAGGGAATGCTACAGGTAATACCGGTGGGAAGCCCGCAGGCAATGGTAGCAGGAATACCACTGGGAAGCCTGCAGGCAGTACCAGCGGGAATGCCGGTGGTACTACCTCTACTAACGCAGCAGGCAATACAGGACGTTAAGCTCACCAGGCAGACTTCAGTATAAGCTTCAAAAGCCCGTTCCCCGGGATAAGGGGAACGGGCTTTTTTAATGGATTGCACTCCAGATCTGCCTAGTCTTCGATGGTAGACAAATCACCTGCGGGTAGATGCAGCTCCCAAGCCTTCAGTACACGGCGCATAATTTTACCGGACCGGGTCTTGGGCAGCTTATCCTTGAACTCGATTTCACGCGGTGCAGCATGGGCAGACAGGCCCGCTTTGACAAATGCCGCGATCTCTTCCTTCAGCTCAGCGGTCGGACTATATCCGTCACGCAGTGAGATGAAGGCCTTGATAATCTCACCACGCATGACATCCGGCTTGCCGATTACCCCAGCCTCCGCGACAGCCGGGTGCTCCACCAGCTTGCTCTCGACCTCGAAGGGTCCAATCCGCTCCCCGGAGGAATTGATTACATCATCAATCCGGCCCTGAAACCAGAAATAGCCGTCTTCATCCATGTACGCCGAATCCCCCGAGATATACCATCCGGGAATTCGGAAGTATTCATCGTATTTAGCCTGGTTATTCCACACCTGGCCCATCATGGACGGCCAGGGGGTGCGGATGGCCAGATTGCCCATGGAATACGGGGGCAGCATGTTGCCGCGGTCATCCAGGATAGCCGCTTCAATCCCCGGCAGCGGCCGGCCCATGGAGCCGGGCTTGATGCCCATTCCCGGGTAGTTGCAGATGAGCTGTGCCCCCGTCTCGGTCATCCACCACGTATCATGAATCCGCTGCTGATAGATTTTGTCGCCCCAGCGTACGACCTCCGGGTTCAGCGGCTCGCCGACAGATAACACATGACGCAGACTGCTGAGATCGATCCCCTCCAGAGTCTCCTTGCCAGCCCCCATCAGCATCCGGAAAGCCGTAGGCGCACTGTACCATACCGTCACCCCGAAGCGTTCGATCGTCTTATACCAGTCCAGCGGACTGAAGCGGCCTCCCCGGACCACATTGGCTACTCCATTCAGCCAGGGGGCAAATATTCCGTAAGAGGTTCCGGTCACCCAACCCGGATCGGCCGTGCACCAGTACACATCGTCCGGGCGCAGGTCCAGAACTACCTTGCCTGTATAATAGTGCTGGATCATGGCTCTCTGCACATGGTAGATGCCTTTGGGCTTCCCGGTGGAGCCGGAGGTATAATGCATGATCAGACCATCCTCCAGGCTCAGCCACTCCGGTTCCAGCTCAGCGGAGGCTTCAGCCATTTCCGTTTCATAGCTCAGCAGCCCGGAATCCTCAGCAGCAGAGGCTCCGACTACAAAGATATGGCGCAGTCCTGGGAGCTGCTCCCGCTTCACCCGGTGCAGCAGCTCCGGGGTAGTCACCAGCGCTACCGCTCCGCTATCCTCCAGACGGTCCTTGACCGCCGTCTCCATGAATGCCTCGAACAGCGGACCTGCCACTGCTCCCGTCTTCAGAATGCCAAGCAGGCTGAAATACAGCTCCGGGGTACGCGGCATGAAGATGAACACCCGGTCGCCTTTGCCGATTCCATATTTGCGTAGTACATTACCGAACTTATTCGACCGTTCCCGTAAGTCGGCGAAGGTGTACCGCTCCTCACGCACCGCATCGCTGTAGATCAGCGCCGTAGCAGCCCCTCGCCCCTCCTCGACATGACGGTCTATAGCTTCATGTGCCATATTCACCTTGCCGGTCCCATGCCAGGAGAAGCTGCGCTCGACATCCTCCCACCGGAATTCGTCAACTGCCCGGGAATAGTCCTCCATATTCGAGTGCTGCACCCGGCCCGGCAAAATTTCGCCTTGAACTTGCCCCATTACTCTTGCCTCCCCTACTGGTTTGCTTTAAGCTTTAAGGGTACCCTCTAATTCTCTTAATTTCGTCAACACTCTAAATGTGAATATTCCGTGTCGGAATCAGTATATCACAGGAAGCGGTTACATTCCATATTATAGTGAACCGGAGGGAGCCCAAGAATGGAGCATCATAAAATCCCAGTATCCCATACCATAGAGCATCAAGGCCGGCTTATATCTATCGGTGGCCCCTTATCACCCGAAACGCTTCAGACCTTAAGCATGCACCGCGATCTGGACGCCTTCCGTAAGCCGCAGGAGCAGCTTGAAGCCTTGATAGAGATATCTGGCTTACCTGAAGGACGCATCCTGGCAGCAGTGGTCTCAGACGTTATCGTGGGCTATGTCACTTTTCATTATCCGGATGAACTGGAGTTATGGTCTCAGGGCGGGATGGAGGATCTGGTTGAGCTGGGAGCTATCGAAGTGGCTGACGAGTATCGCGGGTGCGGCCTTGCGAAGCTGCTGGTTTCAAGCGCTTTTGAAGAGGGACAGCTGGAGAACTGCATCGTATTCACAACCGAATATTATTGGCACTGGGACCTCAAGGGAAGCGGCCTTAGTGTATGGGAGTACCGCCAGATGATGGAGAAGCTCATGAAGACGGTAGATATGGTGTGGTATGCCACCGATGATCCGGAGATCTGCTCGCATCCGGCCAATTGCCTAATGGTCCGCATGGGCCAGGAAGTACCGCTGTCCTCCCGTGAGACCTTCGACCGGGTTCGCTTCAGACAGCGGTTTATGTATTAATTCAGGCGGCCTGCCTGCAGGTTACATAGCCTTAAGCATATGCTCCAGAATGGCATGTGAATGCTGTGAGGCCGTTACGGTGAACTCACTGTAATTCACATGTGCTGAGCCGTCTGCTTTGTCTGACATTGAACGTACGATTACAAAAGGTATCCCGTTCATATGGCAGACTTGGGCGACCGCCGCACCCTCCATCTCTGCACAGGCCCCGTCCAGCTGCTCACGCAGCATAGCTACTGACGCCCTGCTGGCAATGAATTGATCCCCGGACAGCACAATGCCCGTCACAGACTTCTGTCTAAGCTCTTGACAGGCCTCTTCTGCTAGCTTCACCAGCAGCGGATCTGCCTGGAAGGCGGAGATCTCCTGATATGGGATCACCCCTCTGGCATAACCGAGCGCTGTAACATCCATGTCATGTTGAATGCAGGAGGACGAAATAACAACATCCCCGATGTTCAGCTCAGGGTGCAGCGCCCCCGCCACTCCAGTGAACAGCACCTTTTCCACTCCGAAGCTGTCCAACAGAATCTGTGTGGTTACTGCGGCATTCACCTTCCCGACCCCGGATTTGCAGACTACAGCTGCCTTCCCGAATACTGTCCCTGCATAAAAGGTAATTCCGGCCTTCACCGTGGTCTGCCGATTCTCCATCTCTTCCAGCAGCAGCTTGATTTCTTCATCCATTGCGCCAATCAGACCCAGCACTCCGCTCATTTCATATCCCCCTTGAACTTTCTGCCCGCAAACATAAAAAGCTCCCGAAGGAGCTTCTTAAGAAACCTATATTCACTTGCTAAACGCTGATCTTATTTGTTGACATGGTTGACAGACAGACGAAGAATGGTCTCATGCGGCAAAATAACCCGCGGATTCTCAACCGTCTCCTTCTTCATCAGCTTCGTCAGCAATCTCATCGCTACAGCACCGAGATCATACATCGGCTGTGCTACAGTAGTGAGGAGCGGACGAACCATTGAAGCCATCCGGATGTTGTCAACACTGATAATTGAGAAGTCATCCGGCACCTTGAGGCCTTCATCCTGAATGCTGTGAATGGCACCAATCGCCATCTCATCGGTAGCAGCAAAGATAGCTGTCGGCTTCTTCTTCAGACCCAGGAAATACTTCATGGCTTCGACACCGGATTCGTAACGATAGTTACCGATGCGTACCAGATCTTCCTGATACTCGATACCTGCCGCTTCCAGCGCCTTCTTGTAGCCGTGGAACCGGGCATATCCGTTCGCAGGGTCCTGCAGCGTACCGCTGATCATTGCGATCTCCCTGTGTCCGTGGCGGATAAGCGTATTCACTGCATCAAAGGCAGCCGTCTCA
This sequence comes from Paenibacillus rhizoplanae, assembly GCF_042684125.1. Lineage (NCBI taxonomy): Bacteria > Bacillati > Bacillota > Bacilli > Caryophanales > Paenibacillaceae > Paenibacillus > Paenibacillus rhizoplanae. The sequence continues at coordinate 53,049 of NZ_JBHUKY010000021.1, read as the reverse complement.
TGGTCGATATCCACGGAAGGATATGTTCCCTTCTCATCGCGGGTCGCACAGAGCACGATAGGCACAGCAGAGGTCTGGAACGCCTGAATATGCTCTTCCGTAACGGTTCCGCCCATGAACAGCAGCCCGTCCACCTGCTTCTCGAGCAGTGTGTTAATGACACGAATCTCTTTCTCTTTGCGCTTGTCTGCGTTACAGAGAATGATGTTGTAGTGATACATATTGGCAATATCTTCAATCCCGCGTGCAATTTCCGCAAAAATCGAGTTTGAGATATCAGGGATAACAACCCCTACGGTTGTCGTTTTCTTGCTGGCGAGACCTCTCGCCACCGCATTCGGACGATAGCCCAAACGCTCAATCGCTTCAAAAACCTTCTTCCGGGTCTGCGGCTTCACGTTGGGGTTATTATTCACAACCCGTGATACCGTAGCCATAGATACGCCTGCTTCTCGAGCTACATCGTAAATGGTTACCGTCAAATTACTCTCTCCATTGCGATAAATTTTATCGTTCGACTAATTAAAATTATGATACGACACTTTGTACAATTGTGCAATGATAACGCTTCATTTTCCTTTCAAAATTTCTTTCAAAGGTTGAAACGCCAGTCCTGGCGCGGCTTTGACGCCTTCCGCCAATTCCTGATCCTCCAATAGCTTCCAGTGGAAGCCCTTAAAATTTCAAGAATTCTGTATGCTTTCTCTATCGTATCAAAAAGCGCGTGAAAAATCCAACATTCGTTGAAAGTTTTTCATTGTTTTTGCAGACTTTTTTTCAAAATGTCAAAAAATGCTCTTTATTTGGCACTTTCTGCCGAATGAGCCGTCAACTGGGAGAGCCGCAGGCCGATCTCTTCCATCCACTTCTTGTCGGACAGATCCGCCGCCGTGCGGTATACATCCAGCAGCAGATCAATCCGGCTCTGCATTGCCTTGCGGATAGCCTCCTCCAATTCCGGCAAGCCGCCGGCAAACAAGCCCGATGCAAAGGTATCCTTCAGCACACTGGCCCACTCATTACGGTCCGCAAAGGACAGATGCAGCTTGCCCGCAGGGCGTTCTCCAAGCTCCCGGATCAGCAGACCCAGGTCACGCTTAATAACCGGCAGGGGCTCATAACGGGCGCATTGCCCGCAGGTATATACAGGGACATGAGTAATTTTGATCTTCGCACTATAAATCAGCGTATGCATATGTATGGTCATGATCCCGCCGCAGCCACAAGACTTCTTCATTAATTGTTCCTTATACATCTCCCACACCTCAGAATGATCTTTTAAAAACGCATAGTTTTGCCTTTTCCCTCTCTAGTATTCGACTTCATCCCCCTGAATCCCTGCTAGTTTGCATATCATGTTTTAATTGGCAATATTCTTAGGAATTTCCATATCGAAAAGTGACTTCAAGTGTCTGTTTTGATAGAATGACATAGATATCAGGAAGTTAAGCCGAAGGGAGTTGTACAGAATGAGACTGTCAGGTAAAAAAGTCATTGCGCTGGTGGACGATGAATTTGAAGACCTCGAGCTGTGGTATCCTGTATACCGCGTGCGCGAGGAAGGGGCCGAGGTTCATCTAGCAGGCCTTGAGAAGGGGAAGACGTATGTCGGCAAATATGGCGTACCTGCCACTGCTGAATACAGCTGGGACGAGCTGAAGGCTGACGATTATGACGGCATCCTCGTTCCCGGAGGCTGGGCACCCGACAAAATCCGCCGGTACAGCGCAGTGCTGAAGCTGGTGCAGGATTTCAACACCGCGAAAAAGCCGATTGGCCAGATCTGCCATGCAGGCTGGGTCTTAATCTCCGCCAAAATTCTTGAAGGCGTAACAGTCACCTCCACACCGGGCATCCGTGACGATATGGAGAACGCCGGAGCCATCTGGAAGGACGAGCCGGTCGTCCAGGACGGCCACATCATCTCCGCCCGCCGACCGCCGGACCTGCCGCCTTACGGCAAAGCGTTCTGTGATGCACTGGCCGGGGAATAACAGGCAGCATGATATCTGATATAAACAAAGCCCTGCCCTGTCGTCTGACAGGGTTCAGGGCTTGTTGCCGCTTTTAAAGGAGGATTAGCGGATAGGGAGAGACAGCTTCTCTTTGATCAGGGCAGGATACGCCTCAATGGTGAACGTCAGCGGCTGCGGGTATTTATTGCTGCCCAGACCCTTGTAGTACATGTGAGGGATTGACTTCGCATTCTCCGGCTCAGTACGCCGCGGAATATCAATATCAAACTTGTCTGCTGAATGGACTGTACCTGCTCCATCGGTGAATTTTTGCCCCAGCATTAAGTCATTGTAGATACTGTTAGTCTGTGCCTGAGAATAATATTCCAGCACCAGCGTGGAGCCCCTTTCCGTGTTATGAACGGACATTTGCAAATTTTGATCCGGAGCCTTGATAATTTGTTGCTTGTCCGTATCAATAATTAATTGGGTTGCCTTCTTATCCAGTGCCAGAATTCCTTTGATTTGCAGCTGGAGCGATTGTGTCAAGCTGCTGTCGTTAGCAAATATCAGTCTGCCCCCACTGTCCGTAAAGCTGGCGGCGCGTAAAGCCAGATACGTATAATCACCACTGCCGCCCGCTAAGAGACCCGGTTTATACATAGAGAAGATCTGTTTGGAGTTCAGCGGGTCGCAGGTATAGTCCAGATAAATGCCGGAGGCGGCCAGATAGACCTCATTAATTTCAATTTTCTGACCGTCTATTTCCAGTGTTTTGTCTACATGTACGGTTTCTCCTGCCTTAGCAATCTGCTCCCTGTCCAGCGGAAGAGCTACAGAAAATTTAGCGAGAGGGCTATCTGCTGAAGCTGGCGTGAACTGCTTGTACTTACCAAGCTCAAGCTCAAACTTAATTTGATCGGGAAGAGCGCCTGCATCATCACTCTCCCACTGCCTTACCTCATAACCGTAGGTTATACGTTTTGGGGAAATTGAATTATCAGGCCCCAGGGATGTATGCAAAGGATTTGAAACAGCTGATGTTAACTGAATATGTGCTACTCGGGCATTCTCATCAGTCTTATTCTGTAATGAATACAAAACGATAATCCCCTTCTGATCCGCAGCAATTCCATCTACAGTAAGAACAAATCCGTTCTGCTCCGCAGTAACACCCGTGACGCGCTGTACAAGGCCATCCTCGATTGCCGAAGATACAGCGTTTGTGGTCATCACAGCTGGAATGTACTTTTCAAAGGGTCCGTAGCTCTGAAATATTGCTGCCTGATCCGGAGCTGCCCCCTGTGACTTCAACACCTCACTCGCCCGGGGAAAGGAGAACAATAGCACAAGTCCAAGTACTGCCGCCGCTGTAGCCAGAGCATAACGCTTCCTTAATGACATAGAGCTTCTCCGGGAACGTGTTATGCCTCTGCGGATTGCCGTGTTCAGCCGCATTTCCGGGACCTCCTCCGCTTCTGCCGACAGACTGTGGTAATACTCCTTCAGCAGCTCTTCTTCGGTCTTGACCATGCTATAGTCCCCCTTTGATTCTCATTTTGTCACGTAACTGCTTAAGTCCCTTGTTCAGCCAGGTCTTGACCGTTCCTTCCGGCTTCCCCAGCACCCCGGAAATTTCTGTCAGCGTCATATCCCGGTAATACTTCAGCACAAGCACCTGACGGTATTTGGGCTTCACTGCTTCCAGGGCCTGCTCCATATCCAGCTTACGGTCACTGGTCATCTCCTGCAGTCCAGCACTTGCCTGTTCCGGCACGGGAGCAGTCAGCCGTTTCCTCCGCTTCAGTTCGTCCTTGCAGCAGTTGATCAGAATCCGGGTCAGCCAGGGTGCGAACCGGGCATCGTCCTTCAGGCTCCTGCGCTTGACCCAAGCCCGGTATGTAGTTTCCTGAACCATTTCAAGCGACTCTGCCTCACTGCGCAAGTAGCTGTACGCAATACTGTAGAGTATTTTCTTTTGCTCCAGTACCCGGCCGATAAACAGTTGCTCCTGTTCATTCAAGTGGCGCACCTGCTCGCCTTCCCACGTATGTTCCATCCAGGCTTAGTCTCCCCTTTCTTTTTTTGACTTCTGTATATACTGACTGTCTCGCAGCCCAAACGGTTTTACTTTTTTGACAGCTAACCTGTTCCCCCGTAATTTCAAAGCAAAAAGCCCGGTGTGTATGGCCCCCTTGACCCTCACCCCGGACTTAATATCGATATTCTTGTTCAACTTGTCATTGTTCCGCTGATATCGCTAAGCCGCTAGAAGGCTATGAAGTCTTCTCTTTGGAATCTCCAGTAGCGCCGAGCGGGAATCCGCTGCGCCCTACATAAGCACTGAGCTGCTCCTCTGTCTCCGAGCTGGTGCGGTTGCGGAAGCAAAGCTTCGCAATCTCTCTGGCTTCGGAAGCCAGTGTGTTCAGCGTGCGGTGCTTCACCTTCAGCAAAGCTTGCGGCGACATGCTCAGCACACTAATCCCCAGCTCCAGCCAGAGCGGTAACGAGCGCTCGTCTGCGGCCATCTCGCCGCATACACTGACATCGATACCCACGCTGTGCGCTGCATCCACCGTCATGCGGATCATGCGCAGCACTCCCGGATGGTACGGATGATACATATGGGCAATCTGCTCATTCATCCGGTCCACAGCCAGTACATATTGTACCAAATCGTTCGTGCCGATACTGAAGAAATCCACTTCCTCCGCCAGCAGGTCGGCAATCATCACTGCGGCCGGAACCTCGATCATTATGCCTACCTTCATCTCGCGGTTATACGGTACACCCCGGCTGTCCAGCTCACTCTTGACTTCGTTCAGCACCGCTTTGGCAGCCTGTACCTCTTCGACAGAGGAGATCATCGGGAACATCATTCGGACATTACCGTAATGGCTGGCCCGCAGAATCGCCGCTATCTGTGTTTTGAACATATCCTTGCGGTCCAGACTGATCCGGATTGCCCGGTAGCCGAGGAACGGATTCTGCTCCTCCGGCAGCTGGAAGTAATCCAGGTGCTTGTCCCCCCCGATATCAAGCGTACGGATGACAACGGTCTCCTTGCCGACTTTTTCCGCGACCAGCTTGTACACCTCGAATTGCTCATCTTCTGTCGGGAAGGAGCTGCGGTCCATATAGAGGAACTCCGTGCGGAACAGCCCCACTCCCTCGGCCCCATATTTCAGCGCCATGTTCAGCTCCTTCACCGAACTGATATTACCGGCCAGCCGCAGCGATACACCGTCCTTGGTAACTGCCTCGACTGTAGCAAGCAGTTCAAGCTGCTCCCGCTTCCTCTGCTGCTTCGCGCGCCTGGAGGTGAAGTCTCTTAATGTAGATTCATCGGGATGGAGCATCACCGCTCCGGTCTCTCCGTCCAGCACCAGCATGTCCCCGGTCTGGATCGGAGTCAGGATCTTGTTCTCCAGGCCTGCCACCAGCGGAATGCCTAGCGCACGGGCCATAATGGAGGAATGCGAGGTTTTGCCGCCCATCATCGTAACGATGCCCAGCACATAAGCCGGATTCAAATGGGCCAGCTGTGAGGGGGACAGTTCCTTAGCCACAAGGATATAGGGCTGGGTGTCAGACGGCAGGGTTACCTCCGGCGCACCCAGGAGATGCTTCAGCAGGCGGTTGCCGACATCCTTGATGTCCACGGCCCGTTCCTTCATATATTCATCGTCCAGCAGATCGAACATCGCTACAAAGTGGTCTATCGCTTCCTTCACTGCCACCTCGGCCGCTTTATATTGGCGTTCGATAATGCCGCGGATTTCGCTCATGAACACCGGATCATCCAGGATCGCCAGATGAGCATCGAAAATACTCGATTCCTCCGGTCCGACAACCTCCCGGAATTCTTTTTTGATAAACTCGATTTCGTCCTTGGAGGTTCGAATTCCTTCGTATAACCGTTCGAACTCCTTAGCCAGATCCACCGGATTCACCTGAGTGTCCGGCAGACTCCATTCCCAGTTCGGCAAAACAAAGGCCTTCCCGATGGCAACACCTGCTGCAGCGCCTATGCCTTGTATCATGCTTCGATCCCTCCAACATTGCTTTCATGTAGTACCACGGACATGACGGAAGACTGCCCCTTTTTGACGTTTTTGAATGGAGCATAGCTCCAGGATTTGACCCGGTCAGGATTGGTAATCACCATCGGTGTCGCCAGCGAAGCGGCATGCTCCTTCAAGTAGGCCAGATCAAACCGGACCAGCAGCTGCCCCGGCTCCACACTGTCACCTTCCTGTACAAGCGCCTCGAACGGCCCTTTAAGCTGCGAAGTATCGATCCCGATATGCATCAGCACCTCCAGGCCTTCGGGCGTAGCAATGCCCACTGCGTGCATCGTAGGGTATACGTGCATCACCTTGCCGAATACGGGCGAGACCAGCTCTCCTTTGTCCGGGAAAAAGGCTACTCCATCTCCAACCAGCTTCGCGGCAAAAATATGGTCAGGCACTTCTTCGATCGGCATCATCCGCCCTTGGATAGGCGAACTGAACAGCACCTGCGGCAGATCGCGCAGCATCAGCTTGTCAATCTCTTCGCGGATCAGCTCTGAATAGGTACCGAACACGACCTGCACATTACCGCCGCCCAGCTTGATAATGCCTGCGGAGCCAAGCCCCTTAAGCGCCCCTGTATCTATGAAACGGTCGTTATGCACTGTTAATCTCAGCCTGGTTATGCAGGCCTGCACCTGCACAATGTTCTCCTTGCCGCCCAGCGCCTCCAGAATCAGCGGAGCCTGATACGGAATATTCCCCGCCCAGTCCCCAAGCTCAGAGCCTTCTTCACGGCCCGGCGTAGGAATCTGGAACCGTCGGATCGCCCAGCGGAACACATTGTAGTAGACAATTCCATACCCGATCCCGATGGGAATCAGCAGCCAGGCCCGCTGGGACAAATGCATGTTGAGGAAGAAATCAATGGTCCCTGCCGAATAGGAGAATCCATGATGAATCCCGAGCGAGTACGTCAGCACCATAGCAAGACCTGACATAACCACATGCAGTGCGAATAAATATGGCGAAGCGAACAGGAAGGCAAACTCAATCTGCTCCGATACGCCAGTCAGAAAGCACACCAGGGCTGCACGCAAAAAAGTCTTCTTAATCTTAGGCTTAAGGTCTTCGCGCGCTTCCTGGATGATCGCAAAGGCAATGGCGGGCAGCGCGAACATCATAATCGGGAACAGTCCGGCCATGAACACACCCGCTGTAGGATCTCCGGCAAAAAAGCGCGGCAAATCCCCCTGTACGACTGCACTGCCGTCAGGCGTCGTAAAGGAGCCCAATTGGAACCAAAACACATTATTCAGAATATGGTGCAGGCCAAAGGCCGTCAGCACCCTGTATAGCACCCCGTAGACAAACACTCCATAGCCGCCGGTCATCTGCACTACCCTGAACAGCTGATTAAGCAGCTCTTGCAGGAGCGGGGATACTCCGAGCATGACCCAGGCGAACAGCGCCGAGAATAAGCCCATGAACAGCAAAACAAAACGCGACCCTCCAAAAAACTGGATCGCCTCCGGCAGCTTGATATTCTTAAACCGGTTATGCGCCACACCGGCTACGATTCCAAGGATAATACCAATTAATGTTGCAGGCTGCACAGCCCCGTCTCCCATGTTGGACACAATCCGGTCATAAGTGAACATCCCTGCGAGTGCAGCCAGTCCGGCCGGTCCGGCCTGATTGGACAACCCCCACGCCACACCGACAGCAAACAAATAAGGCATGAAATAGAATATTCCTTGCCCCGCGTACGTCGTCACTTCGGATACCGAAGAAAGTCCCCATGCAGACCACGGTAAGCTGCCCAGACTCAGCAGGATAGCTGCCGCCGGAAGCACCATGGTAGGAAGCATAATGGCTCTGCCCAACTGCTGCAAAGATCCGAGCCAATTCAAGGCGACCCTCTCCTTTCTTTCTATATTGAATGGTAAGCGTTACAGCAGTTTTTGTCAAAAGAATCCGTGTGATTCGTGCGCTCCACTCTCCGTTGCGAAAGGTCGCGGCAAGTAACCTGAGAACTACGCTGCAATACGCCGCAATTGTATTTTGTACATCAGATCACCTGTAATCCTACTCAAATTAACGATCTATTGCACTTCGTACATTAGAATTCTCAGAATCCGGCCAATATCAACCTAAATACAAATTTCTACTGCACAAAGTGCAACTGAACCTTATAAAAGTGGTTCTCCAGCGGTATCTACTGCACAAAGTGCAATCATCATGTCCATACATTCGCAGTAATATCCCGCTTGCCCATACAACCCTATAGACCACAGGTGTCATAGAACGCACAAGTACTCCTTTAATACGATCAATTATACTTTCCAGCCATTAAGGAGCGGGCAGCAGAGTATATTCACCAGGTTTGATCCTGATGCATGGGCCGGAGTTCATAGGATCTTATCCCTCTTCCACCAGTAACAGGTTGTAACATCCCTTTAGCGCTCAATGAGCTTAACAGCTTGCGGGCAGTTCTATAGTTCATCTGAAAAATGTCCGTGACATCCTTAGGCCGAAGTGGCCTGCCAAGCTGCCACGCCAGACGCAGGACTTCTTTCTCTTTTGACAACAGGCGCTCCCCGCCTGCCCTGTTCCGGGCCAGATAAGGCGCGAGCGCCAGTTGCAGCAGCATCCGGCATACTTCGGGACGCTGCTGGATATCGTCGAAGGAGAAATGCAGCAGTTTCCAGCCCATTCCAGTCAAGAAGGTATCCCGGTTAAGCGCATAGCTGAATTTCTCCCGGTCCATGTCCTTGATATGGCTCTGATAACCGTCACATTCGATACCGAAGCGCGCACCATTCAGCGGTAAAAAAGCAAAGTCCAAAAATTGTGACTTCCGGTTCCAGTCATACACTTCATACTCCGGGTGCAAATGCTCCAGTGACTCGAACAACGGCCACCATACATTTTGCAAAAACAGCTTCTCCGCATAATTATGTCCGCGCAGCAGCCTTCCCCGCCGCTCACCGCCCCTATCATTAGTATGCATCTCCAGAAAGTTGCCATGTGCCTGTTCAAATTCCATAGAAATCTCCTCCCGCTCCCGCAAAATAAAAAAAGAACGTCCTACCCATCTGAAAATGGGATAAAGGACGTTCTTCGTCTAAGTAAAGTATAGCAAATCAAACTCAATAAAACTTATTATTCTGCGAATACGGAACTCCTGCGGGTGAGACAGCGGAGTTCGTATGATTGCCGGGAACGGTGCATCACACCCGGAATCGGAACTCCGCCTCCGGCTGTCCTCGAAGCAATTACCCCCGGCTACGGCCCTTCATCGTAATGGCTTCCTCCACCTTGATGCAGCGGTCCATGATCGCGATCATGTCATGGGCAGCGGCGATATCCGCAGCCTCCTGACTAATAATCCCCTGCTGCAGCCAGAGAACACGCGCGCCGATATCAGCGGCCTCCTGCGCTACAGCTGCACAATATTCGCTGCGGCGGAATACATTCACAATATCCACCGGCTCAGGAATTTCCGCGAGGGTATGGTAGCATTTCTCGCCCAGGATCTCCCCGTCTACCGACGGATTCACCGGAATAATCCGGTAGCCCCGGCTCTGCATAGCTCCGGCTACCATATAAGAGGTGCGGTCTGTTTTGTCGGACAGGCCCACTACGGCAATATTGCCTGCAGCAGCCAGAATGTCTCCAATTTGATCCCTGCTCGGATTCTCAAAGCTCATGTGTATTACCCCTTCCGTTAATTGCGCATCTGGGCACATACCAGATTCAGCTATACCTACATCATACCGCGCATCAGAAAAAGTTCCAAATCCGAACCGTCCGCTTGATCCCGCTATATTGTTCCGTTCACCGGACACAGCCACACCATATGAACAGAATCCGGTCCCCAATAATCCCTAACTACCGCATAGGGCGTTCCGAACTTCTGCAGCCACTTGGTTTGCGCGACTCTATAGCCGCTGTCCAGGCAGAACGCAGCAATCCCCTGTTGTCTGAGAAATATCATCAGTTCCGCAATCAAAGCCGAAGCAATCCCTTGTCCCTGATAATCCGGCAGCACATATAGACTGCCCAGCTCACCTACAGCATCAAGCTTATTTCCTGTACAGACCCAGATATCCTCTCCGCAAGGGGCATACGAGATGGTACCGACGACCATACCGTCCATCTGGGCCACCCAGAAATACGTATCTGAGTTCTGCGGATTCAGGGAAATGTTAACCATCCGTATCTTGGACTCGATCTCCTGCTGAATGTCACTGTCCAAGTGACCCAGTCCTTCCCCTTCAAAAGCATCCGTAATCGAAAGCCTGTAAAGATCCGTTACCGAGGTAACATCCTCCCGGGTAAGCGGAGCTATGCTTAACTGGCCTGTCTCCGTCACTCTACCCATTCCACATTAGCGCCTAATGAGCGCAAGTGATCGAAATACTGGGGATAAGACTTCGCTACATGATGCGCATCCTTAATCAGCAGCGGCTGGCGGGCACGCAGTCCCACTACAGTAAGTGCCATAATCACACGGTGGTCATAGTGGGCATTGATCGTCACGCCGCCTTCAACCCCCTCCGGTGTACCATGGACAATAATCTCGTCACGCCGTTCTTCGACCTTCGCACCGGCACGGGTCAGCTCGGCCAGGTAATCCGTGATGCGGTCGCATTCCTTGTAGCGCAGATTCTCCACATTATAGAAGCGCGAGGTCCCTTCGGCAAAAACAGCGGCGGCCACCATAGCCAGCACCGCATCGGTTGCCGCATCCCCGTCGAATTCGACCGCCTTGAGAATACCGTTCCCCTGCACATGCACTGTTCCGTCCTCATGGGTGAGCGGCACCTCCATCATCCGCAGCACATCGACAATGGCCCGCTCCCCCTGCTTGCTCTGTTCAGCCAGCCGGTGAATAGTCACATCCGACTTAGTCACCGCTGCGGCCGCAAGTACTGCGGCTGATCCCGGATAATCGCCTTGTACCGTATAGGTCTTGGCAACATAGTTCTGGCGTCCAGGTACCTTGAAGGACATATAATCATCCGCCGCATGTATGATGATCCCGGCCTGCTCCAGAACCTCCAGCGTCTGGCCGATGACCACCTTGGATTTCAGATCATCCAGCACGATAATCTCACTGTCTTCTTCAAGCAGCGGGGTCAGGAATAAGAGCGCGCTGAGATACTGTGAGCTTACGGCACCAGAGACGGTAATCCGCCCCCCCTGCGGCTTGCCCCCGCGGATGGTGATCGGCAGCCTTCCTTGATTATGCTCCACTTCAACGCCAAGCTGCCCGAGCGCTTGAATGAGGTCATCATGCGGCCGCTTGCCAAGGGAATCCGGGTAGGTATTCACGAACGTAACCTCAGGGCTGAGCGCAGCCACTGCCATCAGGAAACGAAGCACGGCGCCGGCATTCCCGACATTCAACTCCTTAACGTCACGGGGATGGCGTCCGAACCCCTGCACTACGATTTTCTCCTCATCTTCGGTCAGGACTGCGCCGAGATCGGCGATACATCTGCGGATCGCGTCGCTGTCCTCGCTGTGGGCAGGATGGTAGATCGTGCTGACTCCTTCAGATAGAGCGGCTACCAGCAGGTAGCGCGTGGTGTAGTTTTTGGAGGACAGGGCTCCGAATTCTCCTTGCAGCGTCGGCGTAGGCCTAACAATAACGTCCATAGTATAAGCGCTCCTTCATAATATATAGTCTGTATGTACGGTCCTGTTTGACAGGGTAATCCGCAGTTGTGTTATTATTGCGTGAAGAAAGTCCATTCCCATTCGGGCAGAAAAGAGGGTACTAACATGAATGAAATTCCGCAAATTACACCGCAGGAGCTGCGTAAGCGACTCGCTTCCGGCGAAGAACTTCTACTGATCGACGTCCGTGAAGACGATGAGGTTGCCTTCGGCATGATTCCCGGTGCGCAGCACATCCCGATGGGCCAGATCCCGCAGCAGACGGAGCAGCTTCCAGCTGATACCGAGATCATCTTCATCTGCCGCTCCGGCAGCCGCAGCCAGCGGGTATGTGAATATCTGCAGCAATTCGGCATTCAAGGCTCTAACCTGAGCGGCGGCATGATTGAGTGGGACGATACCAGCGCGGAATAAGCTTCATCCTGATGCATAGCGCCAACACACATAAAAGCTCAATCGCGGTAACGCAGTAAAATGTATTGCGAGACCTCAGCCACATTCAGCTCCGTTGTATCGACCGTGCAATGCGCGAAACGGTAAGCTTCCCTGCGCTGTTCCAGAATGGAACGGACCCGGTTTGCCGCATTGCCGGCGAGCAGCGGCCGGTTCTCATCCCCGCTGACCCGTTCAATAATGGTATCTTCCGAGGCTGTAAGGGCCACAACGAATCCATGCTCCAGCATGACTTCGGCATTTCCGGGCGCAAGCACCGCCCCGCCGCCAGTAGAGATCACTCTTCGCTCTCCCTGCAGCATTTCCTGAAGTACTTCTGATTCAATGCTCCGGAACGCCTGCTCTCCGCCATCTGCAAAGATATCCGCAATACTGCGGCCCTCTCTTCCGGTAATTACTGCATCCAGATCAATCAGTTCATAGTCAAGCTCCTCGGCCAGAATGGCGCCTACTGTGGATTTCCCCGTAGCCATCATCCCGACGAGAATGATATTTCGATCGTCCATAACTACCTCCAAGCCGCGACATTTGTCATATCATAACACAGGGTGAAAAGTTTGCACAATGGCGGCAAATTTGCAAAAAAACCCGAAAGCCCTCCGCATAAAGCGGAAAGCATCTCGGGTCCCTGTGAGTTAAGCGGAACGGCTGCCTGTTACTCTGCCAGCCAGTTGTGGTGGAATACGCCTTCTTTGTCCACGCGCTTGAAGGTGTGGGCACCGAAATAATCGCGCTGTGCTTGCAGCAGGTTCGCCGGAAGACGTTCTGTACGGTAGCTGTCGTAGTACGCCAGGGCGCTGGAGAATCCCGGAACCGGAATACCCAGAGTTACAGCCGAAGCGATAACCTTGCGCCATGCCGACTGGTAGTTGTCCATAACATCCTTGAAGAACGGATCAAGCAGGAGGTTCTTCAGCTCTGCATTGCTCTCATAAGCATCTGTGATGTTCTGCAGGAACCGGGAACGGATGATGCAGCCGCCGCGCCAGATCTTGGCCAGCTCGCCGTATTTCAGATTCCAGCCGTATTCGTCAGAAGCCACACGCAGCTGGGCGAAGCCCTGAGCATACGATACGATCTTACTGGCGAACAATGCTTTGCGCACGTTCTCGATGAATTCAGCTTTGTCGCCGTCGAAAGGAGCTACAGGAGGTCCGCTCAGTACCTTGCTGGCTTCAACGCGTTCTTCCTTCATAGCAGACAGGAAGCGGGAGAAGACGGATTCGGTAATCATGGACAGCGGCACGCCGAGATCCAGTGAGCTTTGGCTTGTCCACTTGCCGGTACCCTTTTGTCCGGCAGCATCAAGAATGACGTCTACCATCGGCTTGCCGGTCTCTTCGTCATACTGGGCGAAGATATCCTTCGTAATCTCGATCAGATAGCTGTCCAGCTCGCCGTTGTTCCATTCTGCGAAGGTGCCATGCAGCTCCTTGGCATCCAGACCCAGAACGTCCTTGAGCAGGTGGTAGGCTTCGCCAATCAGCTGCATGTCACCGTACTCGATGCCGTTATGCACCATTTTCACATAGTGTCCTGCACCGTCCGGCCCGATATATGTACAGCAAGGCTCTCCGCCCACGTGGGCTGAAATCGCCGTAAGAATAGGTTCAACCAGCTTATACGCGCTTTCTTGACCGCCTGGCATAATAGAAGGGCCCTTGAGTGCGCCTTCTTCACCGCCGGACACGCCGGTGCCGACGAAGCGGAAGCCTTTGTCTTCAAGATATTTGCTGCGGCGTACCGTGTCAGGGAAATAAGCGTTACCGCCATCGATGATAATATCGCCTTGATCCAGGAACGGCAGAAGCTGCTCGATTGTAGCATCGGTTGCCTGGCCTGCCTGCACCATGATTAGAATCTTGCGCGGTACTTCCAGTGATTGTACGAACTCTTCAACGGAGAACGTGCCCACCAGGTTCTTGCCTGCTGCTTCTGCGACCAGATCATGTGTCTTCTCCGGGGAACGGTTAAACACGGATACGCTGAAGCCTTTGCTCTCGATGTTAAGAGCCAAATTTTTGCCCATTACCGCCAAGCCAATAACGCCGATTTGTTGTTTTGACATCTGGTTCTCCACCCTTTGCACCCTGTATTTTTGTGAAATCCATTTCTCGCAGTATTAGAATACCACCCTTTGTCAGAGACAGCAAAGTTCTGCCTGCGAAAGAGAGACCAATTTCATTGACAAACTTCGATCCATCAGGGAAATTGCTCACAATGACTATTTTAACGGTTTTGTGCGCAGAAGTGAACCCCCTCCTCCAGAAAGGCACAATAAAAGGACACCCCGCTATGGGATGCCCTTAATCTCATTTATTCACTCAGCGCACTACCACTCCAGCGCAGCCAGCTCCCTGGTCAATTGTTCAAGCTTCGCTGTGCTAACAGCGACCGCATCCGTATCGCGCTCACGCATAGCTTCATTCAGCAAGTCGAGCTGTTCATCCACGGCAAGCCTGCGGTCGCGGATTCGCTCTTCGCCCTCTATGGAGTAGAACAGCTTCGTCAGCTCCTGATCCGACAGTAGCGGTCCCTTCTGGTACAGCACCCGCTGCTGATAACCGGAAATCTCCACCAGGCGGATGACTTCACCGAATAAAATATTCTCTATAATGATCTGACGGTCGCGGAAGCGCTTGACAACGGCATGACCTCTCATATCCCCAATCAGCTTCTCCATCCATTCTGACAGGCGCGCATCACGGATCATGTAGTCTCCCACCAGCTTGAAGCCGTCCTTAATCCGCTGGAAGCGCAGCTTCACAAGCTTGCGGCCGGTGCGCACCGAAATAAGAAAAACACTCTCGTTCTCACTCCAGTACAGGGAATAACCTTCCTTGATCAGATCCTTGATTAGATCCTGGATATGTTGTCTGTCGAACCGCAGCTCCAGATTGCAATACTCCACTTCATCATTTTTGTTCACGGCACTCCCCCCTAACTGCTTGATTTAAGCATAGTCAGCTTTATGGCCTAACCTAAGAGTAGAACAGACTGCCGGACCTCCGCTTGCACCTTGATTCTTTGTTTGGCTTACACTTATTTTATACTTCATATTATGTAGCGGTAACTTGGTTTATTGACTATTTTTACCCGTTTTAGGCCTTTTCCAAACGCCGGGACCCGCATAGGAGGTATTGGCCAGTCTTATTATGCGCAAAAACAGCAATAAAGCCGCGTTTCGCCTCCTTTTCAGGGGGTCTGCGGCTTCTTGCATTTCCATAAAGGGTTCACTACCTGTGCTTGCTGAACTCAGTGCGCTCTAGCGTGCTTCAGCTTCGTCCGGTGGACGATCAGCAGATGCAGGCCGAATAATACAACCATTACTCCGGCACTGGCCAGAAAAGGGGCACCGTGGCTGACCGTATCCCACAGCTTGCCTGACACGACCGGACCAGCAACCATGCCTGAGCCCTGCAGCGTCAGGAAGAGTCCCCAGACGGTTCCCCGCTCGCCCTCAGGCACCTGCTTGGCCAGGAAGGCGTTCCAGGCCGGGAGAATCAACGCATAGCTGATCCCAACCAGCGCCACCGCCACGAAGGCCAGCGGCAGCCAGCGGACCTGTGAGAAGAACGCCATGGAGCAGGCTGCCAGCAGGAAGCCGATATTGAGGAAGATGGAGGTGCCGACCTTATCGACCAGCTTCCCTGCCGGAATAAGCGTCAGCACGGTAATCCCTCCACCGGCAATCAGCAGCAGGCTGAACTGGTTAGGGGTGACATGCAGCTCCGAGCGTGCGAACAAGGTGACCACCGGCGTCATAAGCCCGATCGCAAAAGCCTGCAGGAACAATGCCGGGAACAGCAGGCGGCTTACCTTCAGGGAGGAGGTGACCTGCTGCCAGGTCCGCTTCAGACTCTGCAAGGGCTTTACCGGCTTACGCGGCACCGGCGGCCCCTCCGCCGATATCTCGCGGACAGCGCGCGGCGCATGGCCGCCGATCTTCGAGGGCAGGAACAGCGCCACGGCTACAACAGCAGCAGCGAAGCCCATCAGCACGAGGAAGACCGTCCGGTAGCCCTGTCCGCCATGATCCATCATGAAGTTGACAATTATCGGACCGACTCCGGTTCCGGCCAGCGAAGCCATCTCCACCGCCCCCATAGCTGCGCCGCTGCTGCCGCTCTGGGTAGAGCCCGCCAGCTCGGTGATGCCTGTCATCGTGCAAGGCCACAGCGGCGAGGTGCCAATCCCCAGAATCAGACAGGCGATGGACAAGCTAACGGCATCTTTGGCATACATAATCAGCCCGACAGCTACGACAAGCAGCAGCAGCGCCCCGGTCATCGTCCAGCGGTAGCCGATCCGCTCCATCACCCAGCCGAACGGGCTGCGGAAGAGGTTATCCCCGAGATACTGCAGCGCGAAGGCGAACCCGACCACCGTTACGGAGAGGCCGAGAATATTCTCCATATAGACTGGCAGGAGGGCTACCAGCAACGATCCTTTGACGAATTCGACCAGGAAAATAATGATCCACATTTCTAATATGAACGGTGAGGCTAAACTGATATGCATACGTTGCGCTACTTTGCCAGACATTTCATCACATCCTAGTATTATGTTGATTGATTTGTTATACTGATGCTTGCTTGCTTAAGTAGAAAAGACCAATCCGTCCCAATGGACGGTACTTCCGCTTCAGCAAGAAATCAAAAACTACTCTTCGCGAAAGGTTGTGACAGCATTAAATGAATCAACAAGCTACTCCCCTCTTCACTGCTCTCAAAAAGCATGCCGCCGGAAATCCAGTTCAATTCCATATTCCGGGACATAAGAAGGGGCTAGGAACCGATGCCGAATTCCGTGAGTTTATCGGCGATAACGCTCTATCCATAGATTTGATCAATATTGCACCGCTTGATGATCTTCATCAGCCCACCGGGGTTATTCTTGAAGCTCAGAAGCTGGCTGCAGAGGCTTTCGGCGCCGATTACACGTATTTCAGTGTACAAGGCACGAGCAATGCCATCATGACTATGATCCTCTCTGTCTGCTCAGAAGGAGATAAAATTATTGTGCCGCGCAATATTCACAAATCGGTGATGTCGGCCATTATTTTCTCCGGAGCCAAGCCTATTTTCGTCTCTCCTGTACAGGATGAGAATCTTGGGATAGACCACGGCATAACCACAAGCTCGCTCGAACGGGCTTTGAGGCGCCATCCGGATGCCAAAGGTGTCCTCGTTATCAATCCAACGTATTTTGGCGTATGCGCCGACCTGCGTTCGATTGTCGACCTGGCCCACAGTTACGGGGTTCCCGTACTTGTGGACGAGGCACATGGAGTACTGATTCATTTTCATGAGGATTTACCGGTATCGGCTATGCAGGCCGGTGCAGATATGGCAGCAACCAGCGTCCATAAGCTGGGCGGCTCCATGACGCAGAGCTCGGTACTGAATCTCAATGCCAAGACGGGCCTTGTCAACCCACAGCGGGTACAGACCATTCTCAGCATGCTGACCACCACTTCAACTTCATATATTCTGCTTGCCTCTCTGGATACCTCCAGACGCAACCTTGCCCTGAACGGTCATGAGATGGCGGCGAGAACCATTGCCCTGTCCAATTATGCCCGTAATTCGATTAATGAGATCGAGGGGCTGTACAGCTTCGGCAAAGAAATTCTCGGAACAGAAGCTACCTTCAATCATGATCCGACCAAGCTGAACATCCATGTCCGGCATCTGGGCATTACCGGTTATGAGACTGAGAACTGGCTCCGGCAAAAGTATAACATCGAAGTTGAACTCAGCGACATGTATAATATTCTTTGCCTGATTACCCCTGGTGATACACAGGAATCGGTAGATAAGCTGCTTGCGGCCTTGCAGGTGCTCTCAGCGATCCATTACAGCAAGGGTGAAATCTATGAGCTTAAGGTACAGGTGCCGAATATCCCGCAGCTGGCCCTGATCCCGAGAGATGCCTTCTACGCAGATACGCAGCTGGTTCCTTTCCGGGAGTCCGCAGGCTACATTATTGCAGAATTCATCTACGTCTATCCGCCGGGAATTCCTATTCTTCTCCCTGGAGAAGTTATTACCCAGGATAATATCGACTATATCATCGACCATGTAGAAATCGGACTGCCTGTCAAAGGACCCGAGGACCGCAGCATTACCAATGTAAAGGTGATTGTCGAAGCAGAGCCTATCTCCTAAGGCTTGTCCTATAGCAGTGCGACATGCAAAACCCCGATACGTATTGAGTATCGGGGTTTTGCATGAATGCCTGAAATCTATTCTTGCTGGGCAAGCAGCTCGTTATAAGCTTCTTCAACAGCTTTCCATTCAGCTTCATCTTCAATGTTGTACAGAACCATTTCCTCGTCCTCTTCTTCCATACGAAGGATGATTCCGTCTGCTTCCGGATTCTCGCGCTCAAGCAGCAGGGCGTACAACTTCTCGCCTACATCGAACGTTTCCACCAGTACCATTTCTACATCTTCGCCCTGCTCGTTCGTCAAGGTCAGCACAAACTCCTCGTGCTCATGGTCGTGATCATGTCCGCAACCGCATGCTTCACCATGTTCATGGCCATGCTCATGTTTGTGATCGCTCATTGTAATACCTCACTTTAATTGAATTATCCTACATTTGGTATCGTAACACGTAAGATAAGTACAGGTCAATTTGCAGGAGGGACTTAATTCTTGGATGAGGCCGTAACTACCTTCTCGGACACAAGAATGTAATCTCCGCTCCTCGATGCCTTCATGAAGAAGCCTACGCTATATTTGCCCGGTTCTTTGAAATCATAGGTGAACTCCGGTGTGGAGAACCAGAAATCCTCATTCTTGGAGCCGCCGGCATCCTCGAGAATATCCTTCACATTCCCGGAAGGGTCAGTGATTGCCACCTTCACAGCAGCGATGCTGTCCTTCAGGCTGTCCACCTGCGTTAGAATCTTCATCTTCAGCTTGCCTGTGTTGACATTGCCGAATACCGTGTCGCCTTTGAACAGTACGATATGAACATTCGGCTTGAGGATCGTCACTCTGCCCGAGCCGTCCCAGCTGACGACACCCCCTGCCTCCCTGGCGGGAATATAGGTCTTGCCGTCAATCAAATAGCCGCCATCGGCTATTTCCTTTCCATTGCTCCATACTTTGATCTTCTGGTTCACAGCGTCCGCGAACAAATAGGAGCTTCCCATCATGAAAAACACAACCGTGCACAGAGCAATTTTTCTCCATCTCATTGTAAAGCCCCTCCAAATAATTCATGCTGTTAATGTATACTGCTCAGCCTTCGACAAGTTGCGCAGAATTCAGGGATTTATTTCTTTTTGCAGAAGAAAAGAAAATCAAGCCCCCTTGCAACCGGTTTCGGCCTGTACAGCAGGCTTTAACAAAGCATTTTCGGAGAAGCCCGCGTCTTCCTGGGCACATAAAAACGGCCGGACTTCAGCGCCATTAAGACGCCTGTCCGGCCGTTCTCCCTGTTATCTATGCCCGGCTAAAATTGCGGAAGCTGATCCAGATTGTTCGTAGGATCTCCGTCTGCATCGCCGCGGATATACATTTCGCCGTCTTTGCCCTTAAATACATTGACCCCTTCGATGCTGCCGGACTGTACTTCCTGGAGTGCCTGCTGATAATCCAGCACACGCCCGGACGAAGTCTGGAACCCGGTCAGATCCCCGTCACCATTACGTTTGGCGGCAATAAAGCGTTCCCGTTCCTGATTCATCACTTAGGATCGTCTCCTTCGCACTAGAATTAGCCATCTATCCTGGCTCGACTCTAGCTTGTCCATAGCAGCGAAAGAGTATGTACCCGGCAGATTACAGGGCCTTATTCATTCTTACATGCAGAATCCCTGCATCATAGAAGGGCTCCTTGGAGATCACTTCATAGCCGAGCTTGCTGTAAAAGGTTTCTGCTTGACACTGGGCATCCAGAATCGACGCCTGCAGACCCAGCTCACGGGCCCGTTCTTCCATAGCCAGCAGCAGGATACGTCCGTATCCCTTGGCGCGGAAGGCCTCCTGAACGGCAATCCGCTGCATCTTGGCGGTGTCCGCTTTATAATAGATCAGCCGTCCGGTTGCCGCCGGCTGCCCGCCCTCCATGAGCAGGAAATGATGCACATGCTCACTGATGGCATCATATTCGTCGATTTCCTCTTCTACCGGCACCTTCTGTTCTTCCACAAATACCTTCTTGCGGATCTCCAGCGCCAATTGCAGCTGTTCCTCTGTTGTAACATGTACGATTTCTACTGCCATCTCCCTGGCTCCTCTCTGTAGGTCCAATCAATATGGAGCATTATACAGAATTATTAATATCCTGTATAGAGCCTGAGAGCTTCCGGGCAAGGAACCGCTGAACACTGTACTCAGGGCGTGTCATAGACCTCCTCGGGAATCGAGTTATCATACACATCCCGCAGAACCGGCGAGGTCAGGCTATCCCGTGAATTCAGGCTCCCGTCCAGTCCGGTCATGCTGTGAACATCCGTATATTCAGGAACCTGCTTGCCTGCCGTACATCCGGCGATCCCCAGAAGGAGACATGCTCCAATCCCTATGAAGCCTATTCTTGCCATACGCATAGTGAACCCCCTCTTCCTTCTTGGCTCTTTACAGCTTTGACGAATCGGGAGGTTCATAAACGATCCTTACAGATTTACATTGCCGACCACATGGACAAGATACATCATGCCCCCGAGAACTCCGGCAAGCACAAAATACGCAGCACCATATCTCCAGCGGGTGGCCGCCGGCACCTCATAATATTTATCATTGTCATATACCGTGAAGCTGATCTCACAGGTCATCTTCATATGAAGGCTGGCATCCACATACAGCTGGTCGAGCTGCACGACTTTGACTTTTCCGATCAGAGACTGCACCGGCATGGTTGTCGTTCCATAGTAATCCAGGTTATCCCAGCGTACCCCGACGATTTGCTGGCGGTTCAAATCACTGTAGGTGGTGAACGGCAGCTCCCGCTTATGCTCGGGCCCGGGGATCAGATACCCTTGATTCTGCAGATCCTCGATGGGGATCAGGAAGCTTTTGAGCACAGTATGCATCTGATTCTTCGTACGCCGGCTGATGTACTTCTTATACATATCATAAGCGAACATTACCCAGATGATGCCGAACAGGATAGATTTCAGATAGATGATTACAGCTAATCCTCCAATGAGCCCTACCAGCCATAACCAGCGTGTAACGGCCGTGGCAATTCTCCCCCCCGTCCAGCGGATGGATCGGCAGCAGGTTAATCAGGTTAAGAAAGAAGCCGATGTAAGCCAGTGAATATAACAAGGGGCTATGATAATAATAGGCTGCTCCGAACACGATCAGCGCGCCGACACTCCCCAATATAGGGCCGCCAAAAGCTACATAAGCTTCCTGTCTGGCATCCAGCGGCTGCCGCTTCATCGTAATGAGTGCACCCATAAACGGAATAAACAGCGGCGCGCTCACCGGCAGCCCAATCCGCTTGGCAGCGATCACATGGCCGATCTCATGAACGAACATTAAGGCAACGAAGCCCACCGCGAATTGCCATGGCGAAATTAGTGCATACGCCCAGATCGATACCATCATGGAGATCAGCGGACCTGCGATTTTACCCAGCTTAAGCAGAGAGATAATGGCTTTTCCCTTGAGCAGAAGCAATACCGCCCCGCTGCCCAGCCATCCCCATGCGCCCGAGTTTTTTTTCTCCTGTTTGTTTTCCTGCAATAGTCTCAATCTCCTTTTGATCTCTGTGTCGCTTCACTTCCAGGCTACGGATCAGGCATTCCTCTGCTTCCCGTTTGCCCTTACTCTCTACTGTCGCACAGGAGTGCGGTGGATTGCAAATAGACTTATGATGTTGACAAATCTCCCGGCTTGCATATATGATATCCAGTAATTAGGATAACCACAATAGCTGCGAAGAGAAAGAGTACCCTGGCAATTCTTCCACAGAGAGCTCCGGCCGGTGAAAAGGAGCAAAGAAAACCCTCGGGAATATGGTCTCAGAGCTGCGCACCGAACCCCGGCATGAACGGGTCGTAGGCTGCGCCGGAACCCGCATCCGTTACCATGCTAGGGTATACCCGCTTTTTTCTGCGGACGTACCTGAAGAGGTGGATGCCGCGAGGCATTGATGAATTTGGGTGGTAACACGTGAGCACAGGCTCTCGTCCCTTTAAGGGATGAGTGCCTTTTTTGCGTCCACAAAATTTGAGGAGGAGAGAAATATGACTAACATTTTTATCGGAGGGGCATGGCCTTATGCCAACGGCTCCCTGCATCTGGGCAGACTCGCCAGCATTCTTCCGGGAGATATTCTGGCCCGCTACCACCGTGCCAAAGGCGATGCTGTACTCTATGTATCCGGCAGTGACTGCCACGGTACCCCCGTTGCTGTACAGGCGGCGCAGGAGGGTGTATCGCCGGGTGAATTCGCCAGCAGGTATCATGAGGAGTTCGCCGATTGCTTCCGTGCCTTAGGCTTCACCTATGACTTGTATACCCGGACCGATCAGGCACATCACCACAGGACGGTGCAGGAGCTGTTCCTTAAGCTGTTGGATCACGGGTATCTGTACCAGAAATCCACTCTCCAGTGCTATTGTGAGCAGGACCAACGCTTCTTGCCGGACCGTTATGTCAATGGCCTCTGCCCGGTCTGCGGACAGCAGGCCCGGGGGGACCAATGCGATTACTGTTCAACGATTCTCGATCCGGTGGATCTGCTGGAGCGCACCTGTGCCCTCTGCGGCTCTACGCCTGTGCTGCGCTCTACTCAGCATTATTACCTGTCGCTGTCCAGCTTCCAGCAAGCACTCACAGATTATGCTAATTCCGCGCAGGGCTGGAGAGACAACGCCGTCCGGCTAACCCGCAGATATCTGCAGGAAGGCCTGCAGGACCGCGCAGCAACACGCGATCTGGACTGGGGCGTGGATGTCCCCATTGAAGGCTTCGCTGACAAGAAAATCTATGTCTGGATCGAAGCCGTCAGCGGCTATCTGTCCGCCAGCAAGCAGTGGGCGGCGGAGACCGGGGGCCGCTGGGAGGATTTCTGGTCCGTACCATCCGGCCAAGATAATGAGGGGCAGCCGACTACAACTGCTTACTATGTGCACGGAAAGGACAATATTCCTTTTCACAGCCTGATCTGGCCTGCTATCCTGCTCGGAGTTGAGGAGCTGCATCTGCCGGACCGAATCTTCTCTTCTGAATACCTGACCCTGGAAGGGCAGAAATTCTCCACCAGCCGCAATTGGGCGGTCTGGGTGCCGGATATTCTCAGCCGGTACGACCCCGACTCGGTCCGTTATTTCCTGACTGCGAACGGCCCCGAGAAGCGGGATGCTGACTTCTCCTGGAGAGAGTTCATCTACAGCCATAACAGCGAGCTGCTGGGCGCGTTCGGCAATTTCGTCAACCGCAGCCTCGCATTTGTGAATAAGTCCTGGAATGGCAGAGTTCCAGACGGAGTCTTGGACGAAGCATGGGTTAGCAATCTGAAGCATCTGTATAAGGAAGCAGGAAGGTTAATTGAAGCCGGACATTTCAAGGAAGCCCTGGAGTTCATCTTCTCGCATATCCGCCAGGCCAACAAGTATTTCGATCAGCAGCAGCCGTGGCTCCAGATCAAGCATGATCCTGCGGCCGGGGGCAACACTCTGTACACTTGTGTTCAGATTATTGCCAATCTGTCTAACCTGCTGAACCCGTTCATCCCCTTCTCCTGCGAGAAGATTAGAGGCTTCCTGTCCATAGAACAGCCTGTATGGCACCCGGTATCCGTCCTGGTAGAGCAGCCTATATTGGAGCTTGAATTACTGTTTGAGCGGATAGAGGTGCAGCGCATAGAGGAGGAAATAGAGCGGATGAAAGACAAAAGCGTCCTGCCTCTCATACCGCTCACCAAAGCAAGCGGCACGGAGAAGAACGCTACGGGAAATTAATATAGATGAATACACAGCGGCTGTCCGCTCTGTGTGATGACTTAGTTCTGGCCGGGATAACGCGCTCCGGCTGCAATCCCTTGCGGGGATATCTGCTCAATCCGGGCGAGGTCCTCTGCCGTCAAAGTAACCTGAAGCGCTCCGAGATTCTCTTGTAACCGCTCCAGCCGCTTGGTGCCGGGAATCGGCACGATCTGCTCCCCTTGGGCAAGAAGCCAGGCCAGCGCAAGCTGTGCCGGGGCGCAGCCTTTCTCGGCTGCCATCTGCCCGATCAGCGAGACGACCTCCAGGTTCCGGGTGAAGTTCTCTCCCTGGAACCGCGGGTAATGGCGACGGTAATCATCCTCCGGCAGATCCTCGAAGCTCTTGATCTGTCCAGTCAGAAAACCGCGGCCCAGCGGGCTATAAGGAACGAATCCGATGCCCAGCTCCTTGACCAGCGGCAGAATCTCATCCTCCACCTCCCGGCTCCAGAGCGAATACTCTGTCTGCAGGGCGGTCAACGGATGCACCGCATGTGCCCGGCGGATCAGTTCAGGCGAAGCCTCGGATAAGCCGATATAGCGGATCTTCCCTTCCTTGACGAGGTCAGCCAGGGTACCGGCGGTTTCCTCAATAGGGGTGTTCGGATCAGGACGGTGCTGATAGTACAGATCGATATAATCTGTGCCGAGATGATAGAGGCTGGCATCTACGGATTTTTTGATATAGGCCGGGTCTCCCTTCGGTCCCTGAGTATGTGTAATGCCGAATTTGGTCGCAATCACAGCCTGATCTCTCCGGCCCTTAAGCGCATGCCCGAGAAGCCGTTCATTGCCGCCGAAGCGCTGCTGCTCGAAGGCCCCATAGATATCCGCTGTGTCCAGCAGGGTTACTCCCAGATCAAGTGCACCATGAATGGTTCTTACAGACTCTTCATTATCCGGCATCATCATCGTTCCGAGTCCCAGTGCCGATACGCTCAGCCCTTCGTTCCCGAGTGTTCTTGTGTGCATATGGTTGCCTCCCTCTTGTACCTGTAATAGATCTTACGAACATGTCCTTATTCTAACCGTCCTGCCGTGGAGCAGCCACAGTACGTTCATGCTAGTAAGATCATTACCAGGGAGCGGGAGAACCGTATGACATATGTCCCCTGAGTATCGTCTGCTACGCTGAGACAGGGGTATAGATACAAATATGCACACCCGGGTGATCCGCCAGATTGGCCATCGAATTGATATCGTAGACTACAGGCTGACTTGTACCCAGGCTCTCTATGACCACACGGTTGACCTTCTTGCCTTGAATGTTGTGCTGCTTCCACATCTCAGCGAAATCCGCACTATCCTCCACGAGCTGATCAACCATCTCCTTGTACCAGGGATCGTGCAGGTTCATGTCATAATAGGTTCTGTACACCCCTACTGAATAGAGAGCGAACTCCTCCCAGTTCAGCATCCGGCGGCGCAGCTCCAGATCCAGGAACAGAAGACGCAGCATTATGCGCTCAGAATCAGGCAGACTTCCGAAATCACTAAGCACTTCACTCGCTTTGTCATTCCAGGCCAGTACCTCGGACCGCTCATTCGTAATAAAAGCCGGATAAGTCAATTGGCGGATAATATCCCGCCACTGCGGGTTCAGCTCCGGACTGGCTGTATCTATAGAAGCAAGTGTATCCGGCAAGCCCGGATTCCAGAGCTCAAACAGATGCTTCTTCTCATCCGGTGACAACCGCAGCGCCTGACTGAGACTCTCCATGACCTCTCTGGAGGCGGTAACCTCCCTGCCCTGCTCCAGCCAAGCATAATAGGTGCTGCTGAGACCAGCCAGAACCGCAACCTCCTCCCGCCGCAGCCCTGGTGTTCTGCGCTGACTGTTTGTTTCCTTAATCCCTACAGCTTCAGGCTGCAGACGTTCCCGGCGTGATCTCAGGTAGTCACCAAGACGCCTAAACCTCGTAATCTCGTAACTCATGAGCTGGGCCTCCTTTCAGCATTACAATTGATTCACAGATGCTTCACATGTTCACATACTCTCGCATATAGCGTGGGGTAAATCCCCGGGTATGTCACCCACCTCAATATGCCCGCCGGCAAATTCCCATGTAGACCGCTCACGGTGCCGCACCAGCACCCAATCCTTCCCTTGCTTCATAAAAATCACTACATACTGGAGACTCACTCCAGGGCACTCCGCTTCATGCAATGTTACGATCATGATAGATTTCCACCTTTTATGTTGGTTAAAGAACTTCCAGACAAGCGCCAATATTGTAATATACTATGGATGGGGTGTTGTGGGTTTTTGTCACTGGACGGGTGGAGTAGGGTCGTGCTTAACTGTATCATCTATAGCATAATAAAAAAATTCTTGCCATCCTCTTACCTCCTATGTTATTATAAATCTCGTTGCAGGACGGTAGCTCAGCGGGAGAGCACTATCTTGACAGGGTAGGGGTCATGGGTTCGAACCCCATCCGTCCTATACGCAGAAAGACTTAAAGAAACGAAGCCGATCATAAGATCGGCTTCGTTTTTCGTTGTTATCATTGCAACAGTTTTAAATTTTGAATTTCATTAATTGAAAGCCCCGATGCCTTATCAAACTGACTTTAACTTTAAAACTTCTTGCTCTGAGAGGCCTGAGGCTCTAACAATAATGGAGATTTCCACTCCAAGAGCAAGAAGTTCACGCACCATTGCCTCTGCCTTTTTTCGTTCACCCTCTGCTCGTCCTTCTGCTTTCGCTCCGTTCATCCGCGACGCCTCATCCCGCAAATACTTCATCCGGGCATCATATTCCATACGTGTAGCGGCATCCTGACTCAGGAACTCCAGCGTATCCATTGCTTTTTTTAGCATAGGCTCATTCATGGTCAGCACCTCCCAGTTTGGTTGTTCGACACCCTTCAGGAATAATAACCAGTTAATCAGACCACCAGTCAATGGAACGGCCTGCTCCTCAAGCTTCGTTAATTCCATCACATGTATCTCAAGATCATTGTTAAGAGATATCCCGGTATGATCTTCCCGCAGGCGAAAGACATTATGATGGCGGTCATTCGGCAGGCAGGAGTAGTTCAATATATTGATCGTCACACACTTCTTCAATTGACTATAATCGTCGCCTTTTTGAATCTGGTGGTAATACATCTCGCTCCAGTAGAAAAGTGTCCGCTTCTCCATATTGTATGGATTGAACAGCTGCATTTCGATGTTGATCCGTTTGCCCTCAGCCGTCTTGGCCTTGATATCCAGAATAGACTGTTTCTCCGCCGGAGCATCCTTATCTGTGTACGGATTCATTAATATAATCTCTGTCAGCGGGGGTTCGCCTGCCTCCATGAAGGTACTATTGAGGAAGGCCAGCAGGACATCCTTGTTATTCTCACTGCCGAAAATTTTCTTAAA
Organism: Paenibacillus rhizoplanae; assembly: GCF_042684125.1. Lineage (NCBI taxonomy): Bacteria > Bacillati > Bacillota > Bacilli > Caryophanales > Paenibacillaceae > Paenibacillus > Paenibacillus rhizoplanae. The sequence goes on along the minus strand of NZ_JBHUKY010000021.1, from coordinate 25,615 downwards.
GATAAAGTCATTCCGTGCGTCGAGTAATTCCACTATTATCACTCCAATCATATACATTGATTATATCATGGTAGAACTACTCGTTGTAGACAAAGCCAGTCTTTTGGGCCCCATATACTGCTATTCTGTCCCCAAAGCTCTAAGAAACATACCAGCATATGTTTTATCGTCAGAACTTCCCTTCTACCTAAACGTGATCGCCATTCGCTTATCCACCAATACAACGGCGTCTGCTTCACCCTTACCGTTGAACATGGCTGAAATTACATATATTTTCGTGTCATCTTCCGCTTTCGCCACCCACTCTTTCTCCTGCAAATATCGCTTATTGATGGAATCGTAAGCATAATCCAGGTTGCGCTCCATATCCTTCAGATATTGATCGCCATAGATTTGTTTGAAGTCATCCTTAGACATGCCAATTTTAAAGCCGCCGGTGGTTTCATACGTATCTTTCGATTCCTCCGCCAGAGTGATACCTGCCACTTTATCCTCACGGTACATAATTCTTACGCCAGAGCTATACATGACTGAATTGGCGATATCCTTCTCCTCCCCCTTGCCCAGTACCTCTTCCGCTTCCGCACGGCTCATTCCATACTCAACAATGGCTTTATGATCATTCACCTTTTGGATGGCTAAGTGTTTGGTGGTCACCCCGTCCTTTGAATTTGCACAAGCGGTCAATACAAACAAGAACAATAATACCAGTACTGTTTTTCGCATAATGCCCTCCCAGATGTTTTTATCTAAAGTTTACCATCGTAGGCGCGACAAGAAACAGGCCGCATCCACGCACCAAATTAAACCTTTGGTTACCATTGTAAGAGTTATAAAAAAAGACTGCATGAGCACATGCCCACACAGCCTCTATTAATGGCGATCATGACTCCCTTAACTAAGCTTATACCTCTCAGTGATTACAGAGGCACTAACCGAAAATCCTCTTTTCTGCATCGTTGCTGTCAGAGTCTTTTGAACACCGCCGTCAGGATCGCACACCAGATATTTATCAAAATTTGAAGCCGAGGAGTTATGCCCGTCCACAATGACATAGTGGGAGTTTCCGTTTTGTTCAAGTCTCATCATGCAGATGTTCCCTTTTTCTGCTTCCACTGAAACGTCAGCAATCGGAGTAATAGTTACACCTATGCTCTGACTTCCGATTTTTGCAGTGAATCCACTTGCCGTGAAATCAGCAGCATTATTGGTCCCTTTCGTTGTTGCTTCTACAACGGCATAATACACATTCGATTTGGTTGCATTAGACAACCTGCCTTTATATAGAATAAACATCCCAAGAGCGCAAATTGCACAACCATATTTCTTAATATCTCCACCGGCTGCAGTTTTCCCGCATTTTTTGTAAAAATTAGAGTCTGTAAAAGCTGAGGTAGAGGTACCTGGATAGTAAATCGAAGTATCTCCCTGGTTAATCAGATGGGTAGACGATAGTTTATGTGGCATAAACTATACCTCCTAAAATATATTTGAGAGGAACGAAATCACTACGCTGTCTTCGTCCTCACAATACATAAGATATGTTGATAGATTAGAAGTGGCCACCAAGCAAAGTACCCTTCATTATGAAGATTTGTTGAAGCGGTCCTGATATAATAGAGGCAGCTTACACACGGAAAGGACTGAACTATGCGCAGATATCAATAGTTGTACCTCACCAATACCATATATATTTAATGGAGGTAACTTATTGATGATTACAGAATTACAAACCGAGAGATTAGTATTAAGACAAATGCGCACCGCCGATTCAGCCAGCCTGTTCCCGATCTGGTCCGATCCTGAAGTCACCCGGTTCATGAATATCAGCAGCTTCACGGATGAGAGTCAGGCCGTGGAAATGATTGAGCTGCTGGGTAAGTTAGCCACCGAGAATCAGGCGATCCGCTATTCCATTACAGAAGCAGAATCCGGCCGGATTATCGGCTCCTGTGGTTTCAATACGCTGGACTATGACAATGCCAAGACAGAGATTGGTTATGACCTTAGCCGCGAATGCTGGGGAAAAGGATATGTGCCTGAAGCCCTTCGCGCACTAATAGATTATGCGTTTGATACACTGGGCTTCAATAGAATAGAAGCAAAGGCCCAGCCTGCTAATATCAATTCTATTAAGGTACTGCAGAAATTAAACTTTTCGCTGGAAGGAATATTGAGGCAGAGTGAGCGTTCCAAAGGAAGCTTCATTGATCTGTGTATGTATTCCAAATTATCTGCAGACTAAGCTAACCGAATAAAGGCCGGGCCCAGGCGCTACAGAATGCACTGCGCAGGGTCAGCCTTATTTTATATACAAACCTCCAAAAAAATAAAGCTACCACTGGGGCAGCTCCACTAATATAATATCCGATTCGGATGTCTTTACGTATTTTAGAATTTCTCTATAGCCCTTCTCTGACAGAAAACACTTTTGCTCGACTCCTCTGTGATCTTCCCCAAAATAAGCAATATGAAACGTCTTATCCAATTGGATAATGTTAGAAACCTGAATTAACGTGTTTCTATCTGCTAGAACGAAATTATATCCTGAACTGGCCAGGGTATTGAGCCAATATTTCAGCGTACCTACTGTATAAAAGGTTTGATCGTACGTATGGACAATGATCCGATAGATAGTCCGTTCAAATTCCATAAAAGTTATTTTTGCAATATCGAGTGAGAATACACCAGTGTTTCCCTCTGTGTCTCTAGTAACAGATATCGTGCTCAAAGGGATCAACTCCAATGTTATTTAAGTAACTCTTCAGGTACCTCCGGTTGGTTAATGTAGAATACACTCGCTGTAACCAACACGATAAGGGCAGCCAAGGCGGACAAACCAGAAGCAAGCTTATACACTACTTTGCGCTGCAAAGCTCTCATTGTCAGATTTCCACCTCCCTTCTAGCTATAATCAGACTGATGGATTGAGCCAAAAAGCTGGCCGCGATGACAGGTGATCCTACGACGATATTGGAAGCTACTAGCAGTAACGCCACGATTCTCAGCTTAGGCCAGTGCCGCTTGGAAATCCGCGTTTGTCGTTCAATCCCAATGGGCGCCAGCCATAGAACCACTAGCAGACTAGCTGCATTCAATAACATAACGTAGAAGGAGCTAAGCTCCACAAAGGACAGGACCGTGAACATGCTTACCGTAAACAAGACACAGGCTATACCTGACCTGAGATGGGCCCCGCCGGACACCTGACGTAATAAGGCAAAGGAGATCAGAATCTGCAGAGCTTCACTTGTCCTGCCCGTTAAAAGGGACACTACCAGTGTCAGCCCAATAATAAACACCACATTAAGCACTACACTAATAGCAAACTTCAGGACAGCGTAGGATGCCGGGTGCTCTGGAACGATATTTTTAATCGTAAATGCCAGTTTGCCGGACATGAATTCAAGCATCTTCCCGCTCCCTCCGGGTGGAATAATATAGAAGGAATACAGACATCACCAGGAAAATCACGGCATTTAGCAGAATATCATTAAAGTAGAGTAGGCCAGATACTCCGATGACGAATGCAAATATCAGCACGGACAGCAGGATATCCTCTATCTTAAAGCGGAGTTTATCCAAATCGAATGTGAAGCCCTTGCCTCTGCGGTACAGAAACCCAAAGATACCAAACACAACTGCCGCAGTCGCCACCTGCAGAAAATATCCGTTGGCCGTACTACCCACATTCGAAATGGAGCCGAAAATAAGCAGGATGAGCAGCGTCTGAATCCCAGCGAAAATAGCAAATCCCGATATCGTTGCGATGATGGATAAAATCAGCGGCATCCTCACCACCGCAGCGAAGAAGAAGATAAAAATTAAGATTAAAACAAGTGGTGCGACATTCGACATACCTAGTTCATTGCGTAAGAGATAGCTTTGCAGATTGTTCAGCAAGATCACGAATAAAGCCTGCCATATGTACCATCTCCATTTGAATCTATAGAGAGACATAATCAGATAATAGAGCGCAAACGTCTCTATTGTTGAGAAAAACATAAAGCCTACAGGTTCCCACGACACACCATTTACACCGCCTGACTAATTTCATTCACAAGAATAATTATATAACTCCACCATGCCTGACGTATACTACTTAAATACAAAATTCGACACTTTTTGCCCAATTACAAAAAAACATCCGTTGACTGCTCTGAATCGAGTCTCAACGGATTTCCTCTGGGTACAGCAGCTTGGCTGTCCGTATTAAATTTCAGACCAGCTTACAGTCAGTTCCACGACCCCCTCCTGGGATGCCAGCGGACCGCCAATAATCGACCAGCTCTGCTTGTTGTCCTTGGTCGTGCCTTGGATAATCAGGTTCTTAGGGTCAATGGTCTTCACGGACTGATCGCCCAGCTTAGAGGCCAGATAATCATCATACAGCTTCGTTACCGATTCCATACTGTCGGTTGTTCTAAAGATCAGCATGGCTGACTTCTTGCCCTCGTCCTCCGCCGTAGTGGACAGGACAGTCTCTGTTACATTCTCCGGCATCGGGAAGTCCTCCGGCAGATATTTCGGAAGCTCCGTGGAACCTGCGGCTGTATCGTTACCTCCGGTTGACGGCTCAGGCGTCTGCTCCGGCTCCGCCGTTGGTGCTGCAGTCTGTTCGGCCTCTGTTGTCGGCGCTGGAGTCTGCACATTCTCTGCTGTCGGTGCAGTGGTCTGCATCGATTCGGTGGATGGCTTATCCTCGGCATTACCGCAGGCGCTGAGGGCCAATAGGAACAACGTCAAGGATAAGGTCATTATTAGTTTTTTGGTGTACATCTTCTCACTCCTCATTAATTCATTCAACAGTTACATGGCCAGTTAGATTCACCGGCTTACCGGATAATACCCATTATTTTCTTCCTCAAAACAACGAATAGACAAAAAGATGCCCCGGAAACCAAGGCTTCCGGGGCATGCATGAATGATATATAAGTTCGGAAATTTATTTATAATACGATGTCGTAAGCGGAACGAAGACCGTTGTTCCATTCTTTACATCTCCGTTGACATATAGGCTACTTACTCCGGCAATATCTACTTCGATGGTAGTAAGCCCGTTTGCCGGGTCAATGGTCTGCTTCTTCAGCACAGTGTTGGTGTCGCTGTCTTGTACCGCAAAGTCTTTAATCTCCCCGCCGATTGCGGCTACCTGGAGATAAAGCTTCTGATATTTTTTGTCCGGGTGGAGCATGAATGAAGTGCCGCGGTCACCGCTGGCGTTGTCGAAGAAGACATCCTTGTAATCCTTGTCCTTGAAGACCGTTTTGCCCGGATCTTTGGTGTGATACATATCATCAAAACCTGTTGCGATCGGTACGCCCGATGTCTGTTCTCCCAGAGAGATCGTATTCGTTGCCGCATCGAACTTGACGGTAACCCCGAGCAGATCAGATACGGAACGGACTGGCAGATACGTTGTGTCCTTATAGGAAATTGGGGCAATTACTGCACCGCTGCCATTCTTAAGCTGTACGGGCTGGCCGTTCATCTTAAATTTGATGCTTGGATTCAGAAATGCCTTGATCTCCTGCAGATTGGCTCCGGCATACACACCTGTGCCCATTCCTCCCAGTACAGCAAATGCAGTCAGCGCAGCAGTCATCTTCTTCTTCATTCGCTCAAACTCCTCTCCAGATATGACAAATTTGAATATTTCATATTCGGAGTATAATCAATCCTGCAATCAGATGCAATCATTCAGAAATCATCTCTCCGCCCAACGGATTCGTAACGTTCGCGGATCTCCAGATTTTTGGAGTGGTTGTACAAGTCCAGCGCGATGATTCCCCTGCGTGCAAGCTTCACCACCAGAACAAATAAATAAATCCCCATACCCAGACAAGTGAACCAGAGCAAAAGAGCAAAAATACTGAATCCTCCAGCGAGCATGGACCCAAAACCTGTCATATACACAGCTTACAACCCCCTAATTCAACATGATATAAGTCTATATCCTTATCATAACAAGTTTGGCACATTTGTGTAAGCAATGCAAAGTAAAGAGCCTATTTCAAACTAAAATCTTCCGGCAAACGATTGACCTCCAGGCCGGTTTATTTTACAATAAACTCATAAACGCGCGTTTACAATTAGAGGGGGTACCTTATGCGAAGCGAAGATATTGCCAAGCTAGCCGGGGTTTCGCGAAGCACCGTATCCCGTGTGATCAACAATTATTCCAATGTCCCTGAAGAGACCCGGGCCAAGGTGCTGAAGGTGATTGAGCAGCATCAGTACGAGCCGAACAGCTTCGCCCGGGCTCTGGCCGGCAAGAAGACCGACACGATCGGGCTGTTTGCCATCAGTATGAACGAGAAGGAGAATGCGACGCGGATCTATCAGAATAATTACTTCGCCCCGTTCGTCGATGCTGTGGTAGATACGTCGAATGCCCGCGGCTGTTATGTTCTGATTCACACCGTCTATTCGCCCGACGACTTCCTGAAGGTCAAGCAGGCCTTCCTCCAGAAACGGATTGACGGAGGCATCATTGTCGGCACCCAGAAGGATATCGAGATTGTACGGGAGATGGTGGGTCTGGGCGCTCCGCTTGTACTGATCGATTATGACATTTCGGAGATTATGTCAGAGCATCTGGACCGCAACCATCTCGCTATTGTGAATTCCAAGGATTACGAAGGTACGGTAGAAGCCATTGAGTACCTAATCGGTCTCGGCCATAAGGAGATCGGTATGATCTGCGGACGGATGAATACTTATTCCGGACGGGAGCGCTACATGGCTTACGAGAATACGCTGAAGCGCCATGGACTTGCCCTGCAGCAGGACTTCGTCCTTCAGGGTGATTTTCTCAAGGAGACTGCCTACCAGGAAGTGAAGAAGCTGCTGGATTCCGGCGGCCCGCTGCCGACTGCCTTCTTCTCTTCCAATGACGATATGGCTATATCGGCGATGGAAGCGTTCTCGGAGCATGGCCTTTCCGTGCCGGAGGATATCTCCATTGCGGGGTTCGACGATGTGCAGCTTGCTGCGCGGATTCATCCTAAGCTGACCTCCGTCCGTCTGCCGATTTATGAAATGTCCAAAGCCGCTGTCGAGAAGGTCATTGAGCTATGTGATTCACAGCAGCCTACCTTCAGCACCATCAGTTTCCCGGCGCGTCTGATCACCAGAGATTCCTGTCAGCCGCCTAAGAAGTAGAGTATAGCTATAGCTACGGAAAAATCCCTTGCCCCGAGGGAATTTTTTCTCCGTCTTGTAAACGCGCGTTCACAATCGAAAGGAGACTTGTCTCTCATGAAATTCGGAACTTTTGACGACACCCGCAAAGAGTATGTAATCAACACCCCCAAAACACCTTATCCTTGGATTAACTACCTCGGCAACGAGCAGTTTTTCGGCCTGATCTCTAATACTGCCGGGGGCTACACCTTCTACCGCGATGCGCGGATGAGAAGACTTACCCGTTACCGGTATAACAATATTCCGCTGGATACAGGCGGCCGCTACTACTACCTGTACGATGACGGTGATTTCTGGACCCCGGGCTGGATGCCGGTGAAGCGCGATCTGGACTTCTACGAATGCCGCCACGGCCTGGGCTACACTTCCATTACAGGCGAGCGTAACGGCATTTCCGTGAATCAGCTTGCTTTTGTACCGATGGGCCATAACGCTGAAGTACACCGCCTTGTCGTTAAGAACACCGGCGACGCGAAGAAGACTGTTAAGCTGTTCTCTTTTGCCGAGTTCTGTCTGTGGAATGCCAATGATGATATGACCAACTTCCAGCGTAACCTCAGCACCGGCGAAGTTGAAGTGAAGGATTCTGTTATCTATCACAAAACCGAATACCGCGAGCGCAGAAACCATTACGCCTTCTATTCGGTAAATAAAGAAATCGCCGGCTTCGATACCGACCGCGAATCCTTCGTGGGCATGTACAATGGACTGGACGCTCCGCAGGCAGTTGCTGCCGGTGAAGCTACGAATTCCGTAGCCAGCGGCTGGTCACCTATCGGCTCCCACGCACTTGACATCACGCTGGAGCCAGGCGAAGCCCAGAGCTTCATCTTCGTGCTCGGCTACATTGAGAACCCTGAGGATGAGAAGTGGGAAGCCCTGAACGTCATCAACAAAAAGCCAGCCCAGGCTGTCATCGATCAATTCGCTACGGATGCCCAGGTGGATGCCGCCCTCGCGGTACTGGCTGCGCATTGGGATAACCTGCTGTCCAAATACCAGATTAAGAGCGGGGACGACAAGCTGAACCGGATGGTGAACATCTGGAATCCGTACCAGTGTATGGTGACCTTCAACATGTCCCGTTCCGCATCGTACTTCGAATCCGGGATTGGCCGCGGTATGGGCTTCCGTGACTCCAACCAGGACTTGCTCGGCTTCGTCCACCAGATTCCTGAGCGTGCCAGAGAACGGATTCTCGATATCGCCGCTACCCAGTTCCCTGACGGCAGCGCGTATCACCAGTACCAGCCGCTGACCAAGAAGGGCAACAACGAAGTCGGCTCCGGCTTCAACGATGATCCGCTCTGGCTGATCTCGGGTACAGCCGCCTATATTAAGGAGACCGGCGACTATTCGATTCTTGATGAGCAGGTTCCTTTTGACAGCAATCCGGATCACACTGCAACCCTGTTCGAGCATCTGAAGCTGAGCTTCGAGCATGTCACGAACAACCTCGGGCCTCACGGCCTGCCGCTGATCGGACGCGCGGACTGGAATGACTGTCTGAACCTGAACTGCTTCTCCACCGAGCCGGGCGAATCGTTCCAGACCACGGAGAATATCGCAGGCGGCGTAGCCGAATCTGTGTTCATCGCAGGCCTGTTCGTCTTCGTTGGACCGGACTATGCCGAGATCTGCCGGATGCGCGGACTGGATGATGTAGCCGCTGACGCTGTTGCCAAGATCGAGAACATGAGTGCCATCACGTTGTCCCACGGCTTCGACGGCGACTGGTTCCTGCGCGCTTATGACCACTATGGCGACAAGATCGGCAGCAAGGAGAACGAAGAAGGCCAGATCTTCATCGAGCCGCAGGGAATGTGCGTAATGGCCGGTATCGGTGTAGAGAACGGTGAAGCGGCCCGCGCCCTGACTTCCGTGCAGGAACGTCTGGATACGGACTATGGTATTGTTTTGCAGCAGCCTCCGTATTCCAAGTATTATGTGAACTTAGGCGAAATCTCCACGTACCCTCCGGGTTACAAAGAGAACGCCGGGATCTTCTGCCATAATAACCCGTGGATCATGATTGCCGAGACGGTCCTTGGACATGGCGACAGAGCTTTTGACATCTACAAAAAAATTGCCCCAGCCTACCTGGAGGACATCAGCGAAGTGCACCGGATGGAGCCTTACGTGTACTCCCAGATGATCGCCGGTAAAGATGCCGTACGTCACGGGGAAGCGAAAAACTCCTGGCTGACAGGTACAGCGGCTTGGAACTATGTAGCAATCACGCAGTCTATCCTGGGGATTCAGGCAGACTTCGCCGGGCTCAAGGTTGACCCTTGTATCCCTGCAGAATGGGATAGCTTCGAGATTACCCGCGTCTTCCGTGGCGACACTTATGTGATCTCGATCCAGAACCCGAAACATGTCTCCAAAGGCGTAGCCAGCCTGACCCTCGACGGTGCTGCCGTGGAAGGCAACATTATCGCTCCTGCGGGCGACGGTGCGGTTCACCAGGTTGTAGTCACTCTCGGCTAATTATCTATCACTCCTATAAAAGCATAACACCCCGGTTGTCCGCCAAGGCGGTCCAGCCGGGGTGTTTGTTTATGGACAGGCGGCCGCCGGAATTACTCCGGTATCCATACCTTCATCTCTCCGCTGCCGCGGTTGCCCCACAGATAATACGGAATCGCCGTCACTTCCACCGGTTGTACCACCGCCCTGGTGGTGCTATAGAGTCCACCGCTCCAGCTCTGCTCCTTCACCCGGCAACCCGCTGCTCTGATCACTACCGCTCCGCCAAGCAGATCTTCATCGTAAAATTCCGTGAACGTTCCCTCCTTGCTTAGAGATACCGAGCTTAACGGCTCGCGGTTATCTGCGGATTCCAGACAATAGACCAGCGGCCCGTACTGAATAGCCGTCTTCCCGGCATTAGCCCGCAGTTCCGGGTGGGCGTATACACGGTGCGCTTCCATTGGAAGCATCAGCTCCACTATGTCACCGGGCTGCCACTCCCTGCGGATTACCGCATAGCCCTGCTCCAAAGCATCAAGCGCTGGAAGGAGCTCGCCATTGACGCTGATCCGGACCTTTCCGCTCCACGATGGAATACGCAGGGCGATACCGAACACCCCGGCTTCCGCAGGATCAACCTTCAGTGTGACTATGCCCTCCCATGGAAGCTTGCTGGACTGAGTGACCTTCACCTCTTTTCCTCCCAGTGTAGTTCTAAGCTCACTTCCGATATACAGATTCGTATAGAGCGTATCGCTGTGTTCAGTGTAGATATACTGATTCAATGAGCTCAGCAGGCGCGCCACATTCGGCGGGCAGCAGGCACAGCCGAACCAGCCCTGGCGCTGCGCCTTCACATGCTGTTTGCCGGGATTACAGGTGCAGGCCTGCGGCCAGACCTCCAGCGGATTGACGTAGAAATAATGTTTGCCGTCCTGCGCCATCGAGCCGAGTACATTATTATAGAGCGCACGCTCCATCACATCGGCATAATGGGCATTGGGAGTCAATTCCAGCATTCGTCTGGCAAAAAAGATCAGCCCGATCGAAGCACAGGTCTCCGCATAGACCGTATCGTTAGGCAGATCGTAATCAAAGGTGAAAGCTTCGCCGTGATGGGTGGAGCCGATTCCGCCAGTGATATACATCTGTCTCTCTGTCATATTGCTCCACAGGCGCAGGCACGCCTCGCGAAGTGCTTCATCTCCGGTCAGGCGGGCCAAGTCGGCCATGGCGGTATACATATAGACGGCGCGGACAGAGTGGCCTACGGCTACCGTCTGCTCACGGACCGGTATATGGGACTGATTGTAGGCCATATCGATATGATCCGTCTGCCCGCCCCAATGTGTAACCCTGCCCCGGCTCTCCCATTCCTGGCGCAGGAAGTTCGGCTCCTGCCCGCGCTGGTCAATGAAGAAGAGGCTGAGCTTCAGATACTTCTCCTCCCCTGTCAGCCGGTACAGCTTCACCAGCGCCAGCTCAATCTCCTGATGACCGTCGTAGCCCTTCAGCTTGCCTTCCTCCGGTCCGAAGACAGAGTCGATATGATCGGCCATGCGGCGCATAATACTCAGCAGCTTGTCCTTACCGGTCGCTTCATAATAAGCCACTGCCGCTTCGATGAAATGTCCGGCGCAATACAGTTCATGGCAATCCTGGAGATTCGTCCAGCGCTTGCCCGGCTCCTTGACAGTGAAGTATGTGTTCAGGTATCCGTCGGCCTGCTGTGCTTCTCCCACCAGATCGATCACCTCGTCCGCCTGGCGTTCCAGCTCCGGGTCCCTCCGGATGCTGAGGGAATAACCCGTTGCCTCCAGCCACTTGGCTACATCGCTGTCCTGGAAGACCATCCCCCCGAACTTACCCTGTCTTCTTCCGGCAGCGATTTCAAAATTGGCAATGGCATGGCTCGGTTCAGCCCCGGCCACGCGGTCATGAAGCGCCTCATATTGATAAGGAATCACTGTCTCCTGCACCAACCGGATATAACGGCCCCAGAATTCATCCTGAACGGACACTCTGTGGCCTCCCTGATCCGAATGACCGGAATGATCTGGTTGAACGGTTGTCCGAACCTTTGTACCTTCAAATTGACTCATTGTAGCATCTCCTCTTCAGCATTTCTTCCTCGCTAATTGCCATTATAGACGGTACAATATAACAAAAACAGAAGCATAAACAACCCCGTTTTTGTACTATTTCACACAACTTTTATATAAGGCTTAGCGAAGTTAATTCAGGACATATGCCTTTCCAAGGAGCTGCTAATGACACTTAATTCTTCCTATATTCATCTGGCCGCACCGCCCTTCCCCTATTTCCTGGAATGCGGCCGTACCGTCTATTTGCCCGGAGACCAGCATCCGAACCGCAGCCGTATGGGCAAATTCGATCTGATCATCGTGGAGCAGGGATGCCTGCACATTGGAGAGGAGCATACAGAATGGGCAGTGGGCGCCGGGCATACCCTGCTGCTGCTGCCTGACCGCTACCATTATTCAGTGCAGCCGTGTGAAGCAGAGACGATCTTCACCTGGGTTCATTTTCACACGGTGGGAGAATGGACGGAATCAGCGGGTGAGCCGGTATATGCGGACCGGGAAACGCATTTCCGGCAGTTTCTTACCCACCCCTATACCATCCGTATTCCCCAGTTCGGACCGCTACCTGCCCCCTTCGCACGGAGCGGCCAGGCCGGGCAGTTGCTGCAGCTGAGCCATAGCAGGCGCTCAAGCGCCGTGTGGCATCAGCAGCGTATCTTCGAGGAGATGCTGCGGACGATGGATCTGGCCCGGCAAGATACGGCCGGAAGCCAGGCAGACGAGATTGCCGAGCAGACGGAGGCCTATCTGCGGAATCATTATATGGAAGAAGTCACGAATACCTCTCTGGCGGACGCCCTGCATTTTCACTACAATTACCTGGCCCGCTGCATGAAGCGTGTCTACGGGCTTACGCCCATGGAGTACCTGACCGATTACCGGCTGGAGCAGGCCAAGCTCCTGCTGCTTAAGACAGAGATCCCGATCGCGGCAATCGCAGAGCGCACCGGCTTCGAGAGTACAGCTTACTTCTCCCGGCGCTTCAGCCGCAAGGTCGGAATCTCTCCGCTGCGCTTCCGCAAGCGATATTCGCGCTGAGCATGAATGCACTTAGGCGGAACCCGGGGCAAAGATACGGAACTGATGCAGCTCCCGGCAGTAGGATAACCCGCGAATCCGCACGGATTGCGGCGTATAGGCTCTGATCGGGCCCGTCTCAAGCTGCTGCTCCGCCCCGCTCTTCAGCCACACTGCCACCGGCACCTCCGACAGTGCAGCAGCCAGCAGCTCCATATCGGTCTCCAGTATTTTATAGAAATAACCCATTTCAGACTTCACCTGCTTTATGGTCAATTAATTCGGGCAGAGTAGAACTTTTAGCTATTTTTTTCCAGATGGTCGCATAAGGATTAAGACATGCCTTAATTCCGGAGATGTTGACTATGCGATCCTTCCCAAGCTATGTTATTATTCTGCTGGCCAGCCTGCTAATTGCAACAGGAACCAACTTCTTCCTGGTTCCCTATAAAATCCTCGATGGAGGAATTATCGGCATTGCCCTCATTATTAATTATATCTCCGGCACCAAAATCGGACTGTGCATCATGCTATGCAGTCTGCCTATCTTCCTGCTGGCCTGGTTCCGGCAACGGGATATTTTCTACAATAGCATTCTGGGTCTGCTGGCCTCCTCCTTGCTGATCGAGCTGCTCTTTCCGCTTCAGTATTATTTCCTCTACTATATTGAGCTGGGCTCCATCTCAAGCGCCATTATCGGCGGCTTCCTGATGGGCACCGGACTTGGTCTGATGCTGCGCTTCAAAGCCAGTACAGGCGGAACAGACCTCCTGGCCAGATTCATCCAACGCTACCTTCCGCTGAATGTCGGACTGATCATCTTCCTGACGGACTTCCTGATCATCGGTGCAGGCGGTATTCTGATCTCCAAGGAGACTTTTTTCCATTCGATTCTGACGATTGTTTCAGGAGGGGTGGCTACGGGATTATGTACGCTGGAAGAATAGCTGGTAAGCATGGCGCCGCTGCGAGCTGGATTTGTACGCTATTACTGATAAAAACCCTTGATTTGCCGGATGCTATGGAATAAAGGTTGAAATTTTCAGACTTTCAGGCGACAATCGAATAGACAACATTCCCGGGGAGGATTAACGAAGTTGGAAAGTACAAGCACGAATAGCAATACTTCCACACATGACATTATCGATCTGTGCCTGCTGGCTGGCAAAATCATGCTGCAGAGCGGCGCAGAGACCTACCGTGTGGAGGATACCATGAGCCGGATGGCGGCGGCACTCGGCTTCCCCGGTTCGCATAGCTATGTCACGCCGACGGTCATTATGTTCACCACCAGCCGGACCGAGCCGGCGAAGCTCTTCCGTATCGCCGAACGGACAACAGACCTGCAAAAGGTATCCGAGGTCAATGACATCTCACGGCGGCTGACCGAACGCCAGCTGACAGCCGCCGAAGCGCGTGAGCGTCTGGGCGTGGTCGATGATGCAGCGCATGCTTACCCGGTATGGCTGCAGATTGTAGCCGCCGCTCTGACCGGAGCCTGCTTCACCGTGATGTTCAAGGGCAGCCTGTGGGACGCGCTGCCGTCACTCCTGATCTCCGGGGCAGGCTTCGCTGCTGCAACTTATCTCCACCGTCTGGTGCAGATCCGTTTTTTCGCAGAATTCATTGCTTCCTTCATTATCGGCCTGCTGGCCTTCTTCTCCGTCAAGCTCGGCGTGGGACGGGAGATGGACAAGATTATCATCGGCTGTGTAATGCCGCTCGTACCGGGGCTGCTCATCACCAATGCGGTCCGTGACCTGATGGCCGGGCATCTGGTATCCGGCATCTCCAAAGGAGCCGACGCCTTTCTGACTGCGTTCGCCATCGGGACTGGCATTGGGCTGGTCCTGTCTATTTTTTAACACCCATTTGAAAGAGGTCGTCCTGCCATGATTTTGCAATTGATCACCAGTTTCATCGCTGCCTCAACCTTCTGCATTCTATTCAATGCACCGGTGCGCGCGCTGCTGCAATGCGGCTTCGCCGGAATGATCGGCTGGATGCTGTACCTGCTGCTGGATCACAGTTCCGATACTGTCGTCGCAACCTTTGGTGCTACCGTTGTGGTCGGACTGATCAGCCTGTTTTTCGCGCGTTCCTTCAAGATGCCGGTCATTATCTTCAGTGTCGGCGGCATCATCCCGCTTGTGCCGGGCGGTCTTGCGTATGATGCCATGCGGAGGTTCGTGGAGAACGATAATAACCTCGGCATCCAGTATGGGGTTCAGGCGCTCCTGCTGTCTGGAGCCATTGCGGCCGGTCTGGTCTTGAGCGAGGTGCTGGGCCAAGTCTTTATGCGCCTCAAGAAATTGCCCAAACAACCGTAAGGCTCCATTCCACAGACAAGCCCGCTTGCAGCAAGGACACCGGGTCCCTGCGCAAGCGGGCTTTGTATATTGTATCAGGTAAAATATATTGCAACACCGGCGCTCTAACAGTCTAATCCTCCCAGATGGAGGTTTCGAGCTGATCGACGAACCGGCGCAGCCTGCCGGCAATCTTAAGATTAATCGCCCCGTTCTGGTACATCTCCTGCACGGTGTTCCGCTGCTCCTGGATCGCCTGCAGCTTCAGCTCCAGCTTCTCATCATCCAGCACGCCATCATGGGTCCAGCCATCCCCCTGCACGAGCCGGGATTCCAGCCGTTCGTACTTGTCGATGACCTTCTGTGAGGCGAGCCGGTTCTCATCACTTATTCCCGCACTAACGGCGGATACTGCCGCCTGGCACATCGCAATCTTCGCCGTCCGCGCGCTTTCGGCATTCTGCATGGCAAGCCGCCCCTCTTCCCCATTCAGCTTACCTGAGAACAGTCCAGAGAACAGCCGCTGAATCTCTGTTAAAGAGAATTTAATCTGCGTATTCAGCCGTTTGCACAGCAGAGACTCCGTATGGTCCAGCAGTTCCTCCATCTTCACAGCAACAGGCATCGGTATCGCCCCGTTCTCCATGATCCGCCGCAGCTCCGTGCGTTCGGCTTCGAGCGCGCTCTTGCGCGCCTCGACTCCCAGACGGAGGAACTGCTCATGGGCCGGATCATGATCCGGTTTTGCAGCACACAGTCTGTCAACCTTATCTGTGAATTCCAGCAGCACAGGTTGAGTTGAGCGCTCAGGGCTCTCTGAGACCAGACTACGCAGCATCGACATCCCGGCGTCAATGACCACATTTCTGGCCGTCAGCTCCGTATTCCCGTGCACAGCTCCGGCAGTCTGAACTACCGTCTCTTCACTGTCCGCAAGCAGCGGAAGGAAGATACTGGCGATGACCAGCGACATCAGAATCACACCTGCTGCCAGCGCAATAATGAGATCCCGCTCCGGAAATGGCGTCACTCCGTCCCCAAGCACCAGCGGAATCGAGAAAGCACCCGCAAGGGTTACCGCTCCCCGCACCCCTGAGATCGACGTAATAATCTGTGACTTCAGCGGGGCCTTCTCTGCCTTCAGCCGCTTGCTCTCCCATAAGGAGTAACCATAGACCCACAGAAACCGCAGCACAATCAGCAGCGCTGTAATCGCCAGAACATAGCCGGCAACCATGAAGTTATTCAGGGTCTGATCCCGGAAAATAACCTCGACCACATCCGGAACGGATACGCCGAGAATCAGGAAGACCAGACCGTTCAGCACCAGCAGCAGCACTGACCAGGTACTGGCAGATACAAGCTGAAGCTTATATTGCGGGGAGACTGCCCGGTCCTTCTCAATGGCGTACATGACACCCCCTGCCACAACGGCCAGGATGCCCGAGACCCCGATCTCCTCGCTGATCAGATAAATAATGAACGGCGTAAGGATCTGCAGCAGGACATGGATGGTCACATCCTCCATGCCGAACCTGCGGATGAACACGCTGAGCCGGATCAGCAGGAACGACAGCACTGCACCTAGCAGCAGTCCCCCTGCGGCAATCATTACAAAGCTGACCGAAGCCTTAGGCAGAGAGAACACGCCGGTAACCATGGCTGCAATCGCAAATTTAAATGCTACCAAGCCGGAAGCGTCGTTCATCAGCGATTCTCCTTCGAGAATGCGGTGGATGCTTTTGGGAAGATGAACCCTTCCAGCCAGCGCACTTACCGCTACCGCATCGGTAGGAGACAAAATGGCCGCCAGTGCGAAGGACGCTGCCAGCGGAATCGAGGGAATCATCCAGTTAATCGCATAGCCTGCCACAAATACCGTGACAAATACAAGTCCCAGCGCCAGCAGCAGAATCGGTGCCCTAAGGTTCCACAGCTCCCCGCGCGGTGTCCGCCGCCCGTCATTGAAGAGCAGCGGAGCGATGAATAATACAAAAAACAGCTCAGGCTCGAAGTGCATATGTATTCCCGTCGGAATGAGTGCAGCAATGATTCCAAGTCCTATCTGAATCAGGGGAACTGGGACAAACGGAATGAAGCGGTTCAAGATATTCGATACGGCGATTAATCCAAGCATCAACAGCACAGCCAGAAAAGTCTCCAAGCCCATCATCTCCCCGTCTGATAATCAATTATAATATTGCATTGACCCGGCTAACGTCAACAAACGGAAGGCACCGCGGAAATTACAATTCTCCGCCGTACCTTCCGTTGTCTTATCATTCACGGCTTCTGCCGCTGGTCTAGTAGTAAATATTGTAACGTGGTGCTGTCCGCCCTGTTATTTTAGCGTTTCACTAGCAGTTGTATGCCTATATTCCACGGGTCCCTTAGGGTGATGATCCCGCCTTCTTCTTCCACACGGTATCCGGCACGCTTCACACGTTCAGCCACTTCATGTACTTCCTGAATGTCAGGGAGCAATAGTGTAAAATAATCGATGCCCGCCGCATTCGCAGGAGCCGCCGGAGCACCCTTGCCAGCCCAGGTATTCAGCCCCATATGATGATGATAGCCTCCAGCCGAGATGAACATGGCCGCATCGCCGTAATGGGCGGTCACCGTGAATCCAAGGGCATCCACATAGAATTTCTTGGCCTCTGCCAGATCACCGACATGAAAGTGAACATGACCCATTACAGTGCCGGCAGGCAGCCCTGTCCAGCTCAGGCCTTCCGATGCAGCCAGCAGACCGTCCACATCCACCGGATCGGTAGTCATGACCACATTACCTGTTGCTTCGTACTTCCAGGTGTCACGGGGCCGGTCGCGGTACAGCTCGATTCCGTTATGATCAGGGTCCTCAATGTACAGAGCTTCACTGACCAGATGATCCCCCTGGCCCACCGATACCCCGGAGTCGATCAGATTGCGCAGCACCAGTCCCAGAGAGGGCCGGTCCGGCAGCAGAATTGCAAAATGGTACAATCCGGCCACCGAGTTCCGGCGCAGCACCTGAGCCTGCTCAATCTCCCGCAGAACAAGCAGCACCTGCTGGCCATCCGCCGTCAGCTCTACCACGCGCCCTTGCTGCCGCAGAATCTTCAGTCCGATCACATTCTGATAAAAGCTGAGCGAGCGCTCCAAATGACTTACACGGATCTGTACAAGTCCAATTTCCAGTTGTTGCGGTAATATAGCTGTTGCTGTCATAGGAATCCCTCCTGAAATGAATATATTCCACATAATAACGGTTAGTGTTGACTGTTCCTGTCATGTCCATGCAAAGGTAATTTCAATTTCCGTTACACATTAACTTACTTAAGTATAGTTGCGATCTATATGTTTGTCAATTACTTTTACAATACACATCATGACCAACAAAAAAGCCCAGCCACCAGGCCAGACTCCGAAGCAGTCATTCCGTTATTTAGGTTCACCAAGGATATCTACCGATACATCCTGTGCAGTAATTCTTAGTTCACTTGGCGGGGAATCCATCAGAACCCGAAGCTCGAACCCCTGCTCCGCGGCATAGATCTCATCGTACAGCCAGTATTTCTTCTCCAGCGGTTCCGGCAAGCGCAGTCCGCTCACACCGCTGAACGTTAGCTTAATCTCACACTGGTAATGCATCGCCCCGCCGCAGTCCAGAATCATCTCCAATACACCTTCTGAAGGCATGGTATAGGAGATTACTCTGGCATCATGCAGATTATTCTCTACTAGTTGTACGGCATTGGCAGGGAGTTTATCCTTAATAGCTTCATAGCCTTTGCGGTATTCTCTGAAATTTGACTGCAGCCGTTCGTCATACTCCCTGCCCCACTGCATGGCCCGTTCCTTGAACTCAGGCACAGGATAAGCGGAATTTATGGTACCGTCATGTATCGAAGTGTGGAAGTACACGGGTAGATATTTCAGCAGATCTTTTTTCATATATTCCAGAAAATCCTTGGCCCGCTCCTCATAGCTTATCCCTTCCGCCACATGCCAGGCCACATCCTCCAGCCAGTCCTGCTCTGTCTCCGGGAAGACCATGAACCCGCGCACCTGCATTTCTTCATACCAGGGTATAGTAAAAAACTTCATTCTGCCGTCCCCTCCACTCTATTTCGATCCTTATTTACCAGCTAGCTTCTCCCCCAGATATACCCTGTGCTCCTGCGAAGCCGCCAGAATCCAGACCGTCAACTGCTGCTTATTGAACAGGAACTTGTTGTCTATTCTGAGATAAGGGAGCTTCGCCCCCTCGAAAGGTCCGTCATTACGCAACATTGCATTCTCCGCCTTCATAATATTCTTCACCTGATCTTCACTCAGACGCAGGAACTGCGCAGTCTCTGCAAGTGTCATTAACGGATGGTCCTCAGATTGCGCTTCACTCTGTGCTCCAGTAGGTGTCTGCTGCTGTAGCTCATAACCCGCTCTAAGCCGGTCGCCGATTACGAAGCTGCTGGCAACCAGACACAAGCCCAAAATTAGGGCAGCTCCCAGGATGGTGTATTGATTCTTCATGGACAGCATCTCCTTATATGTACGCTTAGTATTATTTAGTATAAATCCAACCATTGCGGCATCGATATCCCTGTTGTCCCTATCATATATGTGTCAGTCTAATTCAAAGAGATTGAAGTGTAAAGTTAGTGTCAAACAGCTACGACTCAAAAAAGTGGCCCCGCCGGTAACCGGCAGGGCCAAAGTCTATTGTAAGGGGGTCATGGGTCTACTATACTGAGCGAAGCTTAATGCCAGATGAAAAACACATAAAGGTTTAATGAAAATGATTGAATATATCCAGTAGCAATAAAGAAAGACCCTGCCGAGGCACGGCGGGGTCTTCCATAAATGGTTCCACTGGGGGGTGGAGAACTTCACTATACTCCCCCAACCTTAAAAAAACATAAACCGGGGCTGAAGGTTTCCTTAAATTTACGTACATCAGATTCCTGTCTCAAGCCACTGGAATCTGATGTACGATCTGATCCAGGGTAACCTCCTGCAGTACATTCTCCATCGCCTTCTGCGCAAGGGAGAACACTGGAATAATAGCCCCGGCAATGTTCTTGCCTACGGGACACTCCGGGTTCGGATGCTCATGGACAGAGAACAGGGAGTCCTCTTCCACCGCATTCACCGCTTTATAAATCTGCAGCAGCGTAATATCAGCTGCACTGCGGGCAAGCTTCGCTCCGGCCACACCGGGACGGACCTCCACCAGTCCGGCTTTATTCAGCATACCCGTAAGGCGGCGAATCACCACCGGATTTGTATTCACGCTGCCGGCAATCCACTCGGAGGTACTTTTGCCGTCTTTGTTGCTGTCGATTAAGGTTAGAATATGAATAGCCACCGCAAACCGCGTGCTGATGTTCATGTCAATCACTCCTTCACACTGGCCGGAAAACTTCCGCCAGATGCAACTATAATAGTTACATTTCGAGCAATTGTCAATCCCGTGGGGAGTTTTCTGACAGCAAACCGCTATTCACTGTCATACGCCTGCAAAGCCACCGGCAGGGCCTGAATCACCACATTGCCTACTGCCGGAAGGGGCAGCAGCACTGCGCTGATGATCTCGTCACGGGTTGCGCCGAGCGCTTTGGCATGCTTGACATGAAAGGGCAGCCCACTCTCCAGCCTAACCGCCGCGAGTACGGAAATATAAGCAATCTCCTCGGTTTTAGCATCCAGACTGCTTGCGGCATCCAGTTTCTTCACAATTTCGCCAAGGGCCTTTTGCTGCTCCGGCGCTTCCTTCATAAACGTCATAAAGGCTTGACTGACTTGCGGTACATTATCCACTTTAATAAACCCTCCGATTTTGGAAAAAGATTCTTGCATTCCATATCATAACATCATCTTTAGTATGAGGGTTTCTTACGTAATGCATACATTACAACTGTTAAATATTCCTATATATAAGACACATTTAAGGTCTGCACTAAAAGCTGGGTCGTCGCTGCGGTGAACATTTGGCCCTCCGGCCGCTGTTGTGTTTGGATTTCTTCATATAAACCGCTCCTCGCGGTAGAAATCCAAACACAAAGGCGGACGCTATCGCTCCTCCAGTTCCAAATTTCCCCTCCACTTCTTTTTGCTTTTTGTTAATAGCTTTAGTGCGTCTTATATATCTTCACGCACTAGTCAAAATAATCGGCTTGCCCTTGGTGACCACAATCGTATGCTCAAACTGGGCTACGCGGCTGTTGTCGGCAACGCTGAGTGTCCAGCCATCCGGCTGCTGCTCTACAAAATCAGTGCCTGTGGACAGAAATGGCTCGATGGTTATGACCTGGCCTTCTTTCAGCACCGTCGTTACACGCGGATTATAGAAGGGCAGAATCTCAAACGGCTTCTCATGCAACGCTTTGCCGATGCCGTGGCTGCACAGGTTACGCACGACTTTATAGCCGCGCTTCCGTGCTTCCGACTCCATAACCCGGCCGATCTCGTTAACCTTCATGCCCGCCCGGAGGTGATTAATCACGCTCATCATGGTCTCTTCCGTACTCCGGCAGAGGTGGATCAGCTTCTCATTATATGGAGGCAGTTGAAACGATACCCCGGCATCGCCAAAATAACCGTTCAGCTCGGCAGAGACATCAATATTAATCAGATCTCCGGCCTGAATCACACGTGGCCCCGGAATTCCATGCGCTACCTCTTCATTAACACTGATGCAGGTCGTTCCAGGGAAATTGTACGTTACCTTTGGAGCGGATTTTGCGCCAAAATGGTTCAGAATCTTCGCCCCCACTTCATCCAGCTCCGCAGTCGTCATACCGGGAACTACACTTTTCTTCATCTCGGCGATGGTGTAGCCTACCACTTTACCTGCCGCTTTCAATCCTTGCATATCCTGGAGCGTCTCGCTCGTCATCCCTGCTCACATTCCTCTCGTTATCAAAGCATCACCTTGAGTATGTATCCTACAAGTATAACAGCCTTGTTACGCAGAGTGAAATCAACGTATATCTTAGCTTATTGCACCTACGGCCTTCATCCAGGCATCGGCGATTAAGGCATGTCCAGCAGGTGAAGGGTGTACGCCATCCCCCGCCCAGAAGGCAGGTTCAGCCTTGACGGATGCCGCTGCGAACAGACCATCCAGCGGCACGAGCACAGCGCCGTATTCACGGGCCAGCTCACGCACGACATGAATTTTCGGGTCCAAATCCTGACGCCAGCCCTTGCGGTCTTCCGGCACCGGCAATACGAACGGCTCCACCAGCACCAGCCTGGCATCCAGATGCTGCTTGGTACGTTCAATCAAATCCCGGTAGGAAGACTCGAATTCCGCCGCTGTAGTCTCCTGTCCGGAATCATACCACCGCCAGGTATCATTTATTCCAATATAAATAGACACCCAGGTTGGCTTCAGCGCAAGACAATCCCTCTCCCAGCGCTCCTGCAGATCGACCGCCCGGTTGCCGCTGATTCCGCGGTTCAGGAACGTAAGATTCTTCTCCGCATACTGAAGGCCAAGCCGGGCGCCAGCCATCAGCGCGTAACCTACACCCAGCGATGAGGCATCGGCGTAATTGCGTCCACAATCTGTGATACTATCCCCCTGAAACAGGATGATATCGTTCTTTTGAAATGGCATGCCTGAAATCCTCCTATGAAAACATCTGTAGTATGTAAACATGATCATTATAGCAAATAGACTTTCCTGCGGACACGTTTTCATTGAAAATTATTCCTAAAATCAGAAAACCCCCTAAGACTGTCATAGGACAGCCCCAGGGGGATCTTTAGTACAAAAATTTAATAGGCCAGGCTGAATAAGCCATGGATATGAGTCAAGTAACGGATATTGCTGGCTTCCTTCATCAGTGTGGCCGGCAGTCCTTTCAGCGGAGTGGAGTTACCGCCAACAATGGCTACCCCGTCTTTGCGTCCCAGGCTGGCGAGTGTGCCGGAATTTACCGGGCTGAAGGTCTCCTGCGGTTTATCATTAAGATAAGCGAACAGATTATAACCAATCAGCTCACCCATCTGCCAGGCGATCTGTGCCGTTGGCGGATAAGGACGGCCATCCGGCGCGAAAACAACGGCGCTATCCCCGGCTACAAATACATTTGCATGTGAAGTCGACTGCAGGAACTCATTTACCGTGGCCCGGCCGCGGTTGACTTCAAGACCCGATTCACCAACCAGCGGATTGCCCTGCACCCCGCCGGTCCAGACGAAGGTGTTCGCCACAATCTGCTGCCCATCCTTCAGATCAATCGTATTGTCGGCTACCTTCGTTACCGGAAGACCGGTCAGGAACTGAACCCCGCGCTTCTCCAGGCTGGCCGTAGCACGCTCAATCAGATGATCCGGCAGGACAGGGAGAATCTTCGGACCCGCTTCAACGAGCAAAAGCTTGATCTCAGCAGGATTCACTCCGTATTGTTTCGTCAGCTTTGGCAGAATGTCGGCAATTTCGCCTACCAGCTCTACGCCGGTCAGTCCGCCGCCACCGATCAGAATCGTAGCATCTGCCGCATTTCGTGTTTTGGAGTAGTCACGAATCCGGTCTTCAATGTGCCGGCGAATCCGGAGCGCATCTGCTGCTGATTTCAGCACCATGCTGTACTCTTCAAGTCCCGGAATACCAAAGTACGCGGTGGTACTGCCCAGTCCCACAACGAGAGCATCATAGGTCAGCATGACGCCGTCCGAGAGAATAACCTGCTTGTTCTCAGCGGAGAACGAATTGACCTTGGCAATTTTCAGATCAATATCCTTACCGGCGAACAGCTTCGCCAGCGGCATGGCAACCGCCTGTTCAGATGCACTGCCCGCTGCAAGCCTGTGCAATTCTGTAATAATCTGGTGAGTTGGATACTGATTGACTACCGTAATTTTGGCTTCCGCTTTGCTCATATATTTACGTACGGTTAAGGCACTTAGCAGCCCGCCGTAGCCTGCACCTAGAATTACTATATGTTTTGACATGATATTTCCTCCATCCGTACAATTAAGTATTACGGGCTATTTACCCGATTGACGTTCACCGCTGACTTGCAGATAGGCATTCATGAACCGGAGAGCCTTCTGTACCTGCGGGTCCTTGATCATCTTCATCATGCCGAACAGGCTGATCGTTTCGCTGCTTGCATCTGCGCGGTCTTTCGCTTCAATGACTGTGGCCGCCAGATTCTTGGCAGTGCCCACCACAGGACCCGCCATTTCCTTGATCGCACCGACCGTATCATTTTTGAGTACTTCATCCGTAGCAACCGACTGCACAAACTCTAGTGATTTGGACAAAATACTAACCATTTCTGTGATCTGCGGCAGCTGCTCGACCAGATTAATCAGAGATTGCTGAACCTCCGGCTTCAAAAGCTCTTTCAGCACATCCTCTCTGGGAGGGGCTGCTTCAGGTATTTCTTGTTCAGGCAGGGATTGAGTAACAGTTTCTGACATATCGAAGTCTCCTTTAACAAATGGTATGCTTGCACAATTACATCCAATAAAACTATGTGACTATTATAACACTCTATTTGTTATTATTGTCACAATCTTTTTGCCTTTGCAACCTATTTTGTGATTTTTATCACTTCCTCATCGGTTTTATCGAACTCGACCGTTTAATCAGGTTAAATTTACAAATTATTATGTTTTTCCTCATTGACGTATACAGAGAGTCGTGATATCTTAAGCAAGTAACTAAATGTAAGTTTATTAATTTATATCAGCAATTTATTATAACTAAGCAACATACATAATTAGATGGAGGTAATGACTTATGAGTACTTTTTCCGAATTGGTGCAGTCCCGCAGATCAGCTAATAATTTCTTGGAAGGTGTTACAATTCCGCAGAGCGAACTCGAAGAGATGTTCTCCCTGGCCCGTCTGGCTCCCTCGGCTTATAATCTTCAGCACACGCATTACAAGGTAATCAGCGATAATACCGTGAAGGAAGCCATCCGCAATGATGCGTATGGTCAATACAAGATCCACACTGCATCGGCTGTTATTGTGGTGCTGGGTGACAAGAATGCCTATCTGCAGGCTCCCGAAATCTATAGCGGGCTTAAGCTGCTGGGAGCGATGAGCGAGGATGCTTACGAGCAGACCATTCAATCCATCAACGATGCTTATACCGGAAACGATGCGTTCCAGCGGGATGAAGCGATCCGCAATGCTTCTCTGTCGGCGATGCAGTTCATGCTGATTGCCAAAGATAAGGGCTGGGATACCTGCCCGATGATCGGCTTCAATCCGGAGGCTGTCAAGGCTACCCTCGGTCTCGGCGATCATATGGTTCCGGTGATGCTGATTACGATCGGCAAGGATAACCAGCACAAGATCAGACCGCGCGGATACCGTAAGCCGGTTAATGAGTTTGTTGAATTTATCTAATATGGAGAAGGATGTACGTGTTCACTTGGGTGGACGCTCCGCGAACGGACCGTTGTTCCAATCGCTGATATGAACGAGACTGTCAAACGCAATTGTAGCTCCTTCGGTTTTCTCCATTTCCTTTTATAACAAGAAGGGTTGAA